>JBHEOJ010000003.1:0-11080 GCA_046260855.1 Thioalkalivibrio sp.
CGAGCGCCCGTACAGGCCCGCCCGCAGGGAGCCCCGCACAATGACCCAAAGCGGCGTTGCGGTCCTTGCCAAGGGCTTGCCATTGCCTGCGGCCCGCGCCTTGCCTTGGGTCATGTGCGGGGCTCTGAAATGCAACGAATCTTTGACTCAGGACACTAGGCCGGGGCCCTATGGGCCCCGGCCTTTTTCGTTTCCGGGGCCATGGCGGCGCTGCCATCCAGGGGCTCCGGCAGATGCAGCCCGAAACCCTGGGCGAAGTCCACGCCGATGTCCCGCAGGTGATGCATCAGCGCCTCGTGGGAGACGCATTCGGCGATGGTCTCAATGCCCATGATGTGTCCGATGTGGTTGATGCTCTCCACCATGGCGCGGCTGATGGGGTCGTCGGCGATGTCGCGTACGAAGCTGCCATCGATCTTCAGGTAATCCACCTTCAGCTGTTTGAGGTAACCGAAGGAAGACATGCCGGTGCCGAAGTCATCCAGGGCAAAACGACAGCCCATCTCCCGAAGCACGGAGATGAAACGGCTGGCCTGGTCCAGATTGGCGATGGCGGTGGTTTCGGTGATCTCGAAGCAGACCCGGTTCGGATCAACCCCGGTCTGATGCAAACAGTCCACGATATAGCCGAGCATCTGGTTGTCGCACAGGGACTGACCGGAGAGGTTGATGGCATACAGACCGTGGTTGTCGGAATTCGGGTCCTGGAGGTGGCGCAACACCCCGGCGATCACCCAGCGGTCCACGGCGGGCATCAGGCCATAGCGTTCAGCGGCCGGGATGAAGGCCATGGGCGAGATGATGCCGCCGTCCTCATCGCAGATGCGCAACAGTACCTCCGTGTGGCGCAGTCCCTCGCCGGACACCGGCACGATGTGCTGGTGATAGAGGCAGAAGTGGTCCTGTTCCAGGGCCTCGCTGATGCGCTGCACCCAGCTCATTTCCCCCTGGCGTCGGGATAGGGCCTGGTCGTCGTTGCGAATCACGTGGACGCGGTTGCGGCCCTGTTCCTTGGCCAGGTAACAGGCGGCGTCGGAATCGCTCATCAGGCTTGCGGTGCTTTTGAGCGGATCGCAGATGGGCGCCACGCCGATGCTCACGCCCACGGCGAACAGCTTGTCCTGCCAGTGAAAACGAAATTCCGCCGCCGTGGAACGCAGCTGTTCGGCGATGGCCTCGGCCCGCTCCAGGGGGCAACCCTCCAGCAGCACGCCAAATTCGTCGCCCCCCAGGCGCGCCAAGGTGTCGTTCTCCCGTAGCTGGGCCTGGAGCTGGGTGGTGAGCTGGCACAGCAGCTTGTCTCCCGCGCCATGGCCGCAGGTGTCGTTCACCAGCTTGAACTGATCCAGGTCCAGGTAAAGCAGCGCGTGATGGCGCCCTTCCTGGCGTAAGGTAGTCACCAGCAGATCCAGGCGGCGCTCGAACTCCGCCCGATTCACCAGGCCCGTGAGGTTGTCGTGGGTGGCGGCCCAGGACAGCTTGCGCGCCATCTCCCGGGCCTTGGACACGTCTCGGAACACCAGGGCAGCGCCGATGATGTGACCCTCGCGGTCGCGGATGGGGGCGGAGACCTCCTCGATGGCCGATTCGCGCCCGTCCCGGGAGACCAGGATGGCGCCCTGATCCAGGCCGGAGGCCGTGCCATCGGGCAGGGCACCGACCAGGGCGTGCACGATGGCCTCGCCACTGCCCTCGCGCAGGGTGCGAAACACCTCCGCCAGGGAGCGGCCCCGAGCCAGCTCATTGCGCCAGCCGGTGAGGTGTTCGGCCACCGGGTTGAGGTACTCCACCGTGCCCCGGGTGTCGGTGGTGATCACCGCGTCGCCGATGGCGTGCAGGGTTACCTGCGCGCGCTCCTTTTCCCGGAACAGGTCGGATTCCACGCGCGCCGAACGGCGCGCCACCGTGCGGGCCACCAGCGCACCCAGCAACAACGCGGCTCCGCCCAGGATCAACATCAGGAAGATGGCAGCGCGATACCGGGCGACCGTCTGCTCGACCGCCTCCAAGCCGGCCTCGCGCTGCAGCTGCAACATGGCACCCAGGTGGATAAGCACCTGATTCTGCATGGGAATGGCCTGATCCAGCAGCCAGTGGGAGGCCGGCTCCGTGTCCCCGGCCAGGAGCATGTTCAGGACCCGCTCCTGGACCTCCACAGCCCGGCGGGTCAGCTCCCGGGATTCATCCAGCAGGGCCAGTTCCCGGGGACCCAGGGGCATGGCGATCAGCTGCTCGCGGTTTAACATGAAGTGCGAGGCCATCTGGCGAAACTCCATGACACCGGCGTCCAGGTCGAAGGGGTCCGTGGTGATGGAGAGGCGCAACAGGGTGACGGAGCGTTCCCGGGCGGCGTTGCGCATGTTGTTGAGAAGTGCGGTCTTGACGTTGTGCTGATGCACGATTAGTTCGAGGCGATCATGGATCGAGGCCATGTGGGAGAGACCCAGGGCCGTCATGGTGAACACCAGGACCAGCATCACGCCAAAGCCCGTCAGGATGGCGGACCGTGACCGTTTGGCCAAGGGGCTATCGACGTGATTGGGCAGGCTGGTTGCTGCGGTACGCATGTGATGGCGCTCCCCCTGATCCCTGTCCCCGGCGCCCTGTTCGTACCGTGGTCAGGGAGGAAACATGGCTTGTAAATCCAGAACCAGGCCCTACGGCTGGATATTTATCAAGTTAATGGTGCCGTCAGTTAAACAATATGCGGGTTTCAGGGTGGCGATGGAATGCCATTGGTCTGGCAATCAAGCCAGCCGGACCATGTCGGGGGTGAGATTAACGGGGCTTACAGCGTGTCTTGGTCGGAAAGGCGGGCAAGTAGCCAGTTGGTGAAATCACCGATCTCCTCCTCGCAGACCTGATGGGCCATGGGGTACTCGTGGCTTTGGACATCGATACCCAGTGACTGCAGGGCATGGACCGCGTTGCGGGCGGCGGCCACGGGGATGATGGGGTCGGAGAGGCCGTGGGCCTGGAAGACCGGCGTCAGGTGCGGACCGGGCCGGACCGGCAGTCCGGCGGCCTCCAGATCCGGCAGGTAGGTGGACAGGGCGAACACCCCCGCAGGCTTGAGTCCCGTGGACAGCAGCGTGGCCAGGGCCACCGCGCCCCCCTGGGAGAACCCGCCCAGGATCAGCCGCGGACAGGTCTCGCGCAGCCCCTCGGCCAGGGCCAGGATGGCGGCCACGGATTCCCGAAGGTCCGCGCCGGATTCCTCGACCCTGGGGGCCAGGCTCAGCAGGTCATACCAGGCACGCATGGCCATGCCGCCGTTGAGAGTCACAGGCCGCACCGGGGCATGGGGAAAAACGAACCGCACCGGAAGGGCCTTTGGGATACGCAACATGGGCACCAGGGGCTCGAAGTCATGCCCGTCAGCGCCCAGGCCGTGCAACCAGAGGATGGCAGTGCGTGGCTCGGGGCCGGTGTCGATTTGCAGGGTTTCGAGGGGGTGAGGGGGCATCGCGTCATGATACCCCGTGTCGGGCTGCCGGGTTCTGAACTTACCCACAAAGAACGGTCTCTCGCCAAGACGCCAAGAACGGCGTTTGAATACTTGGCCTTTCTTTGCGCTCCCGGCGTCTTTGCGAGAGACAAAGGTTTTATGACAGGCACAAAAAAAGCCGGGCTCCTTGCGGAGCCCGGCTTTTACAGATTGAGACTTAGCCCACCTGTACTTCGGTGGTGTCGGTCTCGCCCTTGTTGTCGACCCAGGACATCTTCAGGGTGTCGCCGGCGGAGGCGCCGGTGAACTGGAACGACAGGTAGGGGTTGCGGGAGATGGCGGGACCCCAGTAGGCGGTCATGACGTTCTTGCCATTGACCTCAGCGACCACTTCCTGGATGAAGTGGGCGGGGATGGGCTCGCCGGCCTTGTTCTTGCGCTGGCCGGTTTCCATGGGGTGGCTCATCAGGGCGCGCACGGTGGTGGTATCGCCGGCGATCTGAGCACGAACACGAATGCTGGACATGGTGATGTCTCCTTCAATTAATACGTATAGGTATCAAGGTGTCGGTGGGCAGTGGCTTAGCCGCCGCAGCCGCCGATGGTGACCTTGACTTCCTTGGAGGCGTTGTAGAGTCGGCCATTGGCCTTGACCACAGCGATGATGTCGGAGGTCTCACCCATCTTGATACGGGTGGAGACGAAGGGCTGAGCGCCCTCACCGAGCTTGTAGCTGGAGGTCATGGGGGAGCCGGCGGTGGCGACCAGGATGGCGATGTCGGTGGCACCGGAGATGGCGGATTCCACGGTGATGGGCACCACGGCGCCGTTCTCGGCGATGTCGGGTGCACGGATGGTGATGTCACCGGAGGTCATGGAGTCGGAGCCCATGGCGCCCTTGACGGCCTCAGAGACGGAACGGGGGCCGAAGGCGGCCTCGGGCCATGCGGCCAGGACGCTACGGGGGGCGAGCATGCCCGCACCGACGGCGACGCCCATGGCGCTGGCGGCCAGGGTGCCTTTCAGAAATACGCGACGCTTGTTGTTCATGTCAGGACTCCAAGACTTTATTGATCTGGTGGGTTATGTGGGACGGGAGGCAAAGGGGCTATGCCGGCACCCGTCCGGATGGGGCCAGGCTCGCCGCCTGTTCAGGCGGCAAGAATGATATCTGGTCTCGGGACTTGCTGGTGTTCGCGCCTGATGTGTCGCCAGGAAGCCTATGGCTACAGGCGGGGCAGGTGGAACGACGCTCTAGATTACCCATTTTCCCGGATATGGCAAGCTGCGGACAAATATTGGAAATAAACGATTTTCTGACTGCCAGGGCTTACTGACGTATCCATCCCCGTACGATCTCGCGCTTGCTCTCGACCCGTGCCTCTATAAAAGATGTCAGATCCGAGGCCTGCAGGGCCAGCTCCAGCTGGTGCAGGGATTCACCATACTGACCCAGGTAGAAGTAATACTCGGCCATGGTCTCCTGGCTGATGGCCCGCTGCCCGGCGCTGTCAGCGGAGCGCGCCTTGAGACGCAGCAGCTCGGGTTCTTCGTGGCCCTGGTTGAGGTAGTCATCAATCAGGGTCATGGCCTCCAGGGGGCGGCCCGTTGCGAGCAGGGCATCGGCATATTGATGGATCACTGGCAGGTGCCGGGGGTAGAGGTCGTTGAGCTGGGCGAGCAGATCCACGGCCTCCTGGTTGCGATTGCTGCGCTGGGCGATTTCGGCGCGGCTGAGGTTGAGCATGATCCGCGGGACCTGCTCGTGGTCCAGGCCCTGCAGGGCGGATGCGGCCCCTGAGGTGTCGCCCCGTGTGAGCAATGCGGTGGCATAGGCGTAACGGGATACCGGTTCGTCACTGTCGCTGCCCCGGGTGTGGCGGGCGATGGCCTGCCCCGGATCCTGGCGGGCGTTGACCCGGGCCTGGATGAAACGGAATTCATCGGAATCGTCCCGGTAGCCGCCCTCGCGTTCCTGCTCGGCACGGGACTGGCTGTCACTGAGCCGGTTCGCGGTGACCGGATGGGTGCGCAGGAATTCCGGCACGCTGTCCGGATTGCTGCGACTGAGCTGCATCATGCGTTCGAAGAACTGGGGCATGGCCCGGGGATCGTAGTTGGCCCCGCTGAGGATGCTGATGCCGATACGGTCTGCCTCCTGCTCATTGGCGCGGGTGTGGTTGATGCGCGCCTGGGTGCCGGCAGCCAGGCCGCCGATGATGGCGGCCTGGCCCACCTGGGGGTCGTAGGCGGCGGCAATGATACCGGCAAGGATTGCCAGGCCCGTGGCCAGGTCGATGCGTGAGCTGCCGGCATACATGCGCGCCAGGTGTCGCTGGGTGACGTGGGCGATTTCATGGGCGATGACCGCGGCCAGTTCCGCCTCGTTGCGGGCGGCGCTGATCAAGCCGGTGTTGATGCCAATGATGCCGCCGGGCATGGCGAAGGCGTTGATGCGCGGATCATCCACCACCAGAAAGTTGAAGTGGGCATGGGCGTCCGGGGTGCTGGATATCAGTCGTTGTCCCAGGGACTGGACGTAACCATTGATCTGGGGATCATGTTCCAGGGGCAGGGTGCGGCGTACCTCGCGCACGAGGGAGCGGCCAAGTTGCTGTTCCTGGTTGGGGGAGAGCAGGGCGGAGGCGGGGTCGCCCATCTCCGGGAGGTTCTGCTCCGCCAGCAGCAGGCCCGGCAGGAGAAGACACAGCAACAACAGCCGCGCCAGCATCATGATGGGCTGGTGTGTGCGGCGGTCAGGCTGTCGGAATGGCGTCATGCAATGAGGTGTTGGCCGATCCCTGGCCAACTGGTATTCCCCTGGGGTCTGGTTATTTGCCAAGACCGGGCGCGGAGGCGTAGGTCATCATGGTGTCCCGGGTCTCCCAGATCTTGGGCTTGAGCATGGCTTCGGGGAGCATGAAGCGCTTCTTCTCCAGGACCTTGATGGTCTTGACGATCTTCGTGATGTCGCCATAGGCGATCTTGAACAGCATGCCGGAATTGGGGCCATCGGTGCGCCGGGCGATCATGTAGTCGTCGTAGAGGCGATATACATAGATGTTGGCGGGGCGCAGCTTGCCGCTGGCATCCTTGAGGGTCACCGAATACTGATTGTCGACGGAAAAATTGCTCTGCTCCAAGGTTGGATCTCCTCAGCTTTGTGAAGTCGGTGTTGCGAAACGGCGAAACCTTAACATGCCTCGCACCGACAGAATAAGACCGTGGCGCACGGGATCTGTTCCGTGCCGGGGCCCATGGGATCCCCAGGAACTAGACGGGTCGACCGGGGGTCAAGTAGTATATTCAAATATTATTACGGTTAGGGCAGGGAAGGCCACTGATTTATGGCCGTGGAGGTCCCATGTACGGATTCAAGGAAATCGACTTTGCAACCCTGCGCCAGTGGCAGGACTCCGAGACGTCGTTCCATCTGCTGGATGTGCGCACCCCCGCCGAGACGGCGCGGGGCGTGATCCCCGGTGCCCGGGCGATGCCACTGCACCTGTTGCCCCTGAAGGTACAGGACCTCGCCGGGCAGACGCCCCTGGTGATCTACTGTCAGAGCGGCGCCCGCTCCGCCCAAGCCTGCGCCTTCCTGTCTCAGCACGGCATGGATGAGGTCTACAATCTGCGTGGCGGCATCGTGGGCTGGGCCGGTGCCGGCCAGGCCCTGGCCAATATGGATGAAGTCCCTGAAATGGCCAGCCGAATAAGCTAAGCTGGTGCGGCTATAAAAAATATTGAATGGTATCCCGGGGCCCTGGCCCGTAGTTTTGTGGCCCTGAATATAAGAATATAAGCAGAATATAAGCTTTGCCTTGTGTGACTGGCGAAGACAACCCTAAGAACGAACCTTTTGAGGAGACTGGTAAATGGCTAATTTCGATCAGGAACTCGACGCTTCCGGCCTGAACTGCCCCCTGCCGATTCTGCGCGCCAAGAAGGCCCTGGCCTCCCTGAGCAGCGGACAGGTGCTGCACATCATCGCCACCGACCCCGGTGCCGTGAAGGATTTCGAAGCCTTCGCCAAGCAGACCGGCAATGAGCTGATGGAGCACCGTGAAGAAGGCGGCAAGTTCTACTTCTTGATGAAGAAGGGCTGATCCACCGGCCTGATACAGTTCACACTCCCGGTGAACCTGCCCGCAGGGCAGGGCTTCGCCGGGGTGGTGTTGAAAGGCGCAAGGTTTGATGTGTCCCGGGCCCCCGGGGCGGTTCGAGCACTCCCGATCGAGTTAATTCCGGCGGCGCGACTAGGGCAAATAGTTGTTGTCTCCAGCCTGATCTATACTCATCGAAACTTAAAAGTTGACTCAATTGCTAAGGATTAGCCGAGTACCGAATTCTGCCAGCGAGGTGTGAAAGATGGCAACCTATGCCGAGATGCAGCAGATCTATGACGACATTCGTGGCGACTTCCGCTACGACCATGAATTGAATGGCTGTCTGAACTGTGGGATCTGCACTGCCACGTGTCCCTCAGCCCAGTTCTATGACTACTCCCCCCGGGAAATCGTGCAGCTGCTCTGGACTGAAAACGTCGAGCAGATCTACGACGCCATGCAGGAAAAGATCTGGGCCTGCGCCCAGTGCATGACTTGTGCGGCCCGGTGCCCCTTCAAGAACTCCCCGGGTGGCCTGGTGGCCATCATGCGTGAGGTGGCCATCAAGCACGAGATGCAGTCCGCCAAGGACGTGCTCCGCCCCTTCGGCCGCGTGATGCTCAAGCTGATCACCACCGGTAACCAGCTTTCTCCCGACATGATCCAGCCGGATCACTTCCCTGACTGGGGTCCGAACATCCAGAAGGTGGAAGGCGATCTGCGCATCCTGCGCAAGGCCATCCCCGTGAAGACCCTGCAGACCGTGGAGACTGCCTGGGAAGTTTCGCTCAAGACCTCCGTGGAGATGTACACCATCTGGGAAATGACCGGTGTGCTGAAGTCCCTCGAGTTGATGGATGAGAACCTCTTCGACGTGATCGAGGACTTCATCGACGAAAAACGTGAAGACTACGAAGACTGGCTCGAAGAGCAGGAAGAAGACGACGACGATTGATCATTTGTCCGTCTGACACCGTTGTGCGTCTGACACTTAGCTCGGCTGATTACATCCGAGCGTAGAGGAGAACCGAATATGAAACCGACAGACCAGACTCCTGGTAACCACAATGCGTCCGGTGAGGGCGCCGGCGCCGGTGCCATGAAGCCGGGCTTCCACAATACCGACGGTCAGGGTATCGCCGGTCACGGATCCTTCTTCCAGAGCTCCGACTTGTCCAAGGAAGACGCTGTGCGCGCCACCGATTGGGTGCGCAAGCACGTCGATCGCCGCACCGTCGACCTGGGTGATCGCATGGACGACATCCGCGAGCATATGTATGAGCTCGAAAAGGATGGCCAGATCATCATTCATCGCATTGGCGACCAGCATGAGCCCCAGACGGTGAAGACCCTGTTCGGTTGGGACAAGAAGATCCCCACCAAGCAGCTGTGGCATCACAAGTCCTGTGGTCAGTGCGGCAACATCCCCGGCTACCCCACCTCCCTGCTGTGGTTCATGAACAAGTTCGGCTTCGTGCCCGGCAAGGACTACCTGGACGAGACCGACCAGACCTCCTGCACCGCCTGGAACTACCACGGTTCCGGCATCGGCAACGTGGAGTCTCTGGCGGCGGTGTTCCTGCGCAACTTCCACCAGTCCTACGTCTCCGGCAAGCAGCACGGCTTCGATCTGGGTCACTTCTATCCGCTGGTCCATTGCGGCACCTCCTTCGGTAACTACAAGGAGATTCGCAAGTATCTGGTGGAGTCCGCAGAGCTGCGCGAGAAGGTCACCAAGATCCTCGGCAAGCTGGGCCGCTTGGTTGATGGCAAGCTGGTCATCCCCGAAGAGATCATCCACTACTCCGAGTGGGTGCACGTGATGCGCAATCGCATCGCCTCCGAGCTGCAGACCATCGACGTCTCCAACATCCGTACCACCGCCCACGTGGCCTGCCATTACTACAAGATGGTGCACGAGGATGCGGTCTATGATCCGTCCGTCCTGGGCGGCAACCGCACCGCGATCATCACCTCTACCGCCCAGGCCCTGGGCGCCCAGGTGATCGATTACTCCACCTGGTACGACTGCTGCGGTTTCGGCTTCCGTCACATCATCTCCGAGCGCGAGTTCACCCGCTCCTTCACCATGGACCGCAAGATTCGCGTGGCCCGTGAGGAAGCCAATGCCGATGTGATGCTGGCCAACGACACCGGCTGCGTCACCACCATGGACAAGAATCAGTGGATTGGTAAGGCCCACGATCAGGATTTCCAGATTCCGATCATGGCCGAAGTACAGTTCGCGGCCCTTGCCTGTGGCGCGGACCCGTTCAAGATCGTTCAGCTTCAGTGGCACGCCTCGCCCTGCGAGGATCTGGTCGAGAAGATGGGCATCTCTTGGGACGAAGCCAAGAAGACCTTCCAGGAATACCTCAAGGAAGTCGAGGCCGGCAACATCGAGTATCTCTACAATCCCGAACTTGCATATGGGGGTAAGGCGTAATGCAGGACACAGTACTGGTTGTCGGCGCGGGCCCTGCAGGGCTTTCCGCTGCCGCTAACGTTTCCGCTGCCGGCTATAAGGCCGTCGTCGTTGAGAAGGAAGAAGTACTGGGCGGCGCGCCCATCCTCTCCGGCTACGCCAAGCTGGTCCCCTCCGGTGAATGGGCCAAGGACGCCATCGGCCGCATGGTCAGCCGTGTCGAGCAGGATGCCAGCTGCACCGTCCACAAGAGCACCAAGGTGTCTCAGCTGGACGGCGAGGCGGGCAACTTCACTGCCACCCTGAGCAACGGCGAGAAGGTAAGCGCCGGCGCCGTGGTGCTGGCCACCGGGTTCACCCACTTCGACTCCATCAACAAGCCCGAGTGGGGTTTCGGCACCTATGAAGACGTGCTGACCACCACCCAGATGGAGCAGATGGTGTCTTCCGGCAAGATCGCCTGTCCCTCCGACGGCCGTGTGCCCGAGCGCGTGGCGATCCTGCTATGCGTGGGTTCCCGTGACCGCCAGATTGGCCGCGAGTGGTGCTCCAAGATCTGCTGCACCGTGTCGGCGAACCTGGCCATGGAGATCAAGGAGATCTCTCCTGAGACCGACGTGTTCATTTATTACATGGACATCCGCACCTACGGTCTGTACGAAGACAAGTTCTACTGGAAGTCCCAGGAAGAGTTCAAGACCAAGTTCGTCAAGGCCCGTATCGCCGAGGTGACTGCCTCTGGTGATGGTCGGCTGCTGGTCAAGGGTGAGGACACCCTGGTCAAGCGCCCGATTGTCATCCCGTTCGATATCGTGGTGCATGCCATTGGCATGGATCCCAACGAAGACAACCCGGAAATCTCCCGTGTCTTCGGTGTGGGTCTTGAGAAGCACGGCTTTATCGAGCGTGCCGAGCATTACACCAACACCTGCGGTACCACCCGCAAGGGCGTGTACTCCTGTGGTGCCACCTACGGGCCGGAGACGATCGACGACTCCATCTCCCAAGGTGCCGCCGCCGGTGCGCGCGCTACAGCGGACTTGCATGCTCTGGTTCGGAAAGCAGGCTAAAGGTCGCAAGCTCGGCGGGGGGGATGAAGAC
>JBHEOJ010000003.1:11090-44974 GCA_046260855.1 Thioalkalivibrio sp.
GAAGACATCGCCCCCGCCGAGCTTGAGATCACGCTCGACAAGGAGATCGCCTCGAGCAAGTTCCGGGCGTTGCTGGAACAGATCGAGGAGCGGGGCACCACCATTGAGTTTTTTCTGGAGGCCCTGCGTTCGAAACACGAGTTGTTTGCCAGGGTACTGCCCAAGGAAAGACCGCAACAACTGGCTCGCGAGGATGTGATGTTGCTGCTGGCGGTGATCTTTACCGCCCGCAGGAAGCTGGAATCACATCTGGCATCCATGGACGATGCCACCCTGACCGGGGCCGTGCTGGAGCTGGTGTACGGCGAGGGCAAGCTCGAAGATCGCATGAATGCGTTTTGCGAGCTGATCCCGGCCACGGACAAGAAGGCCCATCGGGCCATCTGGGATCTGGCCGCCGAGATGCTGCACTTCAGGGATCCGGAGCGTGTACCGCTGATGACCCGCTGGGTCTGGGATACACGCACCATGACCGGTGCCGTGCGCGAATTCATCCGCGCCAACGACACCCTGAGGGAGATCCCCGTGGGCAATCGTCCCGAGGATTTCCAGGGGGTCAGGGCCTGGTTTGCCGAGCGTCTGAGCGAGGACGGCCTGTATCGTGATCTGCCCTACCTGGTGGATCTGTTGCAAGGCCAGGCCTATGCGGATTACGTCAGGGCGGTATCCATGGGTGTGGGTATGGTGCACGCTGAAATGGGTACCAAGCAGGACCCGCTCGAGTTTCTGGTCAAGTTGTTGGGTATTGATGAAAGGCCTGTAAGCAAGGCCGGAGCAGATGAGAAAACACTTCACTAGGCCTGCGGGCCGGTAGGTAGAGTTTCGGAGAACATCATGGCAATTCACGAAAAATCGCTGATCGAGCCCGAACGCCTTCTCAACCACGAGTCCCTCGTGGTGGACGGCGTCGATGTATCGGGTCACTGGAACACAATGATCTCGCCGCGCACGATCAGGGATTACGACGACGATTTCGAGGCGAAGATCCAGAAGCTGAGCGGCGCCGAGAACCTGCACCGTTGCTGGCAGTGCGGATCCTGCACCAACTCTTGCACCATGTACGCGCAGAACGTGCAGTTTAATCCCCGCTACTGGATTTACCTGGCTCGCCTGGGCCTCAAGGAAGAGCTCATCAAGGACAAGGACATCGTCTGGCAGTGTGTGTCTTGCAACAAGTGCACCAACATCTGCCCCAAGGACGTGCGTCCCGAAGGCGTGATGAAGGCACTGGCCCATTGGATGGAGGAAGAGGGCATCACCGAGAAGACCCCCTCCACCATCTTCGATGAAGAGTTTACCGATCAGATCTACAAGACCGGCCGCATCGAGGACAGTAAGGTGATGCAGAACTTCTTCAAGAAGACCGGCCAGCCCCTGATTCAGGATTGGCTCAAGGTGTTCGTGCTGCGCATGATGAAGGGTCTGCCGATTTCCCACCTGATGAAGATGGGCTGGAACACCGTGCACACGCCGCGCACCAAGTCCTGGGGCAAGACCGGCGAAGTGCTCAAGGCCTACGTGCAGGAACAGAAGGAGGCCGCTCATGGCTAAGGTTGCATACTACCCCGGGTGCGCGCTGGAAGGTTCCGGCGGCCCCTACGACAAATCCACCCGCGTGCTGGTCAAGGCGCTGGGCCTGGAGATGGAAAACCTGCGCGACTACAACTGCTGTGGCGCCATGGAGGTGAAGAACATCCACCCCATGCTGCAGACCTACCTCTCCGCTCGTAACCTGGCCATCGCCAGCGAGCAGATGGGCCTGGACGCCGTCATGGCCCCCTGCAATGGTTGCTACCACAACCTGAAGAAGGCTGAGTACGAGACCGCCACCTCCGCGAAGGCCATGCAGACCGTGCAGGACCTGGCCAAGAAGTCCGACGACCCGGTCTACAATGGTGATGTGCGCACCCTGCATCTGCTGGAATGGCTAATGGAGGAGCTGGGCCCCGAGGGGATCAAGCAGAAGATCACCAAGAGCCTGAACGGCATCAAGATTGCCAACTACTACGGCTGCATGTACACCCGCCCGCGCCAGATCTTCCCCGAGAAGGACCAGGGCCCGGGTTCGGAATCCAGCTACAAGCCCCATTTCATGGATGACCTGCTGGGTGCCGCCGGTGCCGTGAACGTGGATTTCCCGCTGAAGACCGCCTGCTGTGGCGGTGCTCACACCCTGTCCGATTCCGACACCTCCACCCAGCTGGTGCTCAACATCCTGCAGGCGGCGGAGGATTCCGGCGCCGAGGTGATTGCTACCGAGTGCCCCACTTGCCACTCCGGTCTGGAGATGCACCAGGTGCGTGCCGAGGTCGAGTTCGGCATCAAGACCGGTGTGAAGGTGCTGTACTTCACCCAGTTGCTGGGTCTGGCCATGGGCCTGTCCCCCCGCAAGCTGGGTATCCAGGACAATGTCAGCGACTCTGTTGGCTTCCTGAAGGATAAGGGCGTTATCTAACGTCAGCCGAAGACGGGGGCGGGTAACCGCCCCCGTTTTTGTTTCCAGCGGCTATAAGAACAACTTACGGACATCCGTTCAGTGGTCTACACGGGTGATCTGCGAACCTGACCGAAGCGAGTTCCATGGACTGCAACGGCTGCGAATTCCATCCCGAACTGTTCTACGACGACGAGTACCAGATCTGGGTACGGCGCGAAGACGACGGCAGTCTCACCGTGGGCATGACCGATCTGTCCCAGACCATTGCCGGCAAGATCCTGCACGTGCGCGTGCGCCGTCCGGGAACCCGTCGTCCCCCTGGCAAGCCCGTGGCCACCATCGAGAGTGGCAAGTGGGCAGGCCCCATTCCCAATTTCATCGATTGCACCATCATCGAGGGTAACCCCGAGGTGCTTGAGAACCCGGTGCTGCTCAACTCCGATCCCTACAACGCCTGGGTGGCGCGGGTGGAGGCCAGCGAGGGTGCAGAGAAGGCCCTAGAGGCCTACGTGACCGGCGATGAGGCCCACAAGGGCTACTGCGCCCGCGCCCAGCGCGACGACATCCACTGCCAGCGCACCCTGCGCTGAGCCTGGCGCCAGACACCGAGCAGCCATGACCCAAGACGACTATTATCTGGATAACGAAGAAAAGACCGTGGTCATCCTGATGACCAGCGGTCCCAGTACGCCGCACCGTTGTGCGACGCCGTTCTATCTGGGTTCTATCCTGGCTTCCATGGATGCGGAA
The DNA here is from genome assembly GCA_046260855.1 of Thioalkalivibrio sp. Classification (GTDB taxonomy): domain Bacteria; phylum Pseudomonadota; class Gammaproteobacteria; order Ectothiorhodospirales; family Ectothiorhodospiraceae; genus Thioalkalivibrio_A. The sequence continues at coordinate 14,278 of JBHEOJ010000003.1, forward strand.
GTGCACGTCTTCTTTACCATGGAAGGTGTGAAGCTCATGGAGAAGGGCGTAGCCGAGGACCTGGTGGCCATGGAAGGTGGCAAGAAGATCATCGATTTCATACGCGATGCCAAGCGGGCGGGGGTCGTGATGCATGTTTGCCAGCCTGCTTTGCCGGGGTATAAGATCGACGAGTCGGCCGACATTATCGAGGAGGCTGATCACGTCTCACGGGCCAGTGTGCTGGCCGACCTCATTCTGAGGTGCGATAAGCTGATTACCTTTTAACCGGGCCGAACCCTCGGGCGCGGCCTTATCTGCTAGTCGATTTTTTCATAAGAGTACTGGAGGAAAGCATGGGCGCAGTACGGGGTTGTAATATTCCTGAGGACCTGATGTACAGCATTGACAACAATGTCTGGGTGCGTCAGGAGAGTGATGGTACCGCCACGGTGGGACTGACTTCCTACGCTGGTTCCCTCGCGGGCCAGATCGTCTCCTATACCCCCAAGAAAGTGGGCAAGGACGTCAAGAAGGACAAGTCCTGTGCCACCGTCGAATCCGGCAAGTGGGTGGGTCCCGCAAAGACCCCCGTCACCGGTGAAGTCGTGGCCATCAATGATGCCGTGGCAGCCAAGCCTGGCCTCATCAACGAAGATCCTTATGGTGAAGGCTGGCTGGTCAAGCTCAAGCCTGCCGACTGGGACGGTGAGTCCGGTGACATGAAGACCGGCGCCGACGCACTGGCCGCCTTCGAGGCCAAGATGGACGCCGACGGTTTCGGCGGCTGCTAAGGTTCTTGCATGACGTTCCAGGCCGCCTCCGCTCTCGGGTGGAGGCGGCCTTTTCGACTGAAACAAAGATTTCTGTGGGGTGTTGGTAATGTCCAACTGGTATGACCTGGTCCAGCACGTGGAGCCTCTGGAGGATCTGCCTCTGGATAAAGATCTGGTGCAGTCACTGGAGTCTGACTGGTCCGGCCTGGTTGGTCGCGACATCCCGCCTGTGCATTTCTATACGCCTACCTTCAAGTCCTATCAGACCTCCGAGCTCAAGGACTGCGGCAAGAGCGCCTGGCCCGCCGTGTCCATCACCGGCGGCGACTGCAAGCTGCAGTGCGATCACTGCAAGGCCAAGATCCTGGAACCCATGATCCCGGCGCGCTCGCCCGAGGATCTGTGGCGTGTGGTCAACGGCATCGTTGAGGACGGTGGCCAGGGCATGCTGCTCACTGGCGGCTCCAATCATCGCAATGAAGTGGAGTACGACGACTACTACTCCACCATCCGCCGCATCAAGGATGAGTTCCCGGATTTTCGCATCGCCATGCACACGGCCCTGGTGGACGACAACATCGCGCTGTCCATGGAGCAGGCGGGCATCGACGCAGCCATGATGGATGTGATCGGCTCCCAGGACACCATCACTCAGGTCTACCACCTGCGCCGCAGTGTGGATGACTTCGAGGCGACCCTGGAAAGCCTGGTGAAGACCAAGATGAAGGTGGTGCCCCATATCGTTATCGGCCTGCACTACGGTCGTCTGCTGGGGGAGTGGAACGCGCTGGAAATGCTCCAGCGTCACCTGCCCGATGCGGTGGTGCTGGTGGTGGTCATGCCTTTCTACGCCCCGGAGAGCCGCCCCTTCGTGACACCGGACACCGAGGCCGTGGGTCGTTTCTTCATGGACGCCCGTAAGGCCCTGCCGGAGACGCCCCTCCTGCTGGGCTGTGCCCGTCCGCCAGGCCAGGCCAAGCTGCAGATCGACACCTATGCGGTGATGGCGGGTCTCAATGGCATCGCCCACCCCTCCGACGGCGTGGTGGAACTGGCCGCCCGTCTGGAGCGCCGCATCCGCGTCACACCCGCCTGCTGCTCCATCGCCGTGGGCGACGAAGTGATGGCCGTGGAAGGGGCCAACTCCGGCATCGAGCTGGACCTGGACACCATCCTCGCTGAGGAGAAGAAGCGCCGCGAACTGGCCCGGGTCAGTGCCGCCGGTCTGGGGGGTATCCGCGTGGTGAGCCAGGCCGGTGAAACGGCCACCGCCTCCGGCGGTTGCTGCGGGGTCTAAGACCATGCGTGACGCCAAGACATTACGGGTACTGGATACGGGGCTGCGTCGTGCCGCCGAGAACATGGCGCTCAACCGTGCGCTGCTGAAATCCCACCAGGCCGGCACCTCGCCTCACACCCTGCGTTTCCTGCGTTTTGAACCCAGCGCCCTGCTGGGCTTTCACCAGGACGTGGAGCAGGAGTTGCGCACCGACTACTGTGCCGAGCACGGCATCGACATCCAGCGCCGTATCACCGGTGGTGGTGCCATCTATCTCGATCAGACCCAGATCGGCTGGGAGCTGTACCTGGACAAGGCCTTCCTCGGCACGGCCGATATGGGCGCCATCGCCAGACGCATATGCGAGGCCGCCGCCGAGGGCATCAGCGCCCTGGGCGTGGATGCCCGTTATCGTCCGCGCAATGACATCGAGGTGGATGGCCGCAAGGTCTCCGGCACCGGTGGCGCCTTCGATGGCGACTCCATCATGTACCAGGGCACGCTGCTCATCGATTTCGACGTGGAGCGCATGCTGCGGGTGCTGCGTATCCCGGCGGAAAAGCTCTCCGACAAGGCCATCGAATCGGCCCGGGATCGCGTCGCCAATCTCAAGGACCTGCTGGGCGAACTGCCGTCCTTCGAGGTGGTGCAGAAAAGCCTCGCGCAATCCTTCGCCAGGGCCTTTGATGTGCAGCTGGAATGGGCCGATGCCATGAACGCCGCGGAAGAGGGGGCCTTCAAGGAGGCCCTGGCCGATATAGATACCCCGGAATGGATCTACCAGCACAACCGCCCCTCCACGGACGCCGACCTGCGCGAAGCCATCACCCGTTCCCAGGGTGGCACCATGCGCGTGGGCGTGGCCGTGGATCCGTCCCGCGACCAGTTAAAGCAGGTCTGGATCACCGGTGACTTCTTCGTCAAGCCCCAGCGCCTGGTGGTGGACCTTGAGGGCGCGCTGCGCAATACCCCCATCGAGGCGCTCGAGGCCAACGTGAAGGGCTTCTTCGAGACCCATCCCGCCGAGATGCTCATGCTCACCCCCGAGGACTTCACCACCGCTATCCGTGCGGCGCTGGAGCGTCAGGAGGCGAAGGCCTGAATGGACGCCGTAAAGTCCGTTGATGTGCTGGTGGTGGGCCTGGGCCCCGGTGGTGCCAGTGCCGCCCGCACTGCCGCCGAGGCGGGCCTGAGCGTGCTGGCGGTGGAGCGCAACAAGGTGCTGGGTGAGCCGGTGCAGTGTGCCGAGTTCATCCCCACCCCCATGGGCGGTTATGCCAAGGCAGAGAAGGTGTTGCTGCAGCGTATCACCGGCATGAAGAGCATCCTGCCCTCTGGCCAGGTGCATGAATCCGAGTTTCCCGGGTTGATGATCAACCGGGCTGAGTTTGACCGGACCATTGCCCGGGAGTCCGAGCGCCAGGGCGCCGAGCTGTGGACCCGCTCGCCCTTGGTGGCGCTTGATGCCGATGGGCATACCGCCACGGTGCGTCGTGAAGAGGCCGAGGTGAAGATCCGTTACAAGGTGCTCATTGCCGCCGACGGTCCCCATTCGCCGGTGGCCGCGCAACTTGGTCTTGAGCCCCTGGAAGTGGTGCAGACCCGCCAGTACACCGTGCCCCTGCTCAGGCCCTACGCGGACACCGACATCTGGCTGTCGGACGAATATCCGGGCGGCTATGCCTGGCTGTTCCCCAAGGGGGATCTGGCCAACCTGGGCCTGGGTGCCGACCGGCGTTGGGAAGACAATCTGAAAGAGCCCCTGGAACGTCTGCATCGCCAGCTGATCGACGCAGGCCTGCTGGGCGAGGAGATTCTCTATCGCACCGGCGGGGCCATCCCCGTGGGGGGGCTGCGCGAGCAGCTGGTGGTGGGTGATGTCCTGTTCGTGGGTGATGCGGCCGGTCTGACCCATCCCATTACCGGCGCCGGCATTGCCGCCGGCGTGGTCTCCGGCGAACTGGCCGGCAAGGCCGCGGCGGCCTGTCTTGAAGGCGACGAGGCGGCTTTCGAGGACTACGAGGAAGATGTGCGCGACCAGTTCGAGACCGCCGTGAGCCGTGCGGTGGCCCGTCGCCGGGATCTGGCCCGGCACTGGCGCACCGATGCCGCCAACGAGGACAACACCCAGCGCAAGGGTTGGATTGCGTTCAACGAATATTTTGAAAGCGCCGCGGTTTGACGTAGCGGCAATACGCGCGTTCCGGGAGTGCCCTGAACCGCTTGAAGGATGATCTCGCCAAGGCGCAAGGTACGCGAAGAAAGGTATTTTGAGGATTGTTTTTTCTTTGCGTGCTTAGTGTCTTTGCGAGAGCAATATTGAACTAGGTTTCTGATTACTGGAGGTCACAATGAGTGCCAGTGCCGAAGACATGGTCGCCCCGGTTACGTTCTACCGGCCCGACTATCACATCAAGACCCCGGAGATGCGTTCCCCGGATTACGTGCAGATGTCCACCGCTGCGGCCATCACCCTGGGACTGGTGCCCGGCACCATGCACCGCACCGCCTGCACCCACTGCCTGAACCTGCTGGTGACCTACCCGGAAGGCTGCCGTGCCAACTGCAGTTACTGCGGTCTGGCCCGTCACCGTGAAGAGGCCCGGGACTACGCGGATCGCAATTTTATCCGTGTCGACTGGCCCACGGCTCGGTACGATGACGTGATCGAGCGCGTGAAAAACAACGCCGACAAGGGTCAGTTTGAGCGCATGTGCATCTCCATGATCACCCATCCCAACTCCGACCACGACACCGTGGTGCTGTTGGAGAAGTGGGTCGAAGCGGTACCGCACGTCCCCGTGTCTATCCTCTCCAATCCCACCACCATGAGCTACGAGGATCTCAAGACCCTGCGTGACAAGGGCGCTGATATCTTCACGGTGGCCCTGGATGCGGTGACCCCGGAGATCTTCGAGCGCACCCGTGGCAAGACCGTGGACAGCCCCCATCGATGGGACAAGTACTGGCAGTCCATCGAGTGGGCCGCCGAGATCTTCGGCCCCGAGAAGTTCGGTGCCCACCTGATCTGTGGCATGGGCGAGACCGAGCAGGAGATTCTGGACGTGTGCCAGAAGATCCGCGACCTGGGCGGTCACAACCACATGTTCGCCTTCTTCCCGGAGCAGGGCTCCCTGATGGAAGACTGGAATCCGGTGCCTAAGGACCAGTGGCGTCGTGTGCAGCTGGCCCGCTTCATCATCGACTACGCCGGTGGCCGCATCGACGACATGAAGTTCAACGAGCAGGGCCAGGTGGTGGACTTCGGCTTGGACGAGAAGGAACTGGACGACCTGATCAGCTCCGGCAAGCCCTTCCAGACCTCGGGCTGCCCCGGCAAGTCCGACGAGGAGATCTCCGCCTGTAACCGCCCCTACGGCGATTCCAGTCCCACGGACATCCTGAGCTTCCCCTTCGCGCTCAACGCCAGCGACGTGGGCTTCGTGCGTCGCCAGATGGCCGGTGAGCAGGTGGGCACCTTCGACCACGAGGGCGAAGACTGATCTGCCGGTGTTTCACCGACAGGGCCCAAACCCCGCCCCGTGGCGGGGTTTTTTGTGGGTGGTGGTGATTCCTGGGGCAGACACAGAGGGGAATCTAATGGAGACGGCGAGGCGTGATTCACGGAGAGCCCCCGAGCCCCTGCGTGCTGCGTTGTCATAGGATTTTCACTTTTTATAAAGTTCTAATAAACTGGTTTACTAACATTTGTAAAACTGATTGCTCATCAAATTTAATGTTTGGACCGGGGTCACATATTTGCGGATGCTCCACACAGGCCATAAAAACAATAACAATGGCCGGGTTGTGCACCTGCAAACTAATCATAAAGACACGATCAAATAACGTGTTTCGGAGGAGGATCTCATGCGTAAAGTTGTCAGACAGTCGACTGTCTTGTTCTGTATCGCTGCCGGGCTGGGCGCCACGGGTATGGCCCAGGCCACCAACGGTTATTTCGCTCACGGCTTTGGCACCACCAGCAAAGGTCTGGCCGGTGCAGGCGTTGCCTACTCCCAGGATTCCCTGGCAGCCGCCACCAATCCGGCAGGCATGGTGACCGTGGGCGATCGTATCGATCTGGGTGCTGCCCTATTCTCGCCGCATCGTAAGTACACCACCACAGGTGCTCCCAGTGAGTTTTGTGACGCGAATGGTTGTTCCTTTAGCATTGGGCCGCAGTCGATAACAAGCGACAATAATTATTTCGTTATCCCTCATTTCGGCTGGAACAAGATGCTGGATGATCAGAGCAGCATCGGCATCTCTGTCTATGGCAACGGTGGGATGAATTCCGAGTACAAGGGTGGAAACGCAACTTTCTTCTTCCCTGCCTCAATGGGTGGCCCTGATGCATTTGTGAGTCCTGAGGGCACCTACGGCGGTGGCACTGCTGGTGTAGACCTGATGCAGCTGTTCATCGCCCCCACCTATTCCCGCAAGATCAACGACACCGCCTCCTGGGGTGTGACTCCGATCATCGCCTACCAGCGCTTCAAGGCCACCGGCCTGGGCACCTTCGGCGGGTTCAGCAGCGATGCCGCCAACCTTTCCGATCGAGGCTACGACAGCTCTTGGGGCTACGGTGTGCGTCTCGGCGTGCAAGGCGAAGTCTCTCCAGGGCTGCGTCTGGGGGCCTCCTACCAGTCTAAGATCTCTGCTGATGAGTTTGATAAATACAAAGGTTTGTTCGCCGAGCAGGGTGGATTCGATATCCCGGCCAACATGACCGTGGGACTGGCCTGGGACGTGAGCCCGTCATCGACCTTGTTCTTTGATGTACAGCACATCTGGTACAGCGATGTTGCCGCTGTGGGCAATCCGTTCTCCAATCTGACTGTGGAAGGGCAGCCGCTGGGCGCTGACAATGGCGCTGGCTTTGGCTGGAAGGACATGACCATTGCCAAGATCGGCTACCAGTGGCAGACCAGCCCGGATATGACCTGGCGTCTGGGTTACAGCTATGGAAAGCAGCCGATCCGTGACTCCGAGGTCCTCTTCAACATCCTGGCACCGGCCGTGATCGAACATCACCTCACGGGCGGTTTCACCAAGCAGATCGGCGCCAACAACGAGTTCAACTTCGCGGCCATGTATGCGCCGACCAAGAAGGTGAGCGGTGCCAATCCCCTGGATCCGGCTCAGACCATCGAGATCGAGATGTACCAGTTCGAGCTGGAAGCCAGCTACGCCTGGAAGTTCTAAGCACGTCGCAAGAACGGGGCCCCATGGGCCCCGTTCTTCGTTTGGTCCGGCAGGTGCAACTTCAGAGGGGGCGCCTGCCGGTATCCCAACCTATACATCTGCGAGGTGTTTTGTGAAATCGTCCAATAGCGTGTTCTCGTGGCTTGTCCGGGCCGCCTTTGCCTGGATGATCCTGTCTTTCTCCCTTGTTCATGCCCAGGATGGCGGTAATCTCAAACCCTTCGTGCTGGGTGCGGTCTATGAAGGACCAATCTCCGCGCATCTGGACAATACCCGTGCCGCCCTGGAAGGGCAGGGTTTTCGCATCGTGGGCGAGCATCAGCCCTTCGATGATGCCCATATCCTGATCGTTACCAACGATGATCTGTTGCGTGTCGCGGCGGCCAGCGAGCGAGGGGGGTATATCGCGCCGCTTCGGGTGTCCCTGACACAACTGCAAGGCAACACCCAGATTGCCTATGTGAATCCCCTGTATCTGCGTCACGCCTACCGGCTCAATGGTGAACTGTTCCTGGTCTCTGCCCGTCTGGCCGGCGCCCTGGGACAGCGTGACAGCTTCGGTTCGGCGGATGGCCTTCCCCCGGACCAGTTGCAGCGCTACAACTACACCTTCGGCATGGAGTACTTCAGTGATCCCTACGCCCTGGGCAGCTTTGGCAGCCATGCCGAGGCCGTGGCCACTGTCGAGCGTGGTCTGTCTGAGAATCGGGGTGGTGTGTCCAAGGTCTATCGACTGGATATCCCCGGTACCGAGATGACGGTGTTCGGCGTCTCCATGAGCCAGGCCCGCGGCGGTGCCAGTGCGCACATGGATGATGCCCACCAGATGTCCATCGTGGACTTCCAGGGCATGAAGCAAACCGCTTACCTGCCTTACGAGATCCTGGTCATCGGCAGCGAAGTGGAAGCACTGCACATGCGTTTTCGCATGGCAGTGCATTTCCCGGACCTGAAGATGATGGGCTCCAACAGCTTCATGCGCCTGCGCCGTTCCCCCAATGCAGTGGGTGAGGCCCTCATGCAGGTGACGGGTGTGACGGGCGGCTAGATCGCCGTAACGATGATCGGGCGCATACCAGCCCATTTGAACCCCGGCTTGCCGGGGCTTTTTTTGCCTGCGTGTCCCCCAGTCTCCTGTGCAGGATTGTTCGGCTGAAGGACGGTCACCCCGAATGGCGTAACGTTTCAATTCCGCCTTGTCTGGAGGAGAATGAATTCTCCATGATTCGCCGGACGGGGTTTGATCCTGTGAGACAGACCATCGATACAACGAGGCCCTGGCTGCAGAATGACCAGTTGAGCGATCTGCGCCAGTCGGTGCAGCGCAACTGCGACATCGCCGATGCCCGGCATGCGGGCAATGACACCCTGTGTACCTACCTGCTCAAGATGCGCGAGTTCTACCGCTGGGAACAGGGCCTGCCCTATGCCGCCCGCCTGGAACGCGGCGCGGTGGGCGACTGGGTGGTGGAGCGGGAGCAGCGTTGGGAGGCACTGGAAAATCAGGATCTGTCTCCTCTGTGCCTGGGCGACACGCGCTACGACCCCTTTGACCAGGAGGCCATCAATCACTGCCTTGATCCCCATGGGCTGGTCTATGGTGCAGGCTATGGACGCGGTGCCCGCCCCCTGTTTTTTCTGGGCACACTGGAAAGCCGTGAAGATTACGAGGACTACCGCATTTACGTGGTGGGTGATGAAGCGGCCCGGGATCTGTCATCGCCGCCGGCCATGTCCCGCGGTGAGCTGATTTTCGTGAGAAGGGAGTCCGTGCGGCGCATGGTGTTCGAGATGATCGAGGCCTGGCAGATGCGTAAGGCGCCCGCCGATGATTCCCTGGGTCGCGCGCTGGCGGCCTATGGCCACGCCTCGGATGACGACTCAAGTCTTGAAGCCATGGTGGACTCCGAGGTGGAATCCGCTGTCTGGCACGAGGTGGGCGAGGTCCTGGCCGGACGCCTCCTTGGCCCTGCCTGGCAGGACCGTGTGTTGGAGGTGGCCGGCAGCCGGGGCGAGCGGATGATGCGCGCCGTACGGGATCATCTGGCCGATTGCCTGACCACCTTGCCCGCGCTGTTGTCTGACGCCCCGGCGGGCGCCTTGCACTTCTACATGGCCAACCTGGGGGGCATGCGGGCCGTGTTGTTCCCCCAGTTGCGCGAGGCCTACGAGGCATGGCTGCAAGGGGGCGCGCAGGAAGACCTCAGGCGGCTCATCGCACCGGCTCGTGAGCACTGGCTGGCAGTGGCGAATCGATTGCTGCGCGAGCCTCCCGAGACATGGCCGGTCAGCGACAATGCTTTGCCCTCCCTGTGTCCGGATTTCTCCGGGCGTCGGCTGGGGTGAGTCCACTGGCGGGCACGGCCCGCCCTATATCACTGCAATAGCCATAGGGCGGGCCATGCCCGCCATCCACCACCGGCATCGTCTATCGGCGGCCATGGGCCGCCCTACTCAGGGCGCCGGCTTATACGTCGGCCCACATGCGCATGAGATTCGCCCGCACCTGACCGGCCCGCCGGGTTGTTTCACCGTCGGGGTGTTCCCCGCGCAATGCCTCGTGGACCTGGTAAAGCTCATACAGCATCTGTCGTTGCGCGGGGTCTCGCACCATGGACTCGGCCCAGGTGACGGCCACCAGGCGTTCTCCACGGGTGATCGGCGCGACCCGGTGCAGGCTGGAGGAGGGGTAGATCACCACATGGCCGGCGGGGAGCTTGACCGATTGTTCGCCAAAGGCGGTCTCCACCACCAGTTCGCCGCCTTCATAGGCCTCGGGGTCATTGAGAAACACCGTTACCGACACGTCGGTGCGATAACGCCCGCCCTCTGGTCCCATGACCGGATCGTCCACGTGGGCGCCGTACTCCATGCCAGGCTGGTAGCGGGCGAAGAAGGCCCCGGAGAGCTTGCGGGGCAGGGCGCCCGCCTGAAACAGGGGGTGGCGATACAGGGGCATGAGGACCCGCTGGTTGAGGTCCTTGAGACGCGGGTCCGCGGGGTTCACTTCCTGGTTGTGTTTCACGCGCCGGGCATCCTCGCCCGCGCTGTAACGCCCATCGGTGAAAGGCGCATCCGCCAGCAGTTGGCGCACCTCGGCCAGTTGTGCCGCATCCAACAGATCGGGGATGGTCAGTAGCATGGTGCTATCCGGGGGGCTGGTGGGTCGTAAGGGTGTTTTTGAACCACGAAGCACACGAAGGGCACGAAGATTTCATAACTAAAGACGTGACTCTCGCCAAGACGCAAAGGGCGCAAAGCTGTCATAGATCCCAAGACATAAATGCTTTCTTTGCGTTCTCTGCGTCTTGGCGAGAGATGATTCTTTCTTCGGGCCCTTCGTGTGCTTCGTGGTGAAAATCACTTATCCGGCGACCAGGTGCCGCTAATGCCCGCCGGCGGGGCGCCGTCGCTGGAGTTGGGCGGGCGGTAATGGGGGTCGTTGGGGTTCATGAAGATGAAGCGGTGTTCGCCGGCCTCGATCTCCACATAGTCCAGCACGGCGTCCTTGACCAGGTCCACGCAGATGGGGTCGATGACCAGGTTTACGCCTTCGCTCTTGAAGCTCAGGTCCTCGTCCCGGCCGGTGTCGTCGAAGCCCATGCCGTATTCAATGGCGCCGTCGGCCTGGCGGCGGGCGGCGATGCGCAAGGGGGTGTTCTCGAGGCCGCTCTGGCGGGCGGAATCGGTGATCTGCTTCGCAGCGTTGGGGGTGACGGTAAACATGGCTAACTCCTGGTGTGCATGGAGGCGCGACGGCCTCAGGGCGCCGCGGTGCGGACCGGTGTCGTTGAACGGGATTCTAGCTGATCTCGGATGAAGGCTACGAAGCGCGATGCCCAGGGATTGCGGCGGGTGTGGCGCAGGTGACTGTAGCTGGCTAGAAGCTTGTGGATCACGATGCCGTCGTGGCGCCCGTCCACGCCGTGACCTCGCAGTACATCATAGGCATACACGGTGTCCGCGGCCATGGGCTCAAGTGCCGAGTAGTGGAATTCATGGGCGGGGAATCCCGCGTGCGCATCTCCTTGTGCCGCCAGCGGCCAGGGGCCACGGCCGTTGTCCTTGAGACGAACGTATCCACGGCCCTGGGGTCGCTCGTGCATCGTCACGTCCCCGGGGATGACCCCCACCATGGCGTGGCGGCGATCCTTCCAGCCGATGCTGTGTGATAGGTACATCAGGCCGCCACATTCCGCGTAGGCGGGCATGCCGCCCTCGATGGCCTGGCGAATGGCGTCGCGCAGGGAGCCGTTGGCCTCCAGGGCCTGCAGGTGGGTCTCGGGAAAGCCTCCGCCGATGAACAGGGCGTCCGCCTCGGGCAGTTGTGTGTCGCTCAGGGTGTCGAAGAACAACAGGAGGGCACCGGCCGCTTCCAGGGCCTCCAGATCGGTGTGGTAGTAGAAGCCGAAGGCGGCGTCCCGGGCGACGGCGATGCGCACCGGACGCGCTGGCTCGCTGGCTAACGGGGCGGCAGGGGGGGCAGGTCGGGGAAGACTTGAGTCGGCTCCCACGGTGATGAGGCGTTCCATATCCACCTGGGCGGCGATGGTCTCGCCCAGCAGCCGGATCTGCGCCTCGGCACTCTCGTGTTCATTGCTGGGCACCAGGCCCAGGTGACGCTCGATGATCTGTAGCCCGGTATTCTCGTGCACGGTACCTAGCACGGGTATATCCGTGTAGTGCTCCGTGACCGCCCGCAGTTTGGATTCATGGCGCGCGCCACCCACCCGGTTGAAGATCACACCGGCGATGCGGAGCTCCCGGTCGAAGGCCTGGTAACCCAGCAGCAGCGGGGCGACGCCCCGGGTCATGCCCCGGCAGTCCACCACCAGCACCACGGGTATGTTCAGAAGCCTGGCCAGCGCCGCATTGCTGTTGGCCCCTTCCAGGTCCACACCGTCGTAGAGCCCCTTGTTGCCTTCCACCAGGCTGACATCGGTCTGCTGTTCATAGCGCGCTGCCATGCCCAGGATCTCGTCGTGATCCTGGGTGTGGAAGTCCAGATTGATGCAGGGGCGCCCGGAGGCCGATCCGAGCCACAGGGGGTCGATGTAGTCAGGGCCCTTCTTGAAGGCCTGCACGCGCAGGCCGCGTGCCGCCAGTGCGGCACACAGCCCGGTTGCGAGGGTGGTCTTGCCTGAGGACTTGTGTGCGGCGGAGATGAGCAGGCGTGTCATGGTCACGCCGTGTCCCAGTCCATCATGCACTGGCGGTCGTGGCTTCGCCACCGGTGACCTGTTGTGGCGCGTGGTGGGGATCCACCTTGTCGTCGGCCAGGCTCTCGGGCAGGAAGCGCAGAAATTTCACGGCCACCGCCACCATGAATAGGGACAGGGCTACGCCGCCGATGCCCAGCATGAGCTCAGGCAGGCTGGGGGCATAGGGTGCGACCACACCGTCGAAGAAGCTGCTGCTGGCCTCATGGCCGGGGAACAGGTCCAGCGGATAGGCCTGACCGCCAATGATGATCACGTAGAGCTGTGCCAAGCCACCGAGGATGACCAGGCCGCAGGCGGCACCGATCACTGCCCGGGAACGACTCCACACCGGGTGGAACAGCATTGCGAGGGGCAGCAGGCTGCCCAGTACGATCTGGCCAATCCAGAACAGGAAGGTGTAGATGCCCCCGTGGAGCAGTATGAAGGCCTCCACGCCATGCAGGCGGGTGGCATACAGATTGGTCAGGTGATAGACGGCCACGAAGTAGAGCACAACGGCCACGAACACACCCAGCAGGTTCTTCAGTCGCCTGAGGATCAGGTCACCCAGGGGGCGGTCCGTCCAGGCGAAGGAGGCCATCACCACCAGCAGGAACACCGCCAGACCTAGAGAGAAGGACAGGGCGATGAACAGGGGGGCCAGGATGGCGGCGTCGTAGGCCTCACGGGCCACCAGGAAGCCGAAGATGGAGCCGGTACCGGTGGTGAGGATGAGACGCCAGACGAAGGCCACGAAGCCCACCGGCGTGGTGTAGGCGTTCATGCGTCGTTCCAGCATGAACCACAGGTACACCGCGACGATGGCCATGAAGCCGGTGTAGAGGAAGATGTTCCAGGCGAAGATGGATTTGAAGTTGTAGTAGGTCATGGCCACGATCAGGCGATCGGGGCGGCCCAGATCCAGTACCAGGATGGCCAGTCCACCCGCCAGCAGGGTGATGGCCAGCAGGCCCGAGAGGGGGGCCAGGGGCTTGTAGGCCTTGCGCCCGAACACCGAGGCGATGGAGGCCACGTTGAGGGCGCCGGAGGCGGCGACGATCAGGAAGATGGCGAACACATGGGGCAGTCCCCAGACCACATGGTTGTTCATGCCGGTGATGTGATGGCCATAGGTGCTCTTCAAGGCGGCGGCCAGCAGGCCCAGGCCGATACCGAACACCAGCAGGGCCAGCAGCCCGTAGTAGCCCTTGCTGGTGCCCTCGATTTCCCTGAAATGGGTCTTCAATTTCATGTTCGTCATTGCCTCGGATCAGAGTCCCTGGTAGCGCACGCCCGGGTTCAGGCCCAGGTCGGCACGGATGGCGGTGCCGCCGAATTCAACCAGTCGGCGCGAGATTTCGGAGTTCGGGTCATTGAGATCGCCGAACACCATGGCACCGTTGCCCTCGCCGTGACAGGCCTCCACACAGGCGGTGGTGCGCTGGCCCTGGTCGATGCGGTGCACGCACAGGGTGCAACTCTCCACCGTGCCCTTGCCGCGGGGGGCGTGGGGCAGCTGGTCTGTGATTGGCTCATGGATGAAGGAGCGCGCCTTGTAGGGGCAGGCCATCATGCAGTAGCGGCAACCGATGCAGGTGTGCTTGTTGACCAGCACGATGCCGTCTTCCCGGCGAAACGAGGCACCTGTGGGACACACATCCACGCAGGGGGGGTGTTCGCAGTGCTGGCACATCACCGGCAGAGAGCGCGTGTGTCCGGTGGACTTGTCGGTGATCTCCACCTTGCGGATCCACTGGGCATCGGTGGTGGGGCGGTTCATGCTGCCCACGCCGTTCTCTTCGTGACAGGCCGTGACGCAGGCGTTGCAGTCGCCGCACACATTGGTGTTGATCAGCAAGCCCCAGCGGGCACCTGGCTTGGTGCCGGCCTGGGCTGTGGTCTGCATCAGAAAGATGCCCGGTGCCACAGTGAGGCTGGCCACGGCACCCACGGCGCCGGTGATGAAGCGGCGGCGGGAGAGGTCAGGCTTGCACTCGTTGCTCATTGTTTCGGGGTCTCCAGGGCGATGATCGTCTCCAGGTCCTGGGTGAGATTCGCGGTGTCGGGCGTAGACTCGAAACCGTAGCCCGGCCCATGGGGGTTCAGGGCATGGAAGTGCTGATCATTGGCGGGCTTGTCTGCGTGGCACTGGAAGCAGTCCATGCGCACCGCGTTGAAGCTGTGACAATTAAGGCAGAAATGGCTGCTCGGATCGTCACGGCTGGCGGTGGCGGACACGTGGCAGTCGATGCAGCCCACCAGGCTGTGCTTAGCGGTCCGGGCGCCAAACAGCACCGCCTCGTCCCGCTCATGCATGAGAAACTTCATGTGGTCCCGGCGCATGACATCCACCGGTTCCACACACTGGTCTCCACGGGCCTGCATCATCTGCGGAGGCTCCACCTGGCCGCAGCCGGAGAGCACGAATGCAGCACCGGCCACTAGGATGGCGGACAGGATCAGGCGAAGCTGAGACATTGCTCGTCCCATGGTTCAGTCACCCATGGCCATGTCAATGTAGCCGGTGGGGCAAACCTCGGCACAGATGTGGCAACCAATGCACTTGTCGTAGTCGGTGTCCACGTAGCGGCCGGTGGCGGACTGCTTCTTGTTGACACGGAACACGGCGGTCTGCGGGCAGTAGATGACGCAGTTGTCACACTCAAAGCACATGCCGCAGCTCATGCAGCGCTTGGCCTCTGCCACGGCCTGCTCTTCATCCAGGCAGTCCATGCGCTCCTGGAAGTGACCGATGACCTCGTCTGCGCCCGGGCCATGCTCTGAACGCAGGATGCGCGGGGTGTAGGGGAAATGGCCCTTGAAGAGCTTCTCGTGGGAGACGATCTCCTGTGCGGATCGATCCTCGAAGTTGTGCACCGCGAAGTCGCTGGTGGAGGTGCCCCAGGTCTGGTTGCCCGGATACTGGGTCGGGCTCAGCCCGGTCTCCTGCAGCTTGTTCAGCAGGTTGAAGTGATGCACGTCCACGCGCGGGCGCTTGATGGGCTCTTCCTTGCGCAGGAAGTGATCGATACTGTCGGCGGCGATGGCGCCGTGACCGATGGCAGTGGTCAGCAGGTGGGGACGAATGATATCGCCGATCACGAAGTGACCCTGCTTGCCGGGCACCTGGTAGAACTTGTCGGTGTCGATGAAGCCGCGACCGTTGTCCAGGGCCTCCAGGCCCTCGGACAGATCACCACCCTGACCGATGGCGGAGACGATCAGGTTGGCCTCCAGAACAAACTCGCTGCCTTCCACCGGCACGGGCTTGTTGCCATCGAACTCGCACTTGGCCATCTTCAGGCCCACGGCGCGTCCCTGGTCGTTGAGCATGACTTCCACGGGCATGACGCCGTCGAGGATGGTCACACCCTCGTGCAGGGCATCGTGCACTTCGTGTTCCGCGGCGGTCATCTTCTCCTTGGGGAACAGGGAGGTGAGGGTCACGGTGGCGCCGGTGCGCAGGGCGCTCATGGCACTGTCATGGGCCACATAGCCGTGGATCATGTCTTCCGGGTGATCGGTCACGTTCTCGGCATCGATGCGGCCCAGGCGGCGTGCCACGGAGACCACGTCGATGGAGGTATCGCCACCGCCCACGCAGACGATGTTGTCGGTGCTCAGGACCTTGATGCGGCCGGTGTTGAAGGCCTCTAGAAAGTCCACGCCAGTGATGCAGTTGGGGGCATCGCCACCGGGCACCGGCAGTTTGCGGCCGGTCTGGCAGCCCACGGCCCAGACCACGGCGTCGAAGTCCTTCTCCACGTCTTCCATGCTCACGTCACGGCCGACGCGGGTCTTGAGGCGAACGTCGATGTCGCCCAGGTCCAGGATGCGCTTGATCTCGTGACGCAGGATGTTGCGGGGCACTCGGTACTCGGGGATGCCGAACATCATCATACCGCCCAGCTCTTCGTGGTCGTCGAAGATGGTGGAGGCGTGGCCGCGACGGCGCAGGTGATAGGCCGCGGACATGCCGCCGGGACCGCCACCGATGATGGCCACGCGCTTGCCGGACAGCTCAGGACCCTTGTCGAAGGTGAATTTCTCGTTGTAGGCAGAATCTCCGATGAACTGCTCGACGGAGTTGATACCAACGAAGTCTTCAACTTCGTTGCGGTTGCAGCCCGACTCACAGGGGGCGGGACAGACCCGACCCATCACGGAGGGGAACGGGTTGGCGTCGGTGGAACGACGGAACGCGTACTCCTGCATGCTCATGTCAGCCGGCGGCTTCTCGATGCCGCGCACGATCTGCAGCCAGCCGCGGATGTCCTCGCCGGAGGGGCAGGAGCCCTGGCAGGGCGGGGTGCGGTGAACGTAGACCGGGCACTTGTGGGAGTGATCGCCTTCGAAAATGGCGTCCTTCCAGCTGTTGCGTTCGTGATCACCGTCCTGGAATTTCCGGAACGTCAGTTTCATGTCATCACTGGAAGTTGCCATGGGTCGTCTCCTGATCAAATTCGGGCCGTCGGCCAGATTGCGATTTGTCGTTGTACTTATTGTGTCTGTGTCGGTTCCAGAACGATGGCGTCACTCACCAGCTGGTGCAGGCTGACGATCTGGTCCATCTGGAATCCGTAATAGGGCAGAACCTTGGCGAACTGGCTCTTGCAGATGGCGCAGATGGCGACCAGCTGGTTGACGCCATGTTCCTCGACCACGTGTCTGAGGGCCTGCATTCGGGGCAGGGCACCCTTGACGCGCAGTTCCATGAGATCGTCGGTGAGCAGTCCGCCACCGCCGCCGCAGCAGTAGGTGGCCTCGCCGATGGTCTCAGGCGCCATGTCGTGGTAGTTGTTGCAGACCGCCTTGAGGATCTCGCGGGGGATCACGAACTGTCCGCCGGGCATGTCGCCCATGCGCGAGGCCCGCGCAACGTTGCAGGAATCGTGGAAGGTGACCTTGCGGTGATCGTTGGCGCTCTTGTCCAGCTTCAGGACGCCGCGCTTGATCAGGTCGTGGGTGACCTCGCAGATATGCTGCGGTACCGGATAGTTGGGATCCAGGAAGTCGAAGGGACCGGCCAAGGTGTTCAGGAAGCTGTACGCCACGCGCCAGGCATGGCCGCACTCACCGAATACGATGCGCTTGACCCCCAGCTCCTCGGCCGCCTCGCGGATGCGCATGGCGATGCGCTTCATGTTCTCGGGGGAACCGATGAACAGGCCGAAGTTGGCCGCCTCCGAGGCGTGGGAGGACAGGGTCCAGGAAATGCCGGCCTGGTGAAAGACCTTTGCATAGCCGATCAGGCCATCCACGTGGGGTTCGGCGAAGAAGTCCGCGGATGGGGTCACCAGCAGCACCTCGGCGCCTTTCTCGTCCAGAGGTAGGCGTACGTCGACGCCGGTACTGTCCTTGATATCTTCCTCAAGGCCTTCAAGGGTGTCCTTGAGGGCAGGCTCTGGCAGGCCCAGGTTGTTGCCGATCTTGTAGACCTTACCGATGATCTCGTTGCTGTACTTCTGGCCCTTGCCCACCGCGTTCATGATCTCGCGGGTGGCCATGGTGATCTCGGCGGTGTCGATGCCGTAGGGGCAGTACACGGAGCAGCGACGGCACTCGGAACACTGGTGGAAGTAGCTGTACCACTGGTCCAGCACCTCCTCGGTGAGATCGGTCGCGCCCACCAGTTTCGGGAACAGCTTGCCGGGCAGGGTGTAATAGCGTCGATAGACCCCGCGCAGCAGATCCTGGCGCGCCACGGGCATGTTGCGCGGGTCCGAGGTGCCCAGGAAGTAGTGGCACTTGTCAGTGCAGGCGCCGCACTTGACGCAGGAATCCATGAACACTCGCAGAGCGCGATTGGTATCCAGCAGCTCGCCCAGCTTGGCGATGGCGACATTCTGCCAGTCGTCCACCAGTTCTCCGGGGAAGCCCAAGGGGCCCTGGAACTGTTCCTTGGAGACGAACGGCATGCTGTGGGACATGACCCCCTGCTTGAGGGCAGGGATCTCCATGTACTCCTTGACCTCTGGGGTATCAAAATCGGCCATGGTATGGATCCTTGGAAGCGGTCAGTGGCGCCGGTTGATGATTATTTGCCGCCGCTTGCGGCGGGCTTCTCGCTGTTACTGACCCAGCTCACGTGACGCCGCTCGCGGGAGTTATCCACCTGGTTGCGCGTGGGGCTGAAGAACATGCCGGGCGCGTGCAGCAGCTTGCTGAACGGGAAGATGATCATCAGCGCAGCCACCAGGCTCAGGTGGATCAGCAGCACGGGCTCGGTGGGCAGGGGATGGATGTCAAAGCGCATCAGGCCCAGGAAGAAGGTCTTCACCGCAGTGATGTCCGTGTGCCAGATGTATTTCATGGCCAGGCCACTGGCACCGATGGCGATCAGCAGCACCAGCATCAGGTGATCCGAGGGCGAGGAGATGTAGCGGATGCGCTCTACGAACAGACGACGTGCCCAGAGTCCCAGCAGGCCGGCCACCATGGCGAAGCCGGCGTAGACTCCAAAGGGCTGGATCAGGGCGACCCAGGTCCATACGGGTTCGATGAAGTAACGCAGGTGACGCAGAACCACCAGTAGCAGGGCGAAGTGAAACACCCAGCCGAGGATCCAGATCCACTTGTTTGCCTTGAACAGGCTGTGGAATAAAATCACCTCGGTGCCCATGCGCGCGATAACGCCGCTGCGGGTAGTGGGGGCCGGGGTCGTGGGAATCTTGAGAGGTGCCGGGGTACGTGTATACCGGGCAATGCGCATGCCCACGCCGATCAGGAAGATCGCCGTGGCGGCGTAGAAAAGCAGGGCATAGAACACGGTCGCGAACGACAACGGGGCATCCTCCTGTCAGGAGTCCGGGTGAAGCGCGAAGGCTTCACCCGGATCTCTGTCTTATCTACTTAGACGCAGCCGGTGGGCTTGGGCAGACCAGCGTACTTACAGGCCTGCTTGGCCGGGCCGTAGGGGAACAGCTCATAGAGGTACTTGCTGTTGCCCTTGTCCGCGCCGAGCTTTTTGCCGATGGCCTTGGTGAGCACGCGCACGGCCGGGGCGATCTGGTATTCCTCGTAGTATTCGCGCAGGAAATTGATCACTTCCCAGTGGTTCTCATCCAGGTCGGTACCGTCGGCCTTGGCCATGGCGGTGGCCAGGTCTTCGTTCCACTCGCTCAGGTTGGCCAGGTAGCCTTCCTCGTCTGTCTCGTAGCTTTTGCCATTGGCTTCAATAGGCATTGGGTAATCCTCCTGCGGTTGGTTGTGGGGCGATGGCGGGCGTGTGGGTCAGACCCAGGCCTGCACCTTGTCGTGTTTCTCGGTCAGTTCAACGAACCCTTCATAATCCACTACGTCGACGCCCTCGACGACCTTGTCGGTGCTCAGGCCGCGGGCCAGCAGGTCGGGGCCAAGGACATAGACCTTACGACCGTTCATGGCCTCACGAAGGGTGTCCTCGTGCGCCGTGCCGCTCACAGCGGCGATCACACCATCCTCGATCAGGAGGATGGCGGAATCAGGCAGGGCATGACCGATGCAGGCGGTCAGCGTGTTGCGCTCGAAGGGCGATTTGTTGACGGTATGCAGCATGCTCACTTGATAACCCCCCTTAGAAGCTCAGGATGACGTCTTGTTCGTCCATGAGCCGGGCGAGGTCGTCACGGGACATGACCTCCACCGGAACCAGAAAGTCTTCTTCTGTCAGCCCGCGTTCGGCCATGGACTCAGCCTCCACGTAGAGCTTTTCCACGTCGTAGCCTTCCAGGGCGCGGTAGGTGGGGGAGAAGTTTTTCATGCCGATCTGCTGGGTGTCCTGACCCTTCTTGATCTGGTACACACCGTCGTCCATGAACACCATGCTCACGTCCTGCTCGAACGCCGCGGCAATCAATACCACTTCCAGGGATTCCAGCGCGTAGATGGTCCCGTAGGGCGCCTTGCGGTTGATGTACATGAATTTCTTGACTTCACCAGGGCCTTCATCTTCCCAGGGTTCGGACATCGTCATTCACCTTCAAAGTCTCGTGATGGGTCGCTGGCATCCATGGATGCCTGTTCGTCTGGATCAGCCGGTGGGCCTTAGTCGCCAAACACCAGCATCCGGTCGCACTGGATGCCGGCCTCGATCAGCTGACCGAGTCCGGAGATGCGAAAACCGGGTGCGATGTTGTCGCCGTCCTTGCCCTGACGCTTGGCCTCGCCTTCGTCCAGGATGCCGCGTCGCTGTGCGGCTGCGATACAGATCACCAGGTCGATGTTGTTGGCCTGTGCCAGCTCACTCCAGCGGGTTGTGATGTTGCGATCGTCCTGGGGCGGCACGGCAAAACGGGTGCCGTTGTTGACGCCATCGTGATAGAAAAAGACGCGGGAGACTTCGTGGCCTCTTTCGATCGCAGCCTTGCAGAACTGATAAGCCGTATCAGCGGATTGATGCTGATAGGGTCCCTCGTTGACCAGAATGCCGTATTTCATGTTTGACTGTCCTGTGGGTGGTTCATACCCGGGCGGCAGACAATGTCGTCCGCCCGGGTACGCAGGTCACGTGGAGGTGTTGAGACCGCTTTCTAATCAGAAGCGGATATGGGTCGAGGCGTTCAGGCTGTGACGCGCCCCTCTCCAGTTCTCCACGTGGAATCGGGTGAAGGGCAGGCCGGTCTTTTCAAAAAACTCCGGCCAGCCGATACGCTCGATCCAGTCGTTGACGCGCTCCCAGTCCTTGGCATCCTCCTGGTAGATCTTGAGGATGTTCTTGACGATGGCGGTAGCTTCGGGCCAGCGGGGCGGGTTGTTGGGGATGCCGGAGGCCACCAGTTTCTGGAAGGTAGGCTTGCCGCGGGCGTTGGAATGGTTACCACCCACCCAGATGGCCAGCTTGGTGTGCTCTGCGTCGTTGATCTGCATGGGTGGGCAGGGGGGGTAGCAGGCGCCGCAGCAGATGCACTTCTTCTCGTCCACTTCCAGGGACGGCTTGCCGTTCACCAGGGCGGGACGGATGGCAGCCACCGGGCAGCGTGCCACCACAGAAGGGCGTTCGCAGACGTTGGCCACTAGGTCGTGGTTGATCTTCGGTGGCTTGGTGTGCTGCACGTTGATGGCGATATCACCCTGCCCGCCGCAGTTGATCTGGCAGCAAGAAGTGGTGATATGCACACGGTTGGGCATGTGGCAGTTGCGGAAGTCTTCGATCAGCTCGTCCATCATCGCCTTCACCACGCCGGAGGCGTCGGTGCCAGGGATGTCGCAGTGCAACCAGCCCTGGGTGTGGGAGATCATGGAGATGGAGTTGCGCGTACCCCCCACGATAAAGCCCGCGTCTTCCAGGGCCTTGATCAGGGGTTCGACCTTGCTCTCTGCGTCTACCATGTACTCGATGTTGGAGCGGATGGTGAAGCGCACGTAGCCATCGGCGAACTTGTCACCGATGTCGCAGAGTGTGCGAATGGTGAAAACGTCGAGAATACGCTGGGTTCCGGCCCTGACCGTCCAGATGCCTTCGCCGGATTCCGCAACGTGGCGCAGTACGCCGGGGCGGGGATGATCGTGGTACTTCCACATCCCGAAGTTCCGGCGCATGACCGGGTGCATGTACTGGAAGCCGTCCGGGCACCCGGATTCGATGGGCGGACGCATTGCCTGTGCCTGTGACATTGCCTACTCCTGCCTAAATTGATCCACTTGAATGGATTCGGATGAGTTGTCTGGTCGGTCGGCTCAGTTGGCAGCCGACTGTTTCTGTTCCATCTTGCGGCGCAGGTACTGCTCGGCCGCCTCGTCGAATTCGTCCATACGGATGTAGGAGCTTTCGCGGGGATGGTTGACCATGTTCGGGTCGGCCTCGATGCCCATGCCCTTGAGGAAGTTCACCAGACCGATGCGCTCGATCATCTCGCCGCACCGCTCGTGTTCCAGACCGTTCTCTGCCCAGAATTCGATGATGTTTTCGGCCAGTTCAGTGAGCTGTTCGTAGTCTTCCTCGGTCTCCAGCTTCATGAACGGGATGATGACGGTGCCCATCAGGTCGCCGATCTTCAGGGTGCGCTTGCCACCCACCAGGATGCTGACACCCTTGTCGTCGCCGGGGGACAGGGCCTTGGGCATGACGTTCAGGCAGTGCATGCAGCGCACGCAGTTTCTGTTGTCGATGGTCAGGGTGTCGTCGGCATTCAGGGTCATGCAGTCGGACGGGCAACGGGTGGTGATGTTGTCGATCACGTAGTCACGGCCCTTGGCGGCCACGAAGGCCTTGACCTCGTCCTGGTCCACCTTCATCTCGTCACGCCAGGTGCCGATGACCGCGAAGTCGGAACGCTCGATGGAGTTCACGCAGTCGTTGGGGCAGCCGGAGACCTTGAACTTGAACTTGTAGGGCAGGGACGGACGATGCACGTCGTCGGTGAAGCGGTTGAGCAGGGTGCGGTGGATGCGCTGCTCGTTGGCGCAAGACTGCTCGCAGCGGGCGGAGCCCACGCAGGACATGCCGGTACGCACGCAGGGGCCAGCGCCGCCCAGGTCGAAGCCGTATTCGTTGATCTCGTCGAAGAAGTGCTGGGTGTTCTCGGTGTTTACGCCGATGAACATGGCGTTACCGGTCTGGCCATGGAAGGTGATCAGACCTGAGCCGTATTTCTCCCAGGAGTCAGCCAACTTGCGCAGCATGTCCGTGGAGTAAAAGTTGCCGGCGGGGGGCTGCACTCGCACGGTGTGGAACTCGCGGGACTCCGGGAAGGCCTTGGCCACTTCGGAGAAGCGCGGGATGATGCCGGAGCCGTAGCCGAATACAGACACGGTGCCACCCTTCCAGTATCCCTTGCGGGTCTCGTAGGAGTGCTCCAGCTGGCCGAGAAGGTCGTTGGTGACGCCGCGGATGCGCTCATCGGGATGCTGATCCCGCAGGCGCTTGATGCCGGAGATGAAGCTGGGCCAGGGGCCGTTCTCAAGCTCGTCAAGCATGGGTGTGGGGTGCTGATTGTTCGCCATGGCGGTCTCCTTCTCTTTATCTGGGGACGATGGGACTGTTGTTTTTCAGCCTTGGGTACAGGTCATTCGCCTCGGCGTCGTCCCTGTCCTGGTCTGTCCGGGGTGCCGGCCTGCGCCTTTTGCCCGTTCATGGTTCTTCTAGCTGCCGTAGACTCTAGGTGTCGCGGGTCAAGGAAAACACCCTACTCATGGGAGGGTGGTATAGCCCCCGTATATCCCAGTCGGGATAGGCGCTCCCGCGGCCTGTCCCGTGCTGCCGATACCAGGCCTCGCGGGGCCTATCCCGGATGGAGTGTTGTGCTGCCAACGCCTGCTATTACACTGCAAGGCTGAACATCTATATACGAGTCTACCGCCCACCCATGACCCCCAGACCTGCCATGTCCGCCTCACGGCCTGCGCGCTCGCCCTTTGATGTGGGTGAGACGTCGGTCTATGGCGCCTGGCGGGCCGCACGACTGGGTGCGGTGCCTGGATCGGTGGATGAACTGCGGGTGGATGTGGCAGACCTGTCCCGGCCAAGCGCCGCGGAGCGCTCGGCCCTGTGCGAGCGCATCGTCCGAACCAACATGGCCCTGTACCGCTGCACCGGGCGGACGGTGAGTCGCGCCGATGTGCGTGATTTTGGCGCAGCCCTGGGACTTGCGCGCCTGGACAGCAACCTGTGCAGCGAGGAAGACGGGGTCAGCGAACTGCAGGTGAGTGCCGTCGGGCGTCAGGCGGAATACATTCCCTACACGAACCGACCCCTGAGCTGGCACTGCGACGGCTACTACAATCCGCCCGAGCGCACGATCCGGGCCATGCTGCTGCATTGTGTGTCCGATGCCGCCGAGGGGGGCGAGAATGCCCTCCTGGACCACGAGTTGCTGTACATCCGGCTGCGCGACGAGAATCCCGCCTGGATCGAGGCGCTGACGCACCCCCAGGCCCTGACCATCCCGGCCAATGTGGAAAACGGCGTCACCCTGCGCCCGGCCCAGAGCGGACCGGTGTTCAGCGTGGACGACGCCGGGCATCTGCATCTGCGCTATACGGCGCGGCAGCGCAACGTACAGTGGCGCGATGATTCCCTGACACGTCAGGCGGCCGCTGCCATCCGCGATCTGCTGGCCAGCGATCTGCCTGGCCTGCTGCACTGCCGGCTGGCCCCGGGAGAGGGCATTATCTGTAACAACGTGCTGCACAGCCGTACCGGTTTTCGGGATGACCCTGAGTCCGGCAGGCAGCGGCTCGTCTACCGCGCCCGCTATCTGGATCGGGTCGCCGGGACCTGATACATAGGGGCCCATTGCCGGTCCCTGAGGAGTTTCCATGCTTTGGTTGAGTGAAGTGCTGATGGAGAACCACGATCTGCAATCCTTCGAGGAATTGCTTGAACTGGTGCGCCAGCGTGCCCGTGAAGGCGAGCGTTTCCTCAGTTCTGACGTTAAGCCCCAGTTCCCGGACACCCCGCCGGACTGGGAAGAGCGCATCGAGGCCACCTTCACCTCGCCGCTGGGCTGAGGGCTGCCTGCCATGTTCTGGGACGAAAACCCCGAAGATCAGCCGGATCTGCCCGAGGATATCGTCGATGTGTCCTTTCGCATCGACTGCCGCTGCCTGCCCCTTGACCATGCCCACGCCCTGTCCCGGGAGATTCAGGCCGCGCTGCCCTGGCTGACTGGCGAGACCCGGGCGGGGATCCACCTGATTCACGGTGCCGAGTCCGGCAATGGCTGGTACCGGCCCCAGGATCCGGAACACGATTTGTTGCATCTGTCCCGGCGCGCACGCTTTCGCCTGCGTCTGCCCCGGGAGCGTCTGGAGGAGGCGCAGGCCCTGGCGGGTCAGGCCCTGGACCTGGATGGCTATGTCCTGAAGCTGGGCGAGGCGAATGTGCTGCCCCTGCAACCGATGCCGGCCTTGATGGCCCGTTATGTGGTCGTCGATGAAGCGGAGTCGGAGGCGCACTTCATGCTGCGCATGGCTGAGGCGCTGCGCGCCCTGGATGTGCCCGTCAGCAAGTTGTTGTGCGGGCGCGCTCATGTGTTGAACAGGCCCGATGAGGCCGTGCATACCCGTAGTCTCATGGTGGCGGACCTGGACCCGTACGCCTCGGTGATGCTGCAGCGTGAAGGCCTTGGGCCCTACCGGCTCCTGGGCTGTGGGCTTTTCATCGGCCATAAGGATGTCGCCCCGGTGCAAAATACACAGGGGTTCTGACAAAACAGCCTGCCAGGCCCGTCGCCGGTGTCGGTGTGTCGGGCAGGTGCTTGGATCTAGTCCATCTAACGATCGCAACCTGAAGGGAGGATGACTCGATGAGTCTGGAAGTGGACGGCGTTACCATTGAGACCAATGCCAACGGCTATCTGGAGAACGGCACGGACTGGAGCGAGGCTGTGGCCAAGGCCATTGCCGCGAAGGAGGGCCTCGAGCTCACCGATCGGCACTGGGACCTGATCAATTACCTGCGTGACGAGTTTTACAACAACAACGAGAATCAGCCCAACACCCGTACGATCGTCAAGACCATGCAGAAGCTGTGGGACGACAAAACCGTGGACGCCAAGACCCTCTACGACCTGTTCCCCCTGGACCCGAGCAAGCAGGGCGGCCGCGTCTCGGGCCTGCCGGAAAGCCGGCGCAAGGGCGGCTATTAGGGCAGTGGCAAGTCTCAAGTGGCTAGTGGCAAGGAACACCACCCTCACCCAGGCCCTCTCCCTGAGGGAAGAGGGAGAATAAACCCCCTCCCCCGCATCGCGGGGGAGGGTTGGGGAGGGGGCCACTGCCCTTCTATCCCCTAAGGGGGGTTAAGGGGGCTTGTTTCCCGGTGCTATAGTCCGGGCAGTCTCTGGAATCAGACAGTCCGCCATACCGATCCATCGGAGGTCAGAAAACGATGAGTAACAAGCAGGAACTGATCAAGCAAATGCTCGAGATGCAGAAGAAGTTCATCGAGTACGAGCATGCCAATGGCGTTTCCCCCGAGGAGTATTACCTGGCCGCCGAGGGTCACCCGCTGCACGGGTATCGCCAGAAGTATCGCGACATCGCCATGGAGCTGGTGGACATCGCCCATCAGGAAAAAGGCTCCCGCGCCTGAGCGGGTGGGGACCCGGGTGATCCCCACGCCGAGCCGTCGTTTGCGCCCCATGCCCGCCTGTCGGTCATGGGGCGCAAACACGTATAATCCAGGCTGCTCTGCCCATCGCGAGACACGTTTCCATGTCCAGCCAGCCACCCGGATTCGATCCCCAGGTCATCACGCCACTGCGCGATCGACTCGATAGTCACCCCGTCTACGGTCTGCGCGATCTCGATGATCTGCGCCGTTTCATGGAATGCCATATCTACTCGGTATGGGATTTCATGTCCCTGATCAAATTCCTTCAGCATCACATTGCCCCGGCCCGCTATCCCTGGGCGCCGGGTCCCGATGCCGCCGTGTGCCGGTTCATCAACGAACTGGTGCTGGAGGAGGAGTCCGACAAGATCCCCGGCCCCGATGGCGAAGAGCTTTGCCTGAGCCATTTCGAGCTTTACTGCGGGGCGATGACGGAGCTGGGCGCGGATCCCTCGGGACCCCGGCGTTTCGTCGCCCTGGCGGCCCGTGAGGGCATCGACGCTGCCCTGGCCTCCGGTATCGCCCCCGAGGCCTCGCGGCGTTTCATGCAGAGCACCTTCGGGTTCATTCGCGAAGGTCGTCCCCATGTGGTTGCGGCGGCCCTGGCCATGGGGCGTGAACATGTGATCCCCGGTATGTTCCGCAGCCTGCTGGCGCGCATGGGTATCACTGAACAGGATGCCCCCCTGTTTCATTTTTACCTCAAACGTCATATCCACCTGGACGAGGATTTTCATGGTCCCCTGTCCCTGCGCATGCTCAACATGTTGTGTGGCGCGGATCCGGTTAAGCACCGGGAGGCAGAGGTCGCGGCCTGCGCCGCCATCGAGGCCAGGCTTCGTTTTTGGGATGATGTGGCCGAACGACTGGAGGTGTCCTGATGGCCTTGCGTTTGCGCAATCGCTGGAAGCAGGGTGAGCGTTCGCGCACCCTGGAAGATGTGGCCACGGTCAGCGCCGCCAATGCCTGGCGCGTGGCCTGCAATGGCGTCCTGACCCTGGAGGACGAGGCGTTCGAGACGCGCACCCAGTATCAGCGCCTGGACGTGATCGAGGAGTTCGTGATCTTTCTGCTGCACCTGACGGATCACCAGGTCTACGGCAAGTTCAACGAGGAGGAGCGGGCCCGGTTCATTACCGCCATGGCCCTGCGTCTGGCAGGTCTCGTGGAGGAGAACCGCGCCGACAACCGCGCCCCGGAAGATCAAAGTCATCTCACGCCCAGGGACTACAAACAGGCCTTCATCACCAGGATCAATGAGCGCAACGCCGTGTATGCGCAATGTGCCTACAGCCCCCTGGAGGGTCCAGGCTTTGGCCTGATGCGGGCCTTTGCGGAATGGGTCAGCGAGGCCCTGGGGCCGAAGAATCGCCAGTGGGCGATCGATCAGATCCTGACCATCGAGGGGCCGGAGGCCGTGGAGAAGTACACCGCCTCCCTGGATGCGCTGCTGGCGGGTTCCGATGATCGTTCGGGGCCCGGCAAGGAAGGGCCCGTGCGCCCCATGGCGGAGGATTGAGGGTTTGAAAGGCTTCAACGCAAAGACGCAAAGGCGCAAAGAGCGCGAAGTGTATTGAGTGTAAAAACGGGGGCCTTGGCCCCCGTTTTTATTCAAACAGATGCCCTTTGCGCCTTCGCGTCTTTGCGTGGGCTTTTCAATCAGGCCTTACTGCTTGGTCCAGCTGTTGTAGCCGTCGGTCTTGCCTTCGGTGCCGTGGTTGTAGCCGGCGTCATAGGCCTCGGTGACGCGCTGCTCTTCCAGCTTGGGGTTGTGCAGGAAACCGCTCTGCCAGCCGAGGATGTAGGCGGGGTCCACGCCCACGCTTTCCATCTTGGTGGTGGTTTCGTAGTAGGTCTTCTTGTCCATGCTCATCTCCTCTGGTGCGTTTGCGGATGACCGCGTCTGATGTCCGATAGGTCGGGGTTGGATCGGTGTCATGCAAAAAAACGTTTACGGGCGGAGCCGTCGTCCAGGGCGCGCCGGATGCGATCGGCGGCGGACTTAAGATCCGGCTCACGGCCCAGGTGCCAGAGGCACAGGGCACCGGAGTAGGCCAGACTTTCCCGCGTCGGGCCTTGCGCGCCTTCCAGGGCGGCAAGGCCGGCCGCTGCCGCAGCGCTCGCCACGGCTGCACTGTCCACGGTCTCCTGGTTCTTGCCCTTGAGCTTTCCGGGGGTCAGGGATTCGGGCAGCGGCACGGCGCGACCGTCCGATTCAATGCCCAGTTCGGAGGGCTCCATCTGCACCTCGTGCTCGGGCCCCTTGTCCTTGTACTGAAACAGCCGGCCGGTCTGCTGCAGGGAAGGGGTCACGCCGCCTTCCACGCCGCGCACCACCAGGCCCGAATCGAAACCGGAAAAGCGGGCCAGTTCGGCATAGATGGGCGGGTAGGCCTTGTGTACGAAGCCGATGAGCAGATGGGTCTTGTTCCTTGCCCGCACAGGGCCCACCAGGTTCTCCACGGTGGTCAGGCAGGTGCGCTTGACGATCAGGCTGCGCAGCGGGGTCAGGGCGTGCAGGCCGGGGCAGAAGGCCTCCATGTCCACGTAGGCCCAGCCGATGTCGGGATTGGCGATGTGTTCCGCAGCCTGCTGGGCCGTGTGATCGACCTGGATCCCGGCCTCGCGCAGGATCATGCGGTTGGTGGCGCCGTACTTGGGCCCCATGGCCTCCACGCCATGGCACACGGCGGGCAGGCCGCAGGCGGCCAGCACAGCGGGGAGAAACGGGGTGGCGGGCAGTCCGCGGGCATAACCGTCGTAGGGGTCGGCCACGTCCATGAGCTCATCCACCTGGGCGGTGGCCGTGGCGGTGTTGTCACGGATGGCCTGCAGGATGCCGCGGTATTCGTCCATGGCCTCGCGTTTCATGCGCAGGGCGATGAGCAGCACGGCGGACTGCACCGGGTCCACCTGGCCTTCCATGATCAACTGCATGGCGCTCTGGGCTTCTTCCTGCGTCAGGTCCTTGCTCATTTCCGGGCCGGTGGCGACCTTCTGGATGCAGGGACGGATGACACTGGTGATATCGGCGGCGGCTTGAGGGCTCAGGGGCATGCTGTAACCTGTGCTGGAAATCGGCGGATTCGCGGGCACCTGCTGGTCGGGCGCGCGATTCATTATCTAAGGGCCGGATTATAGCGAGGGGGCCTCGCGACGGCGTATATCCCCATCGAGAGGGTTCCGGCTGCTGTGGCTTTGCTTCAACATGCCATGAGCGAAATCAGCTGGAGGCCTTGGTTTACTGTCCTGATAGCGACAGAATTCTCATCCCGCTCCGTGTCTCCGCTCACAGGCCCCGGGTATCGCCCATCATGACTCATTCCCAAGACAATGATCACATGGATCTGGAAAGCGGCATCTCCGCCTTCGAGTCCAAGCACTTCTCCCGCGCCATGCAGTTGCTGAGCCCGCTCGCCGAGGCCGGTAATGCCGATGCCCAGTATCGTGTGGCCATCATGTGCCAGAACGGCCTGGCCGGCGCGCCCAATCCCGATTCTGCGGCCCGCTGGATGCGTGTGGCGGCCGAACAGGGGCATCCCATGGCCCAGCATGGCCTGGGCTTCATGTACCTGGAAGGCGAGTGTCTCGCACAGGACGCCAGGCAGGCTGCGCACTGGTTCGAAAAGGCCGCCAATCAGGGCCTCGCCGGCTCCCAGACCACCCTGGCCATGATGTATCAGCAGGGCAATGGCGTGGAGCAGGACCCGGAGGCGGCACGCCGCTGGTTCGAGAAGGCCGGTTTCGATATCTCCGAGCTGGACGCCTTCAACAACGGCTAGGTTTCACTCCTTTCACTTCCTGACTCTTCAGACGGAGCGACCTGCATGACCGCCATCCGTATGTATTGCACCGGCATCTGCCCCTACTGTGATCGCGCCGCGGACCTGCTGGCGCGCAAGGGCGTGGATGATCAGCTGGAGAAGATCCGCGTGGATAAATCCCGCGAGGACATGATCGAGATGGTGGAGCGTTCCCAACGCCGCAGCGTCCCCCAGATATTCATTGGTGATCGCCACGTGGGTGGCTTTGATGACCTGGTGGAGCTGGACATGGCTGGTGAACTGGATGAATTGCTCGCCGGCCTCGATACGGCCTGAGCCCCGACCGACGGAACAGCGCACGTGGACTTCTTTCCCGTATTCATGAGACTTAAGGACCGCTCCTGCCTGGTGGTGGGTGGCGGTCGCATAGCATTGCGCAAGGTGTCGCTGCTGCGCAAGGC
>JBHEOJ010000030.1:0-18325 GCA_046260855.1 Thioalkalivibrio sp.
CATTTAACGCTTGGGCCAGACTAAAAGTCAACGCACCCACCGGGGACAACCAGGTCATGCCAATGCCCGCCGCGGCACGTATTTCACCGGCATCAAAGTCCTCGTAGCTGTCAAAGACCTGACCCGCATCCAGGAACAGGCTCATGCGCATGTTGCCCGTGTCGTCGAGGAAGGGCGGCGGGAAAAGTATCTCGGTGGTAGCAATCGCACGGAACGTACCGCCGTAGGGGTCGTTGTTGGAGTCTCTGGGACCAAGACTGAAGTCGCGGTAGCCACGCACCGAACGCGCGCCACCGGCGAAATAATTTTCGAAAAACGGCAGCTCCTCACTGTCACCATAGGCCTCGCCGTAATTGATCTCACCGCTCAGCCCAAGACTCAGGCTGCCACGCAAGGGCAGGAACCACTGGGTGCGCAGATCCGCCTTGTAGTATTCAAAGGCGCTGCCCGGCAGGGCGACTTTCAGACCGACGCGCTGCAGGTTGCCCTCGTTAGCGAAGAGCGTACGGTCACGGGTGTCATGGGTGAACGACGTCTCAAGAGAATAGAGATCGTAAGTCTTGCCATTCCTGTCCAGGAAGTCGTTGATCTCCGTGGGCGTAAACGCGGAGGTCAGCACCTCCACCTGCTCGTAGCCGGGGGTGACCCTGAAGGTGTCGTACTCCGTAAGCGGGATACCGTAGGTCAGGTTGCCGCCGAAACGGTTGGTGGCATAGCGGGAGATATCCGCCTGCTCCGCATCGGTCTCGCGGTAGAAGAGGCTGAAGCCCCGGCTGATGCCATCTAGGGTGTAGTAAGGGTTGAGATAGCTAAAGCTATAGACCCTGTTGACTTCGCTGTTGTTGAAGGCCACCGAGACACGCCGCCCTGTGCCCATGAAATTCTCCTGGGACAGCCCCAGGTTGAACAGCACGCCCTCGCTCTGGGCATAGCCCACACCAACAGTGAAGCTTCCGGAGAAACGCTCCGTAACGCTGATATCCAGATCCACCTGATCGTCACTGCCCGGCACCCGTCGGGTTTCGACATTCACGGACTCAACGTAGGAAAGCCGCTGCAGGCGAACCCGGGAGCGATCCACATTGGTGGAGGAGAACCAGCCACCCTCCATCTGGCGCATCTCGCGGCGAAACACCTCGTCCCGGGTGCGGTCGTTGCCGGTGAAATTGATACGACGCACGTAGACCCGCTGACCGGGGTCCACGAACAGGGTCAGACTCACCTGACGGTTTTCTTCGTCCAACTCGGGAATGGGATTGACGTTGGCGAATGCGTAACCCTCGTCGCCCAGGCGCTGGGTGATGGCCTCTGCCGACTCGTTGATCCGGGCGCGGGAAAACACATCACCCGGACCGATCTCCACCAGCTCCATGAGCTCGTCTTCGTCGACGATCAGGTTGCCACCCAGACGCACGTCGCTGACGGTGTACTGGTCCCCTTCATCCACATTGACCGTCACGTAGATGTCCTTGCGATCCGGGGTCAGACTCACCTGGGTGGAGTCGATGTTGAAATTTACAAAACCGCTGTCCAGATATTTGGAACGCAGGGTTTCGAGATCGCCGGAAAGTTTCTGGCGGGAGTAATGATCGCGGCGACTGAAAAAGGCGTACCATCGCGGGATACCTGAGTCGAAACGTCGCAGGATCTCCTTGTCCTCGAAGGACTCGTTGCCCACTAGGTTGATGCGCTGGATCTTGGCCACCTGACCTTCGGCGATGTCGATATTCACGTCAACCCGGTTGCGCTCCAGCTCTGCCACATCCACATCGATGCGCACGTTGTACTTGCCTCGGGCGTAGTACTGCTGGCGCAGTTCGTTTTCCATGCGCTCCAGCACCGTGCGATTGAACACTCGCCCGCGGGACATGCCCACCTGACGCAGGGCATCCATGAGTTCATCATCCTTGATATCCCGGTTGCCTTCGATATTGATCTCGTTGATCGCGGGGCGCTCCTCCACCACCACCACCAGAACATTGTCACGTCGGCGCAGTGAGATATCGGAGAAAAAGCCCGTGCGAAACAGAGAACGAACCACCTCGGCACTGCGGGCATCATCAAACACATCGCCCACCTGTATGGGCAAGTTGGTGAACACGGTGCCCGGCGCAATGCGCTCGAGGCCCTCTACTTCGATGTCCTCGATGGTGAATGTTGCGGCATGGGCCACACCAGCGAGCAGCAGGACACAGGTCAGAGCCAGGAGTTTCAGACGTTTAAGCATAGGGGATTCAGCCCAGGATTCTCATGATGTCGTTGTAAAAGGCGAGGGTCATCAGCAGCGCGATCATCACCATTCCCACCCGTTGGCCAACGGCCTCAACCTGAGGTGAGACCGGACTTCCCTTGACGATCTCCACCAGGTAGTAGAGCAGGTGACCCCCATCCAGCACGGGGATGGGCAGCAGGTTGATGATGCCAAGACTGATGCTGACGATGGCCATGAAGCCGAGGAAGGCGGACAGTCCGATCACCGCCGTCACACCGGCATACTCGGCGATGCTGATGGGCCCGCTGATATTCTTCACCGAGGCCTCGCCGGTCACCAGTCGCCAGAGCACGCGCAGGGTGAGCACGGTCATGTCCCAGGTGCGGGTCACGCCCTGGGTGAAGGAAACCACCGGTCCATGACGCACCGTGGTACGCATGGCCTCAAACTGGGCACTGTCGACATGGGGATAGGCGCCGATCACACCCACCACACGATCGTTGTCTTCCCGGGTGCCGGTGCGCACGGTGATCGACATGCGGCTGGCGTCGCGTTGCACTTCCAGAAGCATGTCCGCATCGGGCCGTGACTGGATGCGACTCACCAGGTCCTGCCAACTGTCCACCGCCTCACCGTCGGCACGCAGGATGCGATCGCCGCTTTGCAGACCGGCCTGAAGTGCCGGGCCCGAGGATACCAGATCCCCCAGCACCGGATCGATCTTCGGGCGCCAGGGAGAGATGCCCAGCTTGTCCAGCAAGGGGCCCTCGTCCAGCAGACGGCGCGTGTCGCTGAGATCCAACCAGCGCACAAATTCACGGCCATCGACCGTTTCCACTTGCACTGACACGCGGCCAGAATCCAGGCTACGCTCCAGCAGCGCGAGGGAAGCCAGTTCCCAGGTGGGTGTCTCGGTATCGGCCACGGACACAATCCGGTCGCCGCTGACAATGCCTGCCTCGGCGGCCAGGGAGGCAGGCGCCACATCGCCCACGACCGGTTTTACACCGGCAACCCCCACCATGAACATCACCCAGTAGGCCAGGACGGCGAACAGAAAATTGAATGCCGGGCCCGCTGCCACGATGGCGATGCGCTTGCCCACCGGCTGGCGATTGAAGGCGCGATCCAGATCCTCACCGGGGACGGTCTCGCCGTCACGCTCATCGAGCATCTTCACGTAGCCACCCAGGGGGATGGCCGCAATCACGTACTCGGTGCGATCGGCACCGGCCACTTTGCGCCACAGGGGACGACCAAAGCCCACCGAAAAGCGCAGGACCTTCACCCCCATGCGCCTGGCCACCCAAAAATGTCCAAATTCGTGCACCGTCACCAGCACGCCGATGGCCAAGACGAAGGCGGCAACGCTGATCAGGATGCTCATGAGACTCGCCCGATGCGGGTCGAGCCCGCAATCCGCTGAATGTATTCACGGGCCACCCGACGGGTGGCCTCATCCGTCGCCAGCACCCGGGCCAGGTCCGTGGCCGGTTCCGGACTGATCTCCGCCAGGCTGTGCTCGATCACCCCAGGGATGCCGGTGAAGGCCAGCTCCATGTCCAGGAAGGCCTGCACGGCCACCTCGTTGGCGGCATTGAGCACGGTGGTGGCCGTACCGCCCACCTCGAAGGCCTGATAGGCCAGACTCAGACACGGAAAACGAGCCAGGTCGGGACGTTCGAAATCCAGCCGTCCCACGGCCACCATGTCCAGCGGATCCACACCGGAGGCGATACGCTCAGGCCAGGCCAAGGCATGGGCGATGGGCGTACGCATGTCCGGATTGCCAAGCTGTGCCAGCACGGAGCCATCACTGTAGGAGACCATGGAATGAATGACGCTCTGGGGATGCAACACCACCTCCACCCGCTTGGCGCTGGTGCCGAAGAGCCAGCAGGCCTCGATCACCTCCAGGCCCTTGTTCATCATGGTGGCGGAATCCACGGAGATCTTGCGCCCCATCACCCAGTTGGGATGGGCACAGGCCTGCTCCGGGGTCACGCCGCTCAGGGCCTCACGGCTATAGGTGCGAAACGGGCCGCCGGAGGCGGTGAGCAGGATGCGCTCCACACCCACCCGCTGGAGCCCGCGCTCAAAATGGGTGGGCATGCACTGGAACACGGCATTGTGTTCACTGTCGATGGGCAGGAGTTCGGCGCCGCTGGCCGAGATCGCGTCCATGAACAGTTGCCCGGACATCACCAGGGCCTCCTTGTTGGCCAGCATCACCCGCTTGCCGGCACGCGCCGCAGCAAGCGTGGGCAGGAGTCCTGCTGCGCCCACGATGCCTGCCATCACGTAATCGACCTCGGCCAGCTCGGCCACCTGCACCAGCGCCTCGGCACCGGACAGCACCTGCGTTTCCACACCCTCGGCGCGTAGCGTCCGCGCCAGGCGCTCGGCCGCATCGGCGTCCACCATGACCGCATAGGCCGGGCGAACATCCCGGCACTGCTGCACCATGCGTTCCACGTTGCCATTGGCGGTGAGGGCCACCACCTGAAAACGCCCAGGGTGGCGGGCCAGCACATCCAGGGTATTCACGCCGATCGTGCCGGTGGACCCCAGGATGGTCACGCGGCGCAAGACCGACTCGCCAGCCTCAGCCATGACGCCTCCGGTTGAGTAACCGGCGTCGGGACGCACAGGGAGTTGTGATTGTTGTGTGGCACATAGGAAAAGTGATCGTCACTCAGGGCCTCAAAGGGCCACGATGCCGCCCCAGACGAGGCCCATCAAAAACACCGGCGCGGCCGCGGTAATGCTGTCGATGCGATCCAGCACACCGCCATGACCCGGCAGCAGGGTACCGCTGTCCTTCACACCCGCCTCGCGTTTGACCAGACTCTCGAACAGGTCACCGGCCACGGACACCAGGGCCGTCACCAGACACAGGGCCACGAAATAAAACCACAGACCCATATGAACGTCGAACCACCACGCCCCCCCCAGGCCCAGCAGGCCGGTGGCCACCAGCGCCCCCAGCAGGCCCTCTCGGGTCTTGCCGGGACTGATGTGAGGCGCAAGCTTGTGCCGACCAAAGCGCTTGCCGGTGAAATAGGCCGCGCTGTCAGCAACGGAAGTCAGCAGCACCAGAAATACCAGCCAGACGGGGTTCAGATCATGGAATACCAGCAGGGCCAGGCCCGCGGGCACCAGGGTCAGCAGACCGGCCAGGCCGATCAGCACCCGGTGGCGCTGTCCAGCTCGCCGGTAGATGGCCAGCAGCACCAGCACCACTGCCCACCATATCACACCCACCACGACCGGCCACAGGGTCGCATCCCGGGCCCAGAGGGCCACTGCCCCCAGGCTGACCAGTAACAGGAGCAGCAGATAGGCCACCCGCACCATGGGTCGGGTCATGCCGATGAGCCGGGACCACTCCCAGGCCCCGGCCAGCAGGGCCGCCAGTAGCAGCACACCGAACAGTGCCGTAGGCGCCAGCAGGACGGCGCTGAACACCACCACTGCCAGCACGATGGCTGTGAGGATGCGCGCCTTAAGCCCGCTCATGGCTCAGCTGCTCAGCGGTGCGGCCAAAGCGCCGCTGGCGCCCGGTGAAGAACTCAAAGGCATCCTTCAGGGCAGCCTCATCGAAGTCCGGCCATAACACATCGCAAAAATACAACTCCGTATAGGCCAGCTGCCAAAGCACGAAGTTGCTCAGGCGACGTTCACCGCCAGTGCGGATAAAGAGATCCGGGTCAGGCAGGCCGGCCGTGGACAGGCGCGCCTGCAACTGATCGGCATCGAGAGCCTCCGGATCGAGCCGCCCGGCCTGGACATCCAGGGCCAGTTCACGGGCGGCGTTGGCGATATCCCAACGCCCGCCATAGCTGACGGCGATCACCAGCTCCATGCCGGTGTTGTCGCGGGTACGGCCCTCGGCCTCCTGGATGCGACTGCGCAGCTTGGCGGAGAAGTTCTCCCGCTCGCCAATGAAGCGCAGCCGGATGTTGTTGGATTCAAGCTCCGGCAACTCCCGCTCCAGGGCACTGACAAACAGACCCATGAGGGTGTTGACCTCCGCAGGGGGCCGGTGCCAGTTCTCGCTGCTGAACGCAAACAGGGTCAGGGCCTCGACGCCCCGGGAGGCGCAAAAGCGCACCGCGGCACGGGTGGAGTGCACACCCTGGCGATGGCCTTCGGTACGGGGCAGATGACGCGCACGGGCCCAACGGCCGTTGCCATCCATGATGATGGCAACATGCCGGGGCACGATGGAACTGTCAGCGGGGGCGGAACTCACGTTGATGGGCGATGGCGAAGGCGCGGGGCCTTACACCTCCATCAGTTCCCTTTCCTTTTCGGCCAGCACCTTGTCCACTTCCTCGATGTGGCTGTCAGTGAGCTTCTGGATATCATCCTGGCCGCGGTGCTCCTCGTCCTCGGAGATATCCTTGTCCTTAAGCATGTTCTTTAGGGTGGTGTTGGCATCGCGGCGGATGTTGCGAATGGCCACGCGGGCATTCTCCGCCTCGTTGCGCACCACCTTGACCAGGTCCTTGCGGCGCTCCTCGGTGAGCGCCGGCATGGGCACACGGATCACCAGCCCCATGGTGGCGGGGTTGAGCCCCAGATCGGAGGTCATGATGGCCTTCTCGATCTTGCCCACCATGGTCTTTTCCCAGGGGCTCACCGTCAGGGTACGGGCGTCTTCCACATTCACGTTAGCCACCTGATTGATGGGCACATCGGAACCGTAATAATCCACCATCACGTGATCCAGCAGACTGGTGTGGGCACGCCCGGTGCGGATCTTGGCCATTTCATGGCGCAGGGATTCGATGCTCTTGCCCATGCGGGTCTTGGCATCCTTCTTAATGGAATCTGTCATGGGATCTCAGCCTCTCTCGACCAGGGTCCCGATGGGCTCGCCGGTCACGAGCCGCATCAGGTCACCTTCATTGAATATGTTCATCACGCGCAGGGGAATATTGTTGTCACGGCACATGACCAGGGCGGTAGCATCCATCACACCCAGGTGCTTGCTCAGGGCCTCCTCGTAGGTCAGGCGCTCATAGCGCACCGCGTCGGGATTCTTGAACGGATCGGAATCATACACCCCGTCCACCTTGGTGGCCTTGATCATGATGTCCGCGTTGACCTCGATGGCACGCAGACTGGCGGCGGTGTCGGTGGTGAAGAACGGGCTGCCGGTGCCGGCGGCGAACACCACGATGCGCCCTTTCTCAAGATGACGCACGGCGCGGCGACGGATGTAGTCCTCACACACCTGGTTGATCTTGATGGCGGACATCACCCGGCAGAACTTGCCCTGATGTTCCAGGGCGTCCTGGATGGCCAGGCCGTTCATGACGGTGGCCAGCATACCCATGTGGTCGGCGGTGACCCGGTCCATGCCCGCCTCGGCCAGACCGGCACCCCGGAAGATGTTGCCACCACCGATCACGATGGCTACCTCAACCCCAATGCGGCTGAGTTCCGTCACCTCCCGGGCCAGGCGGCTGATGACCTGGGGGTCAATGCCGTATTCCTGGTTGCCCATGAGGGCCTCACCACTGAGTTTGAGCAAGATGCGCTTGTAGGCGGGACGGAGTTCTTCGCTCATGATCTACCTTTGCTTGTACTGACCTGTTGTTCTTGTATGCGCTACCGCAGTACTGCGGCATCCGTGCGGACTCATCATAGCTCCGTCTCATAAAAAACGGGGGCCCCGTCTGGCGCCCCCGTTGTCTTGCTGTTTAAGCGCCCTTGGCCTGGGCCATCACTTCCTCGGCAAAATTCTCCGATTTCTTCTCGATGCCCTCGCCCACCTCGTAGCGTACGAAGCGACGCACCTTGGCACCGGCGTCTTCCAGGAGCTTGGCAACGGTCTTGTCCGGGTCCTTCACGAAGGGCTGACCCACCAGGGTGATCTCGGCCAGGTACTTCTTGATACGACCGGAGACCATCTTCTCGACGATCTCGGCGGGCTTGCCGCTCTCAGCGGCCTGGGCGGCGAAGATCTCGCGCTCCTTGTCCAGCAGGTCCTGGGGCACCTGGGTCTCATCCACGCACACGGGCCGGCTGGCGGCGATGTGCATGCAGATGTCCTTGGCCAGTTCGGCGTCGCCACCTTCCAGCTCCACCACCACGCCGATGCGATTGCCGTGGCGATAGAAACCCATCTGGGCACCGGAGGCGGCCTCAAGGCGCTCGAAGCGGCGCACCTGCACGTTCTCGCCCACCTTGGCGATCAGGGCGGCGCGGGTCTCTTCCAGGGTGGCGCCGTTGGTGCTCTGAGCCATCAGGGCGGCCACGTCGGCAGGGGCGCTGGTCAGCACCAGACCGGCAAGGCCATCGGCGAACTTCTCGAAGTTCTCGTCCTTGCCCACGAAGTCGGTCTCGCAGTTCACTTCCACGATGGCGGCAGCGCTGGCGTCATCGGCCAGGGCCACAACCACCTGACCTTCCGCTGCGATGCGGTCGGCCTTCTTGTCGGCCTTGGCCTGACCGGACTTGCGCATCAACTCGATGGCGCCCTCCATGTCACCACTGGTTTCAGTGAGGGCTTTCTTGCATTCCATCATGCCGGCGCCGGTGCGCTCGCGCAGTTCCTTGACCATGGATGCGGTAATCGTCATGGGGATACTCCTATTCGATACTGTAAGAATCAGGCGACCCCCGGGCCACAAAGGCCCGGGGGATCGGATCGTGCCGTCACGGGCCGCCATTAGGCGGCCCGTCGTTACTCGGCAGCGGCTTCGGCGGACGCGTCGGCGGCAGCGCTGGGCGCGGCCTTCTTCTTCACGCTTGCCTTCTTCTTGGGGGCCTCGGCGCCGTCCTTGACCTCGACGAACTCGTCGGCGCTGGTGGCGGCGGTGGCGCGGCTGGTCATCTGGGCATTGGCAATGGCGTCGGCGGCAGCGGACACGTAGAGCTGGATAGCGCGCATGGCGTCATCGTTGCCGGGGATCACGTAGTCCACACCCTCGATGGAGTTGTTGGTGTCGACCACGGCGACCACGGGAATGCCCAGCTTCCTGGCCTCGAGCACGGCGATCTTTTCATAGCCCACATCGATCACGAACATGGCATCGGGCAGGCCGCCCATGTCCTTGATACCACCCAGGCTGCGGTCAAGCTTTTCCAACTCGCGGGTGCGCATCAGGGCCTCTTTCTTGCTGAGGCGGTTCAGGCTGCCGTCCTCACGCATCAGGTCCAGGTCTTTGAGACGACGGATGGATTCACGCACGGTCTTGAAGTTGGTGAGCATGCCGCCGAGCCAGCGGTGGTTCACATAGGGCATCTTGCAGCGCTGGGCTTCCTCGGCGATGGTGTCGCGAGCAGAGCGCTTGGTGCCGACGAACAGGATCTTGCCGCCGTTGCCGGCCAGCTTACCCAGGTAGTTCATGGCGTCATTGAACAGCGGCAGGGTCTGCTCAAGGTTGATGATATGGATCTTGTTGCGGTCCCCGAAGATGTAGGGGGCCATTTTGGGATTCCAGTAACGGGTCTGGTGGCCGAAATGGACACCGGCCTCAAGCATCTGGCGCATGGTCACGCTGGACATATCTGTATTCTCCGATTGTATGGGTTGAGCCTCCATGTACCCCATCCAGAAACCCGTTTTAAACGGGCACCCGACTGGATGTGCCGGTACATGTGCGGATTTAAGGGGTTCGTTCAAACATCCGGTCCGGATTGCGCCGAATGCGGGCGCTTTATACCATATTCGCCTACCCACAACAAATGCACAGAGGCCTTCCGGGTTTTTGACTGGGAGCCCCGCCCCCTGTCATTCTAGGGCGCTTTTCCAGCCCGGACCCCTAGCCCATGGCCGTCACCATCAAGACCCCTGAAGAAATCGAGAAAATGCGTGTTGCCGGGCGCCTCGCCGCCCAGGTACTGGAGATGATCACCCCCAGGGTCGAGGCGGGCATGAGCACCGACGAGCTGGACCGGATCTGCCACGATTATATCGTCAACGACCTGGACGCCATCCCGGCCCCGTTGAATTACAAGGGTTTTCCCCGCTCCATCTGTACCTCCATCAATCATCAGATCTGCCACGGCATCCCCGGTGACAAGCGCCTGAAGAACGGCGATATCCTCAATATCGACATCACCGTCATCAAGGACGACTACCACGGCGACACCAGCCGCATGTTCTTCATCGGCAAGCCATCCGTCAGTGCCCAGCGGGTGGTGGAAGTGGCCCACAAGTCCATGTGGCTGGGGATCGAGCAGGTGCGCCCCGGCGCCCGGCTGGGGGATATCGGCCACGCCATCCAGACCTTTGCCGAGGGCCAGCACTGCAGCGTGGTGCGGGAATACTGCGGCCACGGCATCGGCAAGGTGTTCCATGAAGACCCCCAGGTGCTGCACTACGGCGAACCCGGCACCGGCCTGGAACTCAAAGAGGGCATGACCTTCACCATCGAACCCATGATCAACGCGGGCAAGCGCCACACCCGGCTGCTGGCCGACGGCTGGACCGTGGTCACCAAGGACCACAGCCTGTCGGCCCAGTGGGAACACACCATCCTGGTCACCGAGAACGGATACGAGGTACTGACGCTGCGTCAGGAAGAAAAAGACCAGGCCGCCTGAACCAACCCCGGATCCCCATGGCCATCGCCTCCCCCCTGGAACCCTATACCGACACCGCTCGGATCACCCTGCCTGACGCGGTCGGCCTGCCCCTGGACTGGGAGCACCACGAACGCACCCTGCGGACCCACCTGACCGACATCCGCACCTACAGCGACTGCCTGGAGGCGGCCCGGCGCACCCTGGAGGCGGGTTTTCGCTCCGGGGTGAGTGTGCTGGAGCTGGTCCAGGGCCGCGCCGCGATCATCGACCGCCTGCTGGCCCTGGCCTGGGAGGGTTTCGGTCTGGACCGCAAGCCCTCCCTGGCACTGGTGGCCGTAGGCGGTTACGGACGGGGCGAGCTGCACCCGGGTTCGGATATCGACCTTCTGTTGCTCCACGGCAAGACCCTCAGCGAGGAGACTGGCGAAGACCTGGGGCGTTTCCTCACCTTCCTGTGGGACATCGGGCTGCAGGTGGGCCACAGCGTACGCAGCCTGGAGTCCTGCACCGAAGAGGCAGGCCGGGACATCACCGTGGCCACCAATCTCATGGAGGCCCGTCTGCTGGCCGGCGATGTGGCGCTCATGGGGCACCTGGAATCGGCCATGGCACCCACCCTGGTATGGCCCAGTGCCGAGTACTTCGCCGCCAAGCTGGAGGAACAGGAGGCCCGCCACCACCGCTACGGTGACACCGCCTACCGGCTGGAACCCAACCTCAAGGAAAGCCCAGGGGGCCTGCGGGACATCCAGATGATCGGCTGGGTGACCCATCGCCATTTCGGCTCCGACAGTTTCCGGGAGCTGGTGGAACACGACTTCCTCGACGAGGGCGAGTACCGGGACCTGATCGACGGGCAGACCTTCCTGTGGCGTGTGCGCTTTGCCCTGCACACTCTCACGGGCCGCAAGGAGGATCGACTCCTGTTCGATCACCAGCGGGCCCTGGCCAATCAGCTGGGCTTCACCGACCAGAACCACAACCTGGCCGTCGAGCAGTTCATGCAGCAGTATTTTCGCACCGTCATGGAACTGGAACGGCTCAACGAGATGCTCCTGCAGCACTTTCGCGAGGCCATCCTGCCCCGTAGCGGTGACGACACCCCGGTCACCATCAACCGCCGCTTCCAGGCCCGTCACGGCTATCTGGAAACAGTCAATGAGCGGGTATTCGAACATCAGCCCCAGGCCCTGCTCGAGGTGTTCCTGCTCCTGCAGCAGCACCCTGAACTGCAGGGCGTGCGCGCCTCCACCATTCGCCAGGTCCGCGCCCACCGACACCTGATCGACGAGGATTTCCGCAATAGCCTGGCCTGCCGCAGCCTGTTCATGGAGATCCTGCGCCAGCCCCGGGGCCTGACCCACCAGCTGCGGCGCATGAACCGCTATGGCGTACTGGCCGCTTACCTGCCTGCCTTCGGCATGATTGTCGGGCGCATGCAGTACGACCTGTTCCATGCCTTCACCGTGGACGAACACACCCTGTTCGTGATCCGCAATCTGCGCCGCTTCGCCATCCCCGAGCTGGCCGACGAACTGCCCCACTGCAGCCATGTCTTTCGCAACATCCCCAAACCGGAACTGCTGTACCTGGCCGGCCTGTTCCACGATATCGCCAAGGGCCGTGGCGGGGATCACTCGGAACTGGGCGCCGTGGAGGCCCGGGATTTCTGCATGGCCCACGGGCTGTCCCAGTACGACGCCAACCTGGTGTCCTGGCTGGTACGCGCCCACCTGCTCATGTCACTCACCGCCCAGCGCAAGGACATCTCCGATCCCGACGTGGTGCAGGAGTTCGCCACCCAGGTGGGCAATAACACGCGCCTGGATTATCTCTACCTGCTCACCGTGGCGGACATCCGCGGCACCAATCCGGACCAGTGGAATTCCTGGAAGGACTCGTTGCTCTCGACCCTGTATGGCGCCACCCAGCGGGTGCTGCGCCGGGGGCTGGACAACCCTCTGGACCAGGAGGAACTGGTCCACGGGGCCCAGACCCAGGCCCAGGGCCTGCTGCTCGCCCAAGGTTTCCAGGAGGCACAGTGCCTGCAGGTCTGGCGGGAGTTCGAGCCGGAATACTTCCTGCGCCATTCTGCCGACGAGATCGCCTGGCACACCCGGGCGGTGCTGGAATCCGGCACGGCCCCTCTGCCCCTGGTGCGGGTACGCCGGGAGACCGCCCGGGGCAGCACGGAGATCTTCCTGTACACCGAGGATCATCCCAACCTGTTCGCTCTGACCACCACGGCGCTCACCCAGCTGGGCCTGGACATCGTCGACGCCCGCATCATCACCACCCACAACGGCAAGACCCTGGATACCTTCCTGGTACTGGAAGACGAGGGCCACCCGGTGATGGACAGCCAGCGCATGGACGAGATCGCCCAGATGCTCACCGAGCGACTGGCCAACCCGGACCAGCCCCCCACGGCAGTGGTGCGCAACACCCCTCGCCGTCTCAAGCATTTCAATGTCACCACCCGCATCGAGTTCGGCAAGCGTCTGCACTTCAACCGCACCCTGCTGGCCATCTCCACCGGAGACCGCCCGGGCCTGCTGTCACGCATCGGCACGACCCTGACCCACTGCGGCATCAAGGTCCACAACGCCAAGATCGCCACCGCCGGCGAACAGGCCGACGACGTGTTCTACATCACGGACCTGCAGGATCGTCCGGTCCTGGACCGGGCGCGTCAGGAAGAGATCGAGAAGGCGTTAAGGGAAGCGCTGGAAAGCAGTGGCTAGTGGCAAGTCTCAAATGGCAAGGAAAAACAAAACCTTGATCCCCCTCTCCCTCAGGGAGAGGGCCAGGGTGAGGGTGGTCTTCCTTGCCACTTGAGACTAGCCACTTACTACTAGCTCCAATGCATTTCCATCTGGGTCCCGGACAAACAACGCCGGCCGGCCCGACCGGCTCCCTGTGTATTTGAGCCCTGCCGCATCCAGCCGCTCCCTGATCGCCTCCAGATCAGACACCGACAGGGCCACATGCCGGTCCCGGCCGCCGTGCTCGGGGCGGCCGTCCACCGGGTCGGGATTGGGCAACTGCAGCAGGTGGATCTGCTGCTCACCCACCCCGAGCCATGCCCCGGGAAACGGCAGGTCCGGACGTTCCAGTACGGGCAAGCCCAGCACGTCCCGGTAGAAGGCCAGGGACCGGGCCGTGTCAGCCACCACCAGGCTGGCG
Organism: Thioalkalivibrio sp.; assembly: GCA_046260855.1. Lineage (GTDB taxonomy): Bacteria > Pseudomonadota > Gammaproteobacteria > Ectothiorhodospirales > Ectothiorhodospiraceae > Thioalkalivibrio_A. The sequence continues at coordinate 13,943 of JBHEOJ010000030.1, forward strand.
TGGTGGATACCGAGAAATCGCCCGCTCATGACTCACGCGCCGGTTCGATCCCGGGCGCAGGCAGGCTATCGATGCTCAACGTGTTCTTGCGCCGCTGGTAGTCCAGCACCCCGTCGGGACCCTTGCGCTGTGCCCAGTCCTCCAGCTTATCCCGCTGTCCCACCAAGTCCATCTGGGGCACCCCAAAACCGCACGAGGTCTGGGTGTGATACACCTGCACCTGGATGATCTGGCGAATACCGGGAAAACCCTCGAACAGGGGTCGCAATTGGCCCCATTCAGGATCATCGGGGCGCACCACCCGCCCCCGGCCATACAGACGCACGATGCTGGGCTTGTCACCAAAACCGCAGAACATGAGGGTGATGCGCCCGTTCTCCGCCACGTGGGCGGCGGTCTCGTTGCCGCTGCCGGTCAGGTCCAGATAGGCCACGGCGTTGGCGTTGAGGACACGAAAGCTGTCCAGACCCTTGGGGGAGAGATTGACATGCCCCTCGTCGGATCGGGGCGCGGTAGCCACGAAGTACAGGGGCTGGGCACGGATGAACTCCGCTTGCTGGGGGGTGATGGCTGACTGGATCTTGCCCATGGGGATACCGTATGCAGGGTTGATTCATGGCATGAGACAGCAAGCATACCGCTGACGCCTGCGTGCCTGCACGTGGGGCGCCCTTCGCGTATAATCCCGCGTTCCCCGTCACGCCGACCCCGACTGCCCATGAATCCCGATCTGGACCGTCTCCAGCCCTACCCGTTTCAGAAGCTCTCGGAACTCATGGCCGGGATCACGCCGCCGGCGGGCCTGGAACACATCGCCCTGTCCATTGGCGAGCCCAAGCACCCCACTCCGGGATTCATCGCCGAGGCCCTGTCCAGTCACCTGCACGGCCTGGCCCACTACCCCATCACCCGGGGCGGCGACACCTTGCGCGAGACCATCGCCACCTGGGCCACCCGGCGCTTCGACCTGCCGGCGAACACCCTGGATCCGGCGCGGCATGTACTGCCGGTCACCGGCACCCGGGAGGCCCTGTTCGCCTTCGCCCAGTGCGTGCTGGATCGCAGCCGTGACCCGCTGGTGCTGATGCCCAACCCCTTCTACCAGATCTACGAAGGCGCGGCCCTGCTGGCGGGCGCCGAGCCCCATTTCCTGAATCTGAGCGCGCAAAACCGTTTCCTCCCAGACCTTGACGCGGTGTCCGAAGCCGTGTGGCAGCGCTGCCAGTTGCTGTATCTGTGCAACCCCGGCAACCCCAGCGGCGCGGTGATGGACGAGACGCACCTGCGCCGGGCCATCGAACTGGCGGAGCGCTTCGATTTCGTCATCGCCGCCGACGAGTGCTATTCCGAGATCCATTTCCCCGGCAGCACCCCGCCCCCGGGCCTGCTGGGCGCCGCCGCACGCATGGGCAACACCGACTACCGACGCTGCGTGGTGTTCCACAGCCTGTCCAAGCGCTCCAACGTACCGGGCCTGCGCTCGGGCTTCGTGGCGGGCGATGCCGAGATCCTGAAACGCTTTCATCTCTATCGCACCTACCACGGCTGCAGCATGGCCCCGCCCAGCCAGGCGGCCAGCCGGGCCGCCTGGGCCGACGAGGCCCACGTGGAAGAAAACCGCCGGCTGTACGCGCAGAAGTTCAACGCCATGCTGGAGATCCTCGGCGGTGCCCTGAACGTGTCGCGCCCGGACGCGGGCTTTTATCTCTGGCCCGAGACGCCAGTGGATGACGAGACCTTTGCCCGGGAGCTGTTCGCCCGAGAGCACGTCACCGTGGTCCCCGGCAGTTACCTGTCCCGGGACACCGAGGCCGGCAACCCCGGCGCCAACCGGGTGCGCATGGCCCTGGTGGCGCCCCTGGATGAATGTATTGAGGCCGCCGGACGCATCCGACGCTTCATCGAAAACTTTTGAACAAAATCCGATCCATTTTCGAGAACTAACGGAGTCAGACCATGAGCAAGCTTCAGGACATCATCAACGAGGCCTTCGAGCGCCGCGCCGACATCACCCCGCGCAACGTGGAGACCCACGTGAAGGACGCCGTGCTTGAGGCCATCGACATGCTGGACCGGGGCACCGCCCGGGTGGCCGAGAAAAAGGACGGTGAGTGGATCGTCAATGACTGGCTCAAGAAGGCTGTGCTGCTGTCCTTTCGCATCCACGACAACCAGTTCATCAAGGGCGGCTTCACCAACTACTACGACAAGGTCCCCTCCAAGTGGGCTGACGCCAACTCCCGGGACTTCCGTGAAGGCGGCGCACGGGTCGTGCCTCCGGCCACCGCACGCAAGGGCTCCTACATCGCCCCCGGCGTGGTGCTCATGCCATCCTATGTGAACATCGGCGCCTACGTGGACTCCGGCACCATGGTGGACACCTGGGCCACCGTGGGCTCCTGCGCCCAGATCGGCAAGAACGTGCACCTGTCCGGCGGTGTGGGCATCGGCGGCGTGCTGGAGCCGCTGCAGGCCGCCCCCACCATCATCGAGGATAACTGTTTCATCGGCGCCCGTTCCGAGGTGGTGGAAGGCGTGATCGTCGAAGAGGGTTCAGTGATCTCCATGGGCGTGTACCTCGGTCAGAGCACCCGCATCTACGACCGTGAGAAGGACGAGGTCCTCTACGGCCGTGTGCCCGCCGGCTCCGTGGTGGTCTCCGGTAACCTGCCCTCCAAGGACGGCAAATACAGCCTGTACTGCGCGGTGATCGTCAAGAAGGTGGACGAAAAGACCCGCTCCAAGGTAGGCATCAACGAACTACTGCGTGACATCTGAATCGAAGTAAGGGGTGAGGTGTGAGGCGTTAGGGGTGAAGGCCTGCCCCCCCTAACACCTATCGCCTATCGCTTCACCCCTCACCCCTCACGGACAAGCCATGACCACGCTCTACGGCATCAAGAACTGCGACACCGTGAAGAAGGCCCGAAAGTGGCTGGATGAACACGGCGTCGACTACCGCTTTCACGACTTTCGTGCCGACGGGCTGGAGGCGAAACAGCTCGACGCCTGGATCCGAGCCGTGGGCTGGGAGACCCTGCTCAACCGCCGCGGCACCACTTGGCGCAAGCTAGCGGAGGATGTCCGCGAGGGCATCGACAAGCAACGCGCCGCCGCCCTGATGCTGGAGCAACCCACCCTGATCAAGCGCCCGGTGGTGGAACACGGCAAACAGGTAATAGTTGGCTTCGACCTGGACACCTACCAGCGTAATCTCTCTTGATGAAATCAAACCGAAAAGCGAACCGCGAAGGACGCAAAGGTATGCACGAAGGGCGCGAAGGTTTTTTGATCCAATGGATTTCTTTGCGTCCTTGGCGCAGCCCTTTGCGTCCTTTGCGTTCCGGCTGTTGACCTGATCCCGCAAACCACTGATTCTGCCACGAGCCATGTCCAACACACTCGACCTCGCCATGGATCTCATCCGCCGCCGCTCCGTGACACCGGAGGATGCCGGTTGCCAGCAGCTCATCGCCGAGCGCCTGGCGCCGCTGGGGTTTACTGCCCATCACCTGCGCTTTGATGACGTGGACAATTTGTGGCTGCGCCGGGGCGGCGAGGGACCCGTGCTCGCCTTCGCCGGACACACGGACGTGGTGCCCACGGGGCCGCTGGAGAAGTGGTCCTCGGACCCTTTCCAGCCGCAGATTCGTAACGGCCAGCTCTACGGCCGCGGCGCGGCCGACATGAAGAGCTCCATCGCCGCCTTTGTCACCGCCTGTGAGACCTTTCTCAAGGACCACCCGGATCACCGCGGCTCCATCGCCCTGCTCATCACATCCGACGAGGAAGGCCCCTCGGTGAAGGGCACCGTCAAGGTGGTGGAGTGGCTCGAGGCGAGAAACGAAAAGATCACCTGGGCCCTGGTAGGCGAACCCTCCAGCACCGAGCGTCTGGGAGACGTGATCAAGAACGGCCGCCGGGGCTCCTTATCCGGCATGCTGCGGGTGGGGGGCCAGCAAGGGCACGTGGCCTATCCCCATCTGGCGGACAACCCCGTGCACCGGGCGATGCCGGCCCTGGCGGAACTGGCAGCCATCGAGTGGGACCAGGGCAACCATCACTTCCCCCCCACCTCGTTTCAGATCTCCAACATTCACGCCGGCACCGGGGCTGAGAACGTCATCCCCGGCGAACTGGACGTGATGTTCAACCTACGCTTCTCTACGGAGCAGACCGACGCGGGCATCCGCGAACGGGTCCACGCCGTGCTGGATGCCCACGGACTGGACTATGAACTCAGCTGGCGACTCTCCGGCCATCCCTTCCTCACCGCCGAGGGGGAACTGGTGGAGGCGGCCACGGCCGCCATCCGCGAGGTGACGGGCCATGACACGCAACTCTCTACCGCCGGCGGCACCTCCGATGGGCGCTTCATCGCCC
>JBHEOJ010000030.1:18383-18660 GCA_046260855.1 Thioalkalivibrio sp.
TGGAACTGGGTCCGCTCAACGCCAGCATTCACAAGATCGACGAGCATGTGCGCGTCGAGGACCTGGACGCCCTGTCCCGCATCTACGCCAGCATCCTGCGCCACCTGCTGACGGCCTGAGCGACCTGCCTGCGCACACCGACCGGGTTTCGCCCATAGGACTGTGGTACAACAGGTGAGCGTCGCCCAACAATAACAACCCCAAGGATCCCAACATGAACCTGCAAATCAGTCTCGCACCCCTGATCGCCCTGATCGCCGGCATCCTGATCCTGATC
>JBHEOJ010000031.1:0-415 GCA_046260855.1 Thioalkalivibrio sp.
CCCTATACCTTCCTGCTCAAGGCCACTCACGAGGTGCCCCGGCGCCTGCAGCATGCCAAGCGCAAGACCATCGGTCTGCGGGTGCCGGACCATGCCATCACCCAGGCGCTGCTGGCGGACCTGGGCGAGCCCTTGATGAGTTCCACCTTGCATCTACCGGGGGACCATCTGCCCCTGTCGGACCCCTTCGACATCGAGGAGCGGCTTTCCTCCCAGGTGGACCTGGTCCTGCTGGCGGGCTCCTGTGGTGTGGAGCCTACCACGGTGGTGGATCTGGTGGGGGATGTGCCCGAGGTGGTGCGCCAGGGACGCGGGTCGGTGGACTGGCTCTCTTGAAGTAGGAAGTGGGAAGTAGGAAGTGCGGGAAAAGGGGCAAAGTCTTAGCGCTTTCGCTTGGGGGTGGGGTTTGGCGGTA
>JBHEOJ010000031.1:425-18493 GCA_046260855.1 Thioalkalivibrio sp.
CTTATGGATCACCCGGAGACAGCAATGAGGGTGATTGAGTTGCTGTCATGTCGCATGCGGCTCTTGGGGGACATGTTGCTCAATCTCGCTACCGAGGAGGTAGAGTCGCGGGTGATCAAGCTCCTCATTCGCCTGGCCGCCCGCTACGGTACGACCCAGGCCAATGGTGTGTGCCACATGGAATTGCATCTGACCCACCAAGAGATGGCAGACATGATTGGTACCAGTCGTCAGAGCGTCACCACAGTTCTCAATATGTTAAAGCGTCAGGGGTTGGTGGCTGTCGGTCGGCACGGTATCGAAATACCTAGCCAGACGGGGTTAGCGCGTCTGGCGACCTAGTCCTGAGTTCCTGCAAGTCGTGTCGGAGTAGGCGCAGTTCGGGAGGTTGCTGTCTTGGCTGTGCGGGGGCACAGTGGTTTGCATCAGTTACGCGCCCACTGCCCCAACTGGTATGCTAACCGGATCATGGACAACATCATCCAGACCATCGCCATCTGGGCCCTCCCGGTGCTTTTTGCCATCACCCTGCACGAAGTGGCCCACGGCTGGGTCGCCAAGCTTCTTGGCGACACCACGGCCCAGATGCTCGGTCGGCTTACCGTCAATCCCTTCAAGCACATCGACCCGGTGGGTACGGTGCTTGTGCCCGTGGGCCTGCTGATCTTCTCCGCGCTGACCCCGGCGCCGCCCTTCGTGTTCGGTTGGGCCAAGCCGGTGCCGGTGAACAGTCGCAATCTGGGTAGACCCCAGCGGGACATGGCCATCGTGGCCGCCGCCGGACCCATGGCGAATCTGATCATGGCCCTGTTCTGGGCGCTGATGATCAAGCTGGGTTTTGCCCTCCTGGACAGCTACGCCTGGGTGGCCGTGCCCCTGGTCTACATGGGCATTGCCGGTGTGGCCATCAATATCCTGCTCATGGTGCTCAATCTCCTGCCGGTGCCGCCCCTGGACGGTGGCCGCGTGGTGTCCGGATTCCTGCCTCCCCGCATGTCCGATGCCTACGATCGCATTGAGCCCTATGGGCTGTTCATCATCCTGGGTCTGTTGGCCACGGGGGTGCTGGGCGCCATCATCGGACCCTTCTATGGCTTCTTCGTGGGGCTCATCGAGAACCTCTTCGGGCTGCCTTTCCATAAGTTGCCCTGATCACCCAGCGGCCCCGGCGGCCCAAGACCATTCCAAGGGACTGAACCCATGACGTTTAAACGCCTGTTTCTCATCGTGCTGCTTTTGCTGGTCCTGGCGGTTCTCGCCTGGCCCGCCTGGGTGGGCAGTCAGGCCGAGCGCCAGATGCAGGCTTGGCAGGGGGGCGCCCTGGGCGAGGTCCTGGTAGAGCATCAACTGGATGACTTCCAACGGGGCTGGTTCGCCTCCGAGGCCACCAGCGTGATACGCCTGCGTCTGGAAGGCGAGGAGGTGCAATTCCCGGTGCGTCATCGGGTGAGTCACGGCTATGGCCGCGTGGTGCTGGATTCCGAGCCGGTGTATCCGCCCGCCGTGGCCACGCAGCTGGAGGCCCTGTTCGGTGATCGCAGCCCCATCACCCTGCGTACCCTGCTCAGGCCCGTTGCCAATGCCGCTGAGCTGCAGGTGAACTCACCGGCCATCGATGGGCAACTGCCTGGCGAGCCGGGTACCCGTCTGCGCTCCGCCGGCCTGTCCGGGGTGTTTCAGTGGAGCCAGGATCGCCTGCAGGGTAGCCTGCAGATGGCCGACGTGGAGATTCAGGACGCCGACACACAGCTGAGCATCCGGGGCCAGATCCTGACGCTCGATCTGGACGATCCCGGCAGCCGGGTGGCCGATGGCTGGGCCGAATACCAGCTCGACTCTCTGGCACTGGCCGGCCTGGAGGGGCAGGAGCCGCTGCATCTGGAAGCGCTGCGCGTGCGTACCAGCCAGGCCCGCCGTGGGGAGCACATGCATATGGACCTGGACCTGGGTTACGGTGCCCTGCAGGCCGGCGACCAGGTCTCCAGCGGCGGCGAACTGCGCCTGGAGCTGGGGCCGATCCAGGCGCAGGCCTACGACCGGCTGATTCAGCGCCTGGAGGCCGTCGCTGGCCTGGACGATGAGCGTGCCGCAGAGCTGGCGGGTGCGGCCCTGGTTGAGGCCTTGCCGGAATTGCTGGCCCATTCACCGGAGCTGACGTTGAGCCCCCTGAGGGTACAGATGCCCAGGGGCGAGCTGGAACTGATGATCGGCGCCCGATTCGATGGCGAGGGCTTCAATCCGGACACCGTGGATTACCTGCCTCGCCTGGGCCTGGATGGCCACCTCAAGGCGGGCAGTGCGCTGCTGGAGGAACTGGCCGGCGAGATCACCATCCAGTCCATGGCCGGGAGCCAGGGCATGAGCATGGATCCCGAGGCCCGCCAGATGCTGGCCCGTTCCCTGGGGCGGGGCGTTATCCAGGGCCTGGTCGAGGAGGGCTATCTGGTGGCCGACGGCGAGGTCTACCGGGCCGAACTGAGTCTCCGCGACAGCCGCCTGAAGCTCAACGGGGTGGACCGCAGCGAGTGGCTCTACCTGCTGCTGGCGGGTCTGTTTGTCCCCGGTGGCTTCAACTAAGCCGCACGAGCCACCATAATGGCCGAAATTCCGATTTTACCCATGTCATCCAAGGAGCAGCCTTGAGTTCTCTTCCTGCGCAAAACCAGCGCGTGGTATCCGGTATGCGGCCCACGGGCCGGCTTCACCTGGGCCACTATCACGGCGTCCTAAAAAACTGGGTCGAGTTGCAACACGTCTACGAATGCCTGTTCTTCGTGGCGGACTGGCATGCCCTGACCACCCACTACGAAGACCCCCGGATCCTGTCCGAGAGCGTCTGGGATATGGTGGTGGACTGGCTGGCCGCAGGCGTGAGCCCCGGTGCGGCGAAGATCTTCATCCAGTCCCGGGTGCCAGAACACGCGGAGCTGCACCTGTTGCTGTCCATGATGACGCCCCTGGGCTGGCTGGAGCGGGTGCCCACCTACAAGGATCAGCAGGAAAAGCTGCGGGAGAAGGACCTGGCCACCTACGGCTTCCTGGGCTATCCGCTGCTGCAGAGTGCCGACGTGCTCATCTACAAGGCGGGCCTGGTACCCGTGGGCGAGGACCAGGTGGCCCATATCGAGATCACCCGGGAGATCGCCCGGCGCTTCAACCACCTCTACGGCCGCGAACCTGGCTTCGAGGAGAAGGCCGAGTCCGCCGTGGACAAGATGGGCAAGAAGAACGCCAAGCTCTACCGGGAGCTGCGTCGCCGCTACCAGGAGCAGGGCGACGACCATGCCCTGGACGTGGCCCGGGCCATGCTCGATACCCAGCAGAACGTCTCCCTGGGAGACCGGGAACGGCTGTTTGGCTACCTGGAAGGCTCCGGCAAGATCATCCTGCCGGAACCCCAGGCCATGCTCACCAGGACCTCCAAGATGCCGGGTCTGGATGGGCAGAAGATGTCCAAGTCCTACAACAACACCATCTCCCTGCGCGAAGATCCGGCGGAGGTGGAAAAAAAGATCCGCACCATGCCCACGGACCCGGCCCGGGTACGCCGCACCGATCCCGGCGAACCGGAGAAATGCCCTGTGTGGGCCCTGCATCAGGTCTATTCCGATGAGTCCGTCTGCCAGTGGGTGCAGGAGGGCTGTCGCAGCGCGGGCATCGGCTGCCTGGAGTGCAAGCAGCCGGTGATCGACGCCGTGCGTGCCGAGCTGCGTCCCATCCAGGAGCGTGCCCGGGACTACGAGTCCGACCCTTCCGCCGTGCGCACCATCATCAACGAGGGCTGCGAGGCGGCCCGGGACATGGCCCGGGATACCCTGGATGAAGTACGCCGCGCCATGGGGCTCTCCTACCGATGAACGGCCCCATCCACGGGCCGCCTCTCCCTCGCGGGGCAAGCCAGGGGGAGATGCCCTTCGCCATCGTGCGTGGCGAACCCCTGAGCACCCCGCCCAAGGACCTGTATATCCCGCCGGATGCCCTGGAGGTGTTCCTCGAGGCCTTCGAGGGCCCCCTGGATCTGCTCCTGTATCTCATCAAGCGCCAGAACCTGGATGTCCTGGACGTGCCCATTGCCGAGATTACCCGCCAGTACATGAGCTACATCGAGCTCATGAAGGACATGCGCCTGGAACTGGCGGCGGAGTACCTGGTGATGGCCGCCATGCTGGCCGAGATCAAGTCGCGCATGCTGTTGCCCCGTCCTGCCGCCGCGGATGAGGAGGATGATCCACGGGCAGAACTCATCCGCCGGCTGCAGGAATACGAGCGCTTCAAGAAGGCCGCCCTGGACATCGAGGAACTGCCGCGCATGGAGCGGGATATCTTCATCGGCGCTGCCGAACCGCCGCCCCTGGAGCGTGCGCCGAAGCTGCCGGACGTGGACCTCAAGGAACTGCTGCTGGCCTTTCGCGAAGTGCTGTCCCGGGCGGACATGTTCACGCACCACCACATACAGCGCGAACAGCTCTCGGTGCGTGAACGCATGTCCCGGGTACTGGAGGCGCTCAATGCCGCCCCTTTCGTGGAGTTCCACCATCTGTTCACCGTGGAGGAGGGGCGCCGTGGCGTGGTGGTGACCTTCCTGGCCATCCTGGAAATGCTCAAGGGACATCTCATCGACCTGGTGCAGCGTGAACCCTATGCGCCCATGTACCTGAGCCTGGCAGGCCAGGCTCAGGAATAAGTGCAGACTGTGAATTGGGAAGCGGGAATTAACAGGCTGTTAACGCCACGCCCCACCGACATTCAATGCCTGGATAACGACCCTGATAGTTATGGATACTGAGCTGCTCAAGAAGATCATCGAAGGCGCCTTGCTGGCCGCCAACCGGCCCCTGTCCGTGGAACAGCTGGAGAAGTTGTTCGAGGACGGTGAACGTCCCGAGCGCGACGCCATCCGCGAGGTCCTCAAGGTCCTGGATGAGGAGTGTGAGGCGCGGGGCTATGAACTCAAGGAAGTGGCCAGCGGGTTTCGTTTCCAGGTGCGTCAGACCGTGGCCCCCTGGGTGGCGAGGCTGTGGGATGAAAAACCGCCCCGCTATACCCGTGCACTTCTGGAGACCCTGGCCCTGGTGGCCTACCGCCAGCCCATCACCCGGGCCGAGATCGAGGAGATCCGTGGCGTGGCCGTGAGCACCCACATCGTCAAGACCCTGACCGAGCGGGAATGGGTGCGGGTGGTGGGTCACCGGGACGTGCCCGGCCGGCCCGCCCTGTTCGGCACGACTCGCCAGTTCCTGGATTATTTCAATCTCAAGACCCTGGACGAGCTGCCCACCCTGGCCGAGCTGCGCGACCTGGACAAGCTGCACCCGGAACTGGACCTGGACGGTCACGGGGAAGGCAAGCGCGGCAAACCTGTGGTCGTAGACGAGGCGGTCGAATCCAGCCCCGAGAATACCGGTGACGTGGATATGCCCAATTCAGAGGGTCATACCTTGCAGTAGTAGCACTTTGCTTCTGACAGATTCAGGTCAAAAGCGAACCTCGAAGGACACGAAGGCCTTTTCAATCAATAAGGTTTTCTTTGCGTCCTTCGCGAATACTTTGCGCCCTTTGCGTTCCGGCTTTTGATTTTCACTTTTCGCCGAGCCGCGGCATGAGCATCACCAGATTGCAGGGCATGTGCCGGTTGTCCAGCTGCTCGCTGATGATCTCCTCCCAGCCGGTCCGACAGGCGCCGGAGGAACCGGGCAGGCAGAAGATGAAGGTAGAGTTGGCCACCCCGGCCACGGCCCGGGATTGCAGGCTGGAGGTGCGGATCTGCTGGTAGGAGATGGCCCGGAACAACTCCCCGAAGCCCTCGATCTCCTTGTCCAGCAGCGGCGCCACCGCCTCCGGGGTGCCGTCCCGCCCGGTGATGCCGGTGCCCCCGGTGGTGACCACCGCATTGACCTCGGGCTCGGCGATCCAGGCGCTGAGTGCGGCGCGAATCTGGTAGATGTCATCGGGCACGATGCGTTTTTCCGCCAGTCGATGCCCGGTTTCCTCCAGCGCCTTCACCAGATAGCCGCCGGAGGTGTCGTCGGACTCGGTGCGGCTATCGGAGATGGTCAGTACCGCGATGTTGAGTGGGATGAATGCGCGGCTCTCGGCCATGGGGCAGCTCCAGGGTTACGATGAATACAGGATCATGGCGCATGATGTGCCAGGATCATTAATGGGCACCTCTAAATATTCATGAGCACGCATCTTGGACGCTCAAATCCGCGCTCTCGGCGTTGCAAATCTTCGCAATAGCTCGCTATTACGTGCGATTTGCGCCTTGATAGCAGCAATCTGAGCATCCAATCTGTCGCACTCAGAATAATTAGAGGTGCCCTAATGATAACGGAAGTGCATGATTCATGATCGGGCCAGGGGTATTAAAGTATCCCGGCGTGACCTGATGGCTGCATGGGCAGAGACTCCATGACTGATACTGAACGACTACAAAAACTCCTGGCGCGTCTGGGCCATGGCTCCCGGCGCGAGATCGAGCGCTGGATCGAAGAGGGGCTGGTGACCGTCAACGGCCAGGTGGCAAAACTAGGCGACCAGGCCGGCCCCGACGACAAGGTGGCTATCCGTGGCCGCCTGGTGCCCCTGGATGCTACGCCCAAGCCCCGCGTCATCGCCTACCACAAGCCGGACGGTGAGCTGTCCACCCGCAAGGACCCCGAAGGCCGGCCCACGGTGTTCGAGCATTTGCCGAGGTTGAAGAACGGCCGCTGGGTTTCAGTGGGGCGCCTGGACTACAACACCTCGGGTCTGCTGTTGTTCACCAGCGACGGTGAACTGGCGGCCAAGCTCATGCATCCCTCAACAGAGGTGGAGCGGGAGTACGCGGTGCGCATCCTGGGCGAGGTGAGTCAGGACGTGCTCAAGCAGTTGCTGAACGGCGTGGAACTGGAAGACGGCCTGGCCCGTTTCGAGACCCTCAAGGAGGCCGGTGGCACGGGTGCCAATCACTGGTATCACGTCACCCTGCGCGAAGGCCGCAACCGTGAGGTGCGCCGCCTCTGGGAGGCGGTGGGCCTCACGGTGAGCCGACTCACCCGGGTGCGCTACGGGCCCGTGAGTCTAGATCGTTCCCTGCGCGCCGGCCGCTGGCGTGATCTGGAGTCCGGCGAGATGGGCGCCTTGTATGCGGCGGCTGGTCTGTCCTGGACCCCGCCACGGATGCGTCGCGAGGAACGCCGCCCGCCCAAGCCGCCGCGCACCGCCCGACGCCCTAAGCGGTAAGGCGTGTTTTGCCACAGAGGGCACAGAGGTCACAGAGAAAAACAGGGATCTCTCGCCAAGACGCAAAGACGCAAAGACGCAAAGACGCCAAGAAGTCTTCTTCTAAAAGGCATTGCCTTTGCGTCTTGGCGAGAAATTCATGCTCCTGAGATCTTGTATTTCTCTGTGCCCTCTGTGGCTAATCAGTTTTCCCATGAATAAACAGCGTCTGCATGAGATCTTTCGCGTCCTGGGTCAGACCCACGGCCCCCAACACTGGTGGCCGGCGAACAGTTGCTTCGAGGTGATGGTGGGGGCGGTGCTGACCCAGAACACGGCCTGGTCCAACGTGGAACGGGCCATCGCGGCGTTACGGGAGGCCGACGTCCTGTCGGCCGAGGCCATGCTGGCCCTCGGTGATGCCGAACTTGCCCGACTCATCCGTCCTTCCGGCTATTTCAACGTAAAGGCCAAACGCCTCAAGGCCCTGTGCCGCTGGTACCTGGACCATGGCGGGCGGCGGAGTCTGCGTCACTGGCCCAGCGCCCGGCTGCGGGAGTCCCTGTTGTCGGTGCACGGCATCGGCCCCGAGACCGCCGACGACATCCTGCTCTATGCCTTCGACCGTCCCGTGTTCGTCATCGATGCCTACACCCGCCGCTTGCTGGGGCGACTGGGTCACCCGCAGGCGCAGGCAGCCTATGACGAATTCAGGGGTACACTGGAATTGGCCCTGGGGGCCGACACGGGACTGTTCAACGAATACCACGCGCTGATCGTCGCCCATGGGAAGTCGGTGTGCCGGCCGAGGCCGCGTTGTGAGGGATGCGTTTTAAGTAAGAAGTGTGAATTCAGGAAAGTAAGTACGAAGTGAGAAGTGTGAATTTGGAAGCGGGAAAGAAAACCACCTTCACCCCGGCCCTCTCCCTGAGGGAGAGGGCGTAAGCTTTAACTTCCCAATTCCCAATTCCCAATTCCCAATTCCCACTTAATTCCGTGCCTGCTGGATTGCCAGGGCCGCCTGGTTTCGCAGCGCCTTCACCGCCTTTACCACTTTGTCGTCCAGGGTGGTTCCGGGTGGCAGCTCCAGGTAGAACAGTCCGATGCACCGGTCGCGGATCACCAGGGGTAGGAGCAGGAAGCTGCGCCCGTCAAGGGCCTCCCGGAATTGTTCAGGGATGTACTTGCTGACCTTCGCATCCTGACTGTCGGTAATCACCAGATCCTTTTTCTGCAACATCACCAGGGAAAGGATGTCCTTGCCGCCGGACAGGTTCAGTCGCAGGCGGCCTACCAGGGTCTCGGCATCCTGGCCGAACGCGGTATGGGTGAGCAGGGTGCTGTGGGAGGCATCCGAGAGCATCAGCAGGATGCGCCGCAGGCCCAGGGTCTGGTAGATGTTCTCCAGTAGCATCTGCATGAGGCTGTTGAGATTGTACTCACCCACCATGGCGCTGAGCATCTCGGTGAGCCCTTCCATGAGGTTGGCTACCTGCGCCAGGGGGCTTTGCTGTGGCGCCTGGGCTGCGCCGCTCCCGTCGTGCTCGTCCAGCATGCTGACCATGGTGGAGTCGGCTGTATCCCCCGCACCCAGATTGGTCTGTAAACGACGCAGTTGCTGGCGTCCTTCCTGGGGCAGTTTCACCACGCTCAGAAACTGCTCCAGGTGTTCCTTGCCATCCTTCATGGCATCACGCATGCGCCGGGTATCGATGCCCAGCGCACCCCTGTAGCGCTTGAGCAGGGAATCCAGCTGGCGATCCTGCTCGGCGGGCGGGGCCTGCATGATGCAGCAGGCCATCTCCGATGCCAGGGTGGTGATTCGGTGCAGACGTTGGTGGGCGTCCTCGGGCCGGGGCAGGGGACCTGGCGGGGCCTTTTCCACGGAGTGGGCGATCTCCCTGGGGAAGTTCCAGTCGTCCAGGACGTTGCGTGCCAACCGCACGTAGGAAATGCCGAGCACCTGCCGGGCGGCGCCTTCCTCGGACAGTCCTTGCTCGGCCAGGATCTGGATCTCGTTGGCCTCCTCGGGGAAGTAATACAACACCAGCATGCGGCCCAGGTCGTGGAACAGGGCGCAGACGAAGGCCTGTTCGCTGTCTACGTCCGTAAAGCCATGGGCCAGGCTGCGGGCCAGCATGGCGCTGAACAGATTCCTTACCAGGGATTCCATCAGCCGCGCTGAGTGCTTGCCGCCCTTGAGGTTTTCGAACAGCACCAGGCCCAGGGCCGCCGTGCGCACCTGCTCGAAACCCAGCACGACCACGGCCCGGGAGATGGTGTTGATGTTGCCGCCGAAATTTCCGTAGAAAGGCGAGTTGGACAGGCGCAGCAGTTTCTGGGTGGTGGCGTAGTCCTTGAGCACGGCATTAGACAGCTCGCCCACGGAATTGCGGTTGGTGTCCCCGCAGCACTGGGTGATCTCGCGAATATGGGTGGAGATCCCCGGGAAGTCGGGTTTGCGACGAATGCGTCGCATGATGAAGTTCTGATCCCGGTCTGTTCCTTCGCTCGCAGGCGCCAGTGCGCGGGCAAAGGCCTCGCGGAATTCCCGTGCGTTGGCATAGCGCTCGTCCGGGCGCTTGCGGGTGGCGTGCAGGATCAGGGCGTCGAAGCGTTCGTCGCCGTCCTCGCTGATGCGCGAAGGGGGCGCCAGCTCGTGGTGAGACACCTGCTTGAGCACCTGTTCCTGGGTGCTGGCGTCGAAGGCCTTGCGGCCGGTGAGTACCTCGTAGAGCAACAGGCCCAGGGAAAACACGTCAGAACGCTCCGTCACCGCCCGACCATCCAGCTGTTCCGGGGACAGATAGCGGGGCGTGCCCCAGAGGCGATTGGCCTCGCTCACGGCGTCCACCGGCATGGCGATACCAAAGTCGGTGATGCGCGCACGGCCATCCTCGCCGATGAGCACATTGGCGGGTTTAAGGTCCCGGTGCAGGATGTGTTCGTCATGGGCGGCGGCCACCGCGTCCAGCACGTCGCGCATGATGGCCAGGGCGCGCTCGATGGGCAGCGGGCCCCGGGCCAGCAGCTGGGCTAGGGTCTCGCCCTCCACGTATTCAAACACCAGGTACACACCCTGCTGGTACTGGCCGGCCTCGAAGATGGGCACGATGTGGGGGTGCTTGAAGCGGCTGACGATGCGCGCTTCATTCATCACGGTTTCCTGGGTGTCGGCATCGCCCAGGGGTTCGCCGGTGAATGTCTTGATGGCCACGCGCCGGTCCAGCACCGGGTCGTGAGCCAGGTACACAGCGCCTTGGGTACCGCTGCCCAGGGTCTGGATTACCTTGAAGCGATCAATGTTCTGGGGACTGGATGTGGAGGATGCATTCGGCATGGCGCCAAGAATACTGCCCGCTCGCGCGCCTCGTCCATGCGTTCCCTACGAACGGTTGCAGCGAGGGTGCGGGTGGAGTTTTTTCAGATCAGAGTCGGTCAGCGTACCAGGGGGAGTGTCGGGTCCACGGACCAGAGCGCGTCCCGGGGCGACTGCTCGCACAGGCGGTCCAGCCACTGACGGAATTCGCGTCGGGGCATGGGCCGCGCGCCCAGGCGGGCCAGATGAGCCGAGGGGGTCTGGCTGTCGATGAGCGGGTAGCCCCAGTGCTCCAGATGCCGGCACAGGGTCACCAGGGCCACCTTGGAGGCATCGCTGACGCGGGTGAACATGGACTCGCCATAGAACATGCGTCCCAGGGTGACGCCATAGAGGCCGCCCACCAGCTCCTCTCCCTGCCATACCTCCACTGAGTGGGCGTGACCGGTCAGATGCATCTGGACGAAGGCCTGTTGCATGCCGTAGGTGATCCAGGTCCCATGCACCCCGCCCCGGGGTGCAGCGCAGCCACGGATCACCGCGGGGAATGCCTCATCGAAGCTCACCCGAAAACGCCCACTGCGCAGCGTCTTGGTAAGGCTGCGGCTGACTTTGACCTCGGCGCTGAACAGCACCGTGCGCGGATCCGGTGACCACCACAGGATGGGCTGGCCGGCCTCGTACCAGGGAAAGATGCCCTCCCGATAGGCACGCAGCAGTCTCGGCAGGCTCAGGTCACCCCCCGCGGCCAGCAGGCCGTTGGGTTCGGTGAATGCCCGGTCCGGGTGGGGGAAGGCTTCGTTCGCTTGGCCGGGGTGCAGCCAGGTGAGGGGGTGCATGGGCGTGGTCAGGTTTGCGGAGGGCTGGGCTCGGGGGCAGTGTCACCCGGAGCGGCCCCTTCGCGAAAGGGGGACAGGCCCATGAGCTGCTGGCAATGGCGCGCCATGACGGTCTGTTCCCGCTGGCAGAAGTCCGCCACCGCCTGCCCCAGGTCCTCGTGGTTGACCCAGTGGGCGGACCAGGTGGGGGTGGGCAGAAAGCCCCGGGGGATCTTGTGTTCGCCCTGGGCACCGGGCTCGAAACGCGCCAGCCCTTCGCGGATGCAATACTCGATGCCCTGGTAGTAGCAGGCCTCGAAGTGCAGGCCGTCGTATTCCCGGGCGCAGCCCCAGAAGCGGCCATAGAGTGTGTCGTGGCTGCGATAGCACAGGGCGGCAGCCACGGGGTGTCCCTCGTGTTCGGCCAGCACCATCACCACCCCCCGGCCCAGGGCACGACCGGTCTCCCGGAAGAATTCAAGGCTGAGGGTGGGGATGCCCATCTTCTTCTCGAAGGTGTCGGTGTAAAAGCCGTGGAAGGTCTCCCAGAGTGCCTCGCTCACCTCGTCGCCGTGCAGGATACGCACCTGAATTGCCTGGTCGCTGACCTTGCGTCGTTCCTGGCGCACGTTTTTGCGCTTCTTGGAGCTGAAGCGGGAGAGGAAGTCGTCGAAGTCCCGGTAGCCGTCGTTGCGCCAGTGATACTGGCAGCCCATGCGCAGGGACAGGCCCTCGGCGCGCAGGACATCGAGATCCTCGGCCTCGGGGAACAGCCAGTGCAGGCCGGAGACCTGATGCTTGCGTGCGAATTCCAGACCCTGCTGGATGAGCAGGGGGCGCAGGACGGTGCCGTCGGCCTCGGGGTGGATCAGCAGGCGGGGGCCGGTGGCCGGGGTGTAGGGGATGGAAACCACCAGCTTGGGGTAGTAACGCAGTCCCGATCGTTCCCAGGCGGACTCCCAGGCCCAGTCAAACACGAACTCGCCATAGCCGTTGGTCTTGGCGTACAGGGGCATGGCCGCCACCAGGCGACCGTCCTCTGCTTCGATGAGCAGGTGGCGGGGAAACCAGCCGTAGTCGCTGCCAAGACAGCCATAGCGTTCCAGCCCCGCCAGGAAGGCATGGCTGATGAGCGGGTTGCGGTGCCCGCCCAGGGCATCCCAGGCCCCGGCGTCCACGGTGTCGAGTTGTTCCACGACGCGCAGACGCACGGGGGCGGCAAGCGGTTTCGGGAGATCTGCGCTCAGTGGTTTTCCTCCAGGAAACGTTCGGCGTCCAGGGCGGCCATGCAGCCGGTGCCCGCGGAGGTGACCGCCTGACGGTAGACATGATCCATGACATCGCCAGCGGCGAAGATGCCGGGCACGCTGGTGGCGGTGGCGTTGCCGGCGGTGCCGCTCTTGACCTTGATGTAGCCGTTGGCCATGTCCAGCTGGCCGTCGAAGATGGCGGTGTTGGGCTTGTGGCCGATGGCGATGAACACGCCCATCAGCTCGATGTCCCTGGTCTTCTCGGACTTTACCTCTTTGATGCGCATGCCGGTGACGCCGGAGTCATCCCCCAGTACCTCGTCCAGCGTGTGGTTCCACTCGATGCTGACCTTGCCTTCCTTCTCCTTCTCGAACAGCTGGTCCTGGAGGATCTTCTCGGATCGCAGCTTGTCGCGGCGATGCACCAGGGTCACGTGGGAGGCGATGTTGGACAGGTACAGGGCCTCTTCCACGGCGGTGTTGCCGCCGCCGATCACCGCCACCTTCTGCTTGCGATAGAAAAAGCCGTCGCAGGTGGCGCAGGCGGACACGCCCTTGCCCTTAAAGGCCTCCTCGGAGGGCAGGCCCAGGTACATGGCCGAGGCGCCGGTGGCGATGATCAGGGCATCGCAGGTGTAGCTGCCGGCGTCGCCCGTGAGGGTGTAGGGGCGCTTGGAGAAATCCACCTTGTTGATGTGATCGAAGATGATCTCGGTGTTGAAGCGCTCGGCGTGGCGCTTCATGCGCTCCATGAGTTCCGGTCCCTGCACGCCGGCGTCATCGCCGGGCCAGTTGTCCACGTCCGTGGTGGTGGTCAGCTGGCCGCCCTGTTCCAGACCGGTGACCAGCACCGGGTTCAGGTTGGCGCGGGCTGCGTAGACTGCTGCGGTGTAACCGGCGGGGCCGGAACCGAGAATTAGCAGCCGGCAGTGCTTGGGATCGCTCATGTATACTGACTCCTGTTTGCTTGTCTGGATCTGGTGACTTGGGTGCGATTGATTTTGCACCCAGTCTGACACGGGTTCCCGGCGGGGGTTCGACCGGGGTCGCACGCCGGATGCCCCGGCGGCATAAAGGCCCGTATTATCCGGATAGGTCCCGTGCAAGTCACCCGCCGGGCAGCCCCGATGCCTGAAAGGATTTCCCCATGCGAATCGCAATACCCGCCGAGATCAAAGCCCAGGAAGGCCGCGTCGGCCTGGTGCCCGCCGCCTGCGGCGAACTGGTGCGCCATGGTCATGAGGTACTGGTGCAGTCCGGCGCCGGCACACTCAGCGGCTACGGGGACGGGGATTATGTACAGGCCGGTGCCCGGGTGCTGCCCGATGCGGCCAGTCTTTATGGGGAGGGGCAGTTGATCGTGAAGGTCAAGGAGCCCCTGGACGGTGATCTGGCGCTGTTGCGTGCAAATCATACGCTGTTTTGCTACTTGCATCTGGCGGCCAACCGGGCCCTGGCCGAGCGCCTGCGCGAACTGGGCCTGACCGCCGTGGCCTTCGAGACCGTTCGTGAGGACGGCTCGCTGCCCCTGCTGGCACCCATGAGCGAGATCGCCGGGCGCCTGGCGGTGCAGGTGGGCACCCACCTGCTGCACCAGCCCCTGGGGGGCAAGGGCCTGATGCTGGGTGGTCTGCCGTCCACCAGCCGGGGCCATGTGGTGGTGCTGGGAGCCGGGGTGGCCGGCGGGGCTGCGGTACAGGCGGCCGCGGCCCTGGGGGCCCGGGTCACGGTGTTCGACATCAGCCGGGATCGCATGGCGGACATGCGTCGGCTGGGTGACAATGTGACGGCCCTCTACGCCTATCAGCAGACCATCGCCGAAACGCTGGCCGACGCGGACCTGCTCATCGGCGCAGTCTTGCTGCCCGGACGCAGGGCGCCGCACCTGGTGACCCGGGCGATGCTCAAGCGCATGACCACAGGGGGTGTGGTGGTGGACATCTCCGTGGACCAGGGAGGTTGCATCGAGACCACCCGCGCCACCACCTACGAGGACCCGGTATATGTGGAGGAGGGACTGAGCCACTTTTGCGTCACCAACATGCCCGGTGCCGTGCCCCGCACCGCCTCTCAGGCCCTGTCCGCCAGCCTTATCGCCTATGTGCTGCGCCTGGCTGCGCCGGACTGGGAGGACAGCGAGGCGCTCATGGAAGGCGTGAATGTGCGGGCCGGGGCCTATGTGAATGCGGCGGTGAAGGCTGAAATGGGATCGGCGTAGGGGGTGAGGCGGGAGGCGTAAGGTGTGAATGAGCAGGGGTAGGGGGTTCACGCCTACCACCTTTCGCCTTACGTTTTAAGCATAAAAATCATATCATTGTGAAACCATTCTCAAGCAGAAACTGATCTTGGCTCAGGCAACCCAGAAAAAGTCCAACAGTAAACCGCTCAGCGCCCATGTGGGGCGCGGGCTGCGCGAGGGTGCCCTGCTGGTGCTGGGGGCGGCGGCAGTGTATCTGTTCATCGCCCTGGCCAGCTTCAATCCGGCGGATCCGGGCTGGTCCCACACCGGCAGCGGGCTGCGCGCCACCAACCTGGGCGGTCGCGTGGGGGCCTGGTTCGCCGACGTGTTCTTCTATCTGTTTGGTTACCTGGCCTATCTGGCCCCGGTGATGGTGGGCTACAGCGGCTGGCTGTTGTACCGGGGCCGCACGGATACCGGCGAGCTGGACCTGCGCACCCTGGGTATTCGCTGGGCCGGCTTCGTGATCACCCTGGCCGCCGGTTGTGGCCTGGCCACCATCCACTTCGGCCCGGGCACCCTGCCCCTGAATGCCGGCGGCATCCTGGGGCAGGTGCTCAGCACCGTCCTGATCGCGGGCTTCAGCCTGGTGGGCACCACCCTGCTGCTGCTGGCGCTGTTCCTGGCCGGTGTCACCCTGTTCACCGGCCTGTCCTGGTTCGCGCTCATGGACTGGGTGGGGCGCATGACCTTGATGTTTATCGCCTGGACCCGGGAACGGATCGAACTGTTCCTGGAGCGTCGTGCCGGGCGCAAGGCCCGGGAGGCACGGGAGGTGGTGGTGCGCAGCGAGACGGAAAAGGTGCGCGCCCGGCCCAAGCTTCGTATCGAGCCGGTGGTGCACAAGCCGGAGGTGAGCGAGCGCGCCCAGAAGGAAAAGCAGATCCCCCTGTTCAAGGGCGAGCCGCGCTCCGGCGCCCTGCCGCCCCTGGCCCTGCTGGATGGGGCCAAGCCCCACGAGGGGGGCTACTCCGAGGCCAGCCTGGAGGCCATGTCCCGCCAGGTGGAGCTCAAACTCAAGGACTTCGGCGTGGAGGTGGAGGTGGTGGCCGTGCATCCGGGGCCGGTGATCACCCGCTTCGAGCTGCAGCCTGCCGCCGGCGTGAAGGTCAGCCGCATCAGTGCCCTGGCCAAGGACCTGGCCCGGGCCCTGTCGGTGATCAGCGTGCGTATTGTGGAGGTGATCCCGGGCAAGTCCACCGTGGGCCTGGAGATCCCCAACGAGGAACGGGAACTGGTGGTGCTCTCGGAGATCCTCCAGTCCAAAGTCTTCGATGGCGCCGGCTCGCCGCTCACTCTCGCGCTTGGCAAGGACATCGGCGGCGTGCCCATGGTGGCGGACCTGGCCCGCATGCCCCATCTGCTGGTGGCGGGCACCACCGGCTCGGGCAAGTCCGTGGCCATCAATGCCATGCTCCTGTCCCTGCTCTACAAGGCGCGGGCCGATGAGGTGCGCCTGATCCTGATCGATCCCAAGATGCTGGAGCTGTCCGTCTACGAGGGCATCCCGCACCTGCTGGCCCCGGTGGTCACGGACATGAAGGATGCCTCCAATGCCCTGCGCTGGGGCGTGGCGGAGATGGAGCGCCGTTACCGGCTCATGTCCAACATGGGTGTGCGCAACCTGGCCGGATTCAACCGCAAGGTGAAGGACGCCGCCGAGAAGGGCGAGCCCCTGCGGGATCCTTTCTACAAGCCGCCCCTGGAATTCGACAACGAGGCCCCGACGCCGGAGCTTCAGACCCTGCCGTTCATCGTCATCGTGGTGGACGAGTTCGCCGACCTGATCATGGTGGTGGGCAAGAAGGTGGAGGAGCTGATTGCGCGCTTGGCCCAGAAGGCCCGTGCCGCCGGTATTCACCTGATCCTGGCCACCCAGCGGCCCTCCGTGGATGTCATCACCGGCCTGATCAAGGCCAACATCCCCACCCGCGTGGCCTTCCAGGTCTCATCCCGGGTGGATTCCCGCACCATCCTGGACCAGATGGGCGCCGAGGCATTGCTGGGCATGGGTGACATGCTCTACCTGCCGCCGGGCACCGCACACCCGGTGCGCGTGCACGGCGCCTTCGTGGCGGACCACGAGGTGCACCAGGTAGTCGACCACCTCAAGTCCCTGGGTGAGCCCGATTATCTGGAAGGGGTGCTGGAAGAGCCGGAGGCCGGTGCCGCCTACATCCCGGGCCTGGAGCCCATGGGTGAGGGCGATGCCGAGAGCGATCCCCTGTACGACCAGGCCGTCGCCATCGTGCTGGAATCCCGCAAGGCCTCCATCTCCTATGTGCAGCGTCGCCTGAAGATCGGCTACAACCGGGCCGCACGCATGATCGAGGACATGGAGGCGGCGGGTCTGGTGAGTGCACTGCAGTCCAATGGCAACCGCGAGGTCCTGGCACCCGGCGGTCCGAGGGATTGACCGCCCCTACAGGGACCTTTTCCCGGATTCACTGTCCAACCCTTCGAATACCCGTCCACGAGAGACCCATGATCCGATATCTGCTGACACCCCTGCTGGCCCTGATGCTTTGCGCACCTGCCCTGGCCAGTGACGCCCGCCAGAGTCTGGATCGTTTCTTCGCCGAGGTGACCCGTTTCGACGCCCGCTTCGAGCAAGTGGTCATCAACGAACAGGACGATGTGCTGCAGGTCTCCGAGGGCCGTGTGCAGCTGCAGCGCCCGGGTCGATTCCGCTGGGACTACGAGACCCCGTTCCGCCAGCTGATCATCGCCGATGGCCAGTTCCTGTGGACCTATGACGAGGAGCTGGCCCAGGCCACCGCCCAGCCCATGGAACAGGTGCTGGCGGGCGCCCCCATCATGCTGCTGTCGGAGCCCCGTCCCCTGGAGGAGGATTTCCAGGTGACGGTGGTGGGTCACCAGGCCGGTCTGGAGTGGGTTGAACTCACCCCCCTGGATCGGGATGCGGACTTCACCCGCATCCTCATCGGCATGGACAATGACCGGGTGGGCATGATGGTCCTCTACGACCAGTTCGGTCAGCAGACCCGTATTCGTTTCACCGACATGCGCCTGAACCCCAGCATCCCCGCCGCCACCTTCCGCTTCGAGGCCCCGCCGGGGGTGGATGTGATTCGGCAGTGATGGTCGGGCGCAAAAGGCAAAAGCGGACCGCAAAGGGCGCGAAGGTATGCGCGAAGATCGCGAAGTTGAAAAACGTTATATAAACCTTTGCGCCCTTCGCGCATACCTTCGCGTACCTTTGTGGTTCGCTTTTGAAT
>JBHEOJ010000032.1:0-18361 GCA_046260855.1 Thioalkalivibrio sp.
GGCAGGGGTTCGCCAGCGTGATGACGAAAGCGCCGACTGTCGGGGCGCGGGCCCAGCAGTCGGTGCAGGGTCTTGACCTGCCTGGGCAGGACAGCATTGTCGGCGGGTGTACCGGGCAGGCTATCGATCTGTCCACGGATGGACTCGTTCAGGCGGGCGGCGGCCTTGCCGGTCGGTGCGGCCAGTTCCATGCGTGGTGGGGGATCCCCAGCCGCCACGGCCAGGCGCTGCAACAGCGCCAACAGGCGTACCACGGTGGTGGTTTTCCCGGTGCCCGGGCCACCGGTAAGAATGAAGAAACGGCGACGGGTGGCCAGGGCGCAAGCCAGCTTCTGCCAGTCGAAGTCGATACCCGAATCGGGAAAAAGGGTATCAAGGGCGGCGCTCAGATGCGTCTCGTCCAGCGCCGGGGGATCGGTCAGCCTTTGGTGGATGTGCTGGAGGATCACCTGCTCATACTGCCAATAGCGGCGCAGGTACAGCAGGGAGCGATCCTCGCGCCTATCCAGAACCAGCGGCGCGGTGTCGGTGTGGGCCTGTTGTGCGCGCGTCACGGCGGCGCTGGCAGCAAGGCGCTCGACCCAGGCTGTGGGTGTGAGTGGAGCGAGTTGGCGCCGCAAGCTTTGGCGGATGACGAAGTGGGGATCCCGATCATCGCGTAGCCGAGCCAACAGACTGTCCGGATGTGACAGGGCTTGCGTCAGGTCGAGGCAGACATGGCCGTGGCCATTCCGTGCACTGGTGAGGGCAATGGCCAGCAGTACCGCCGGATCCAACTCCGGTGCCCGGCGATGGATGAAGCGGGTGAGTGACAGGTCAAATGGACGCAGTGCACCGGCCTCAACCCAATCGGTCAACTCCGTAAGCAGCAGTTCGGCAGGGCAGGCCATCAGCGCATCTCCTGGGTGGTGGCAGTCCGGCTGGCAGGATCGCCGGCAAACAGCCGATCCAGTGATGCCATCACGGCCGGGGGCGGGCAGTCGTAATAGAGGCCGCCTCCCGGTGCCTGATTGCCCCGCAGGAAGGCAAACAGGGCGCCGCCCAGATGCTGTTGCGGATCATAGCCAGGCAATCGGGCCTGTAGCTGCCGGTGCAGGGCCAGCAGGTAGATCAGGTACTGCAGGTCATATCGATGCGTCAGGATCGCCGCCTGCATCGCGTTTGGTGCGTAGGCGTCATCGTCCGGTCCAAGCCAATTGGATTTCCAGTCCAGGACGTAGTAACGACCCTGGTAGTGGAACACGAGGTCGATATAGCCCTTGAGCATGCCGTTGAGATGGTGGGTGGCCAGTCCAGGGCGC
The DNA here is from genome assembly GCA_046260855.1 of Thioalkalivibrio sp. Classification (GTDB taxonomy): domain Bacteria; phylum Pseudomonadota; class Gammaproteobacteria; order Ectothiorhodospirales; family Ectothiorhodospiraceae; genus Thioalkalivibrio_A. The sequence continues at coordinate 1,302 of JBHEOJ010000032.1, forward strand.
TCCTGTCCGGGTAGGCAATGAGCTCGGGCCAGGCGATCAAGTGCCCGGGTATCCACGTGCTCAGCCGGGAACCAGAATTCCATTTCCGTTTGCATGTGCTCGGGAGCCAGATCTGCCAGGCGCAGGGGGGTGTCGCTTGCGCCTGGCAGATGCCAGGGCTGAGTCAGATAATCGGCCAGCCACTGATCCAGCGTGTCGATCCAGTCAGTGAGCTGACGCCGCTGGCAACGCCGTGCCACCAGATCGCGCCGGGCCGCGCTGTCCTGGGCAACAGCGGCAAAGCCTCGCTGTGTGCCACTGACAAGATCTGCAGCGCCTTCGAGGATGCCGTGCAGAAAAGTACCAATATGGGGCCCTCGGGGCAGGCAATGCAGGCCATGATCCGCAGCGTCGCCCACGCGTAGCCCGGGTTGCCAGTCCACAGGTTGGGGTGAGGGCGTGGTTTCCTCGCGGGCAATATCTTCTCCGGCGGTTTCAGACGCCTCTCGACCGGCTTCTGTGGGGCCCAGACGCAAAGAGGAGTAACTGGCAATCCACCAGGCTTCATGGCCTCCCGTTGGGGGTAAAAGGGCCTTTTCCAGGGTTTTTGTAGAAACCGGGGGCAGGGGTGTCGGGTCGCTGTGTGGCAAGGAAGTGTGTACCAGGTCGGGACACTCACTGGTCAGTGCTGCCAGGGCCTCCCATACACCCTTCGGATCGTTCATGACCTCACCTCCCAGGACATGCCCCATGGCAGACTGCTCCAGTTGAGGGCGTGTGCTGCGGCCCCGTTTCAGGGGTGCCATGCCCATCCATACGCCATGCCGCGCGCGGGTGATGGCGACATAGAGCAGGCGCATGTCCTCGCTCAAGCGCTCATCATCAGCCGCCGTCCAGGCCTCTTCGAAACCTGTCTTGTCCAGTTCCAGATAGCGTTGCGCGCCGTCACGATAGGGGACTTGGTCGACCTTTTTATCGATAGTCTTCCAACTACAGATAAAAGGCAGCAGAACCAGCGGGTATTCCAAGCCCTTGGACTTGTGAATGGTGATCACCTTGACCAGTTCGGCATCACTTTCAAGGCGCACCACATGTTCTTCGCCGGTGTGATCGTGGTGTTCCCGCAGGTGGCGGATCAGGGCCTGTTGACCGTCCAGGGCGCGCGCCGATTGCTGAAGCCACTCCGCCAGATGCAGCACATTGGTGAGGGAGCGTTCACCGCCGGCCTGGGCCAGGCAGCGCCGCGGCAGTTCGAAGTCGTGGATCAGCTGGCGCAACATGGCCAGCACACCTTGGGTCAGCCAAAGACGTCGATACTGGTGAAAACGCTCCAGCTGTTCTTCCCACGCCAGTTCGTCCTCTTGCCATGTGGCCAGGGTGGTCAGGGGAAGTGCCAGGGTGTTTGTGCCAAGGGCCGCCCGTACCCGCCGCTCGTCGGTGGGATCGGCGCAGGCCTCCAGCCAATGCACCAGGTCACGGGCCTGGGGACTGCGGAAAACGGATTCCTGATTGGACAGATACACACTCGCCACCTGGCGTGCGGCCAGTGCCTGGCGAATCAACTTGGCTTCTTTGCCAGTGCGTACCAGGATGGCCAGGTCACGGGGATACAGGGGACGCAACGCGCCCGCTTCGAGAAAACCGGCCTGTTGCTGACGCGACTGCATGAGCCAGCGGACCACCTGGCTCGCCGTGGCCTCGGCCATGCGCTGCCGATAGGTATCCATGCCTACCGCCTCATCAGTGTCATCCAGGGTCCAGAAGGTCATCGCGGGGGCGGGAGAGTCATCCAGAATCAGGGTCTCGTCTCGACCATGGGCCTGCACCGGTCGGAAGGGAATGGGATCTTCCTGGTCAGTGCGGAATCGGAAGGCACCGCGCGCGTGGCGATCCGCGCATTTGAAGAGATGGTTGCAGGCATTGACCATGGGCGCGGTGGCGCGATAGTTGGTCTCCAGGCTGTGATGGCGCCCATTGGTGGCCCGACGGGCGGCGAGATAACTGTGGATGTCCGCCCCCCGAAAACCGTAAATGGCCTGCTTGGGATCCCCAATCATCACCAGGGCAGTCGCGCAGTTGGCGCCATGCTCAGGATCGCTACTGTAGATTCGATTGAACAGCCGGTACTGCACCGGATCCGTGTCCTGAAACTCATCGATCAGGGCCACCGGAAACTGTTCGCGTAAGGTGCGGGCCAATTGAGCCGCTTGCGGGCCTGCCTGGACTGGATCAAGAGCCCGATCCAGTTCCCCGAGCAGATCCTCGTAGCCCATTTGCGCGTTTTGGCGCAGGCGGCGTGATAGCTCCTGGGCAACCCAGCCAGCGGCATGGGCCAGGATGCAGGCCTCTGTGGTCGGCTCACCGGCCACCCTGTCATCATTGAGAGCCGTCAGTTCGGTTTGCCACTGGGTGAGGGCATTGAAGGCTGGATGTTCCGGGGCCGCCTGTATCGTGGCACTGCGCTTGAAAACGAAGGCCCCCTGGGCAAAGTTGGGCAGCGTGGTCGGCGCCTCGCCCCCTCGGGCCCATTGCCGGATCCCTGCGAGCAGATCCGTGAACGTCTCGGTTTTGGCGCTTTTATGTTTGCGACCATCCAGATGGGGGCGCAGTGACCACAGTATTTTCTCGATCGCCTCCTCATGGTCCTGCCAGCATTGGCGCGCCGCATTCTCGCTGGCTTCCATCTGCTCTCGTCTGGCCCGTCGCTGGGTCTGTCGATCCAGCACCGGTTCCAGGTCGGGACAGTGGATGGGGTGGCCCTGGAAGGTCAGCTCGATATCCTGCTGCCGGAGCCAACGGTCGAGCTTTTTCTGTAGATGCGCTGGAGAGGGGATCACCTCGGTCAGGCTCAGTGCGCGATCGGGAGTCAGGGGATAGCAGTGGACACGCCAGTAGTCGCGCAACACCTCGGCTACCAGGTCGGTCTGGTCAGGCGTGAGTTCCCGGTGGAACAAACCCCGAGTCTCGAAGGCATGCTCTTGGAGCATGCGCTGACACCAGCCATGAATGGTGGCAATCATCGCCTCGTCCATCCACTCTGCCGCCAGGCGCAGACGCCGGGCGCACCCGGGCCACTGCTCGACACGATAGTCCGACCGCAACTGACACATCAGCGGGTCACCGGGGCCTGCATCGAGATCATGGGGGTCGGCCTCGAAGTGATCGGCGGCCTCCACCAGGCGCCGACGAATTCGATCGCGTAACTCCTGGGCGGCGGCTTTGGTGTAGGTGACCACGAGAATCTGGGGCGGTGTAAGTGGCCGGCCAAAGGCTGCATCACCACCATGCCCCAGCACCAAGCGGGTGTAGAGCAGGGCCAGAGTAAAGGTCTTGCCCGTGCCGGCGCTGGCTTCGATCAGTTGGGTGTCACGAAAGGCAAAACACAGCGGATCCAGTGACATGGGTGTGGACGGACTCATCCGTGAACCTCCGATTGGGTCATCAGTGCATACAGAGGGCCATACAAGTCCCGGACCTGCTCCTCGAACCGACCATCCGCCATCAGGCTGTCGAAATCCGGCCAGAAGCGGCTGTACACGGGATGATCCTGTATCTCGCCCTGGGACTGGTGTCCGCCCTCGTAGATGCTGGGCGCCTTGGGCCGTTTGCCGGAACCGGCATCGACCAGATGCTCAAACCCGGTCTTGCACACCACGGGTAGCAGCTCGGTGAGCCCTCGTCGGTACCCCTCGAGCAAGGCCTGAAGATGTTGTCGGGCCATATCTGCGGTCAAGGGCGGGAGCTTGAGATGGGTATCAGGTCCGAGCAGGTGAGTGGTGACGGGCCCCTTGATCTGGGCGGCCAGATGATGGGGCCAGTGGCGGACCAGGTGGTGCCACTGCAACCCTTGTTTTTTCTGGATATGGTTTGGTGTCAGGCAGAGCCGTACGCAGGCACCTGATGCGTCCTGGCGTAGATCGGTGATCAGATCCTCCAGTTCAAGGCCCTGCGCACCCAGCTGTATCTCCCGGGGTGGGCAAGGCTGGGCGTATTTCTGGGATAGGCTTCTGAACGAATCCACCGGCTCGATCAGTGTGGTGATCAACATCTCCTGGCTGATCCGCTGCAGGGGCGGTAGAGGCAGATGGCCCGCGCGGCCAAGGTTGGCCACCGCCTGTTCGAGCAGTTGGGGCGTTTCCAAATCGGGCTGTTGCCGCCAATGCTTCATCAGCCCCTCGAGCGTTTGTTGATGGATCTGCCATCGCTCCAGCCCCTCCAGATGAAAGGTCTCGTCGTCGACGATGGGTGTGTCTTGATCCCCCAGCCACAGGCCCAACCGCTGTTCATAGAAATGCTGTGCCGGCTGCCGCAGGAAGCGACCCAGCGTCGCCAACCGGATCGGCGCCTCCAGGGTCGGTGGAGAAAGGGTCGGCGGGGCTTCGGTCACCGAGTGTGAGTCATCGTCGTGCAGGGCCTGCCATTCATGGGCATAGGTGAACAGACGGGCGGGGCGGCCGGGCCGGAAATACTCGCGGCTGAAAGGCTGCAAGGGATGTTCCGTGGTCAGGGCCTCGACCAGGGCCCGGCCGTCGGCCACCGCTGCCTCGGTGTCCAGATGCCAACCGGCGGCGATATGGTCTCGCAGCTGCCCCACCAGCACGGATGCGGGTCGCTCGGCGTTATCGCGGATACTGCGGCCCACCCAACTGATCACCAGACGCTCGCGGGCCGAGAGTAGGGCCTCAAGGAACAGATAACGGTCGTCCTCGCGACGGGAGCGGTCGCCCGGGCGATAGTCGTGAGCCATGAGATCGAAATCCGCAGGACGCTGGCTACGTGGATAATCGCCATCATTCATGCCCAGCAGCCAGATCTGGCGGAAGGGGATGGCACGCATGGGCATGAGCGTGGCGAAGTTCACCGAGCCGGCCATGAAGTGCTGGCTCAGGGTCGATTCATCGATTGCATCCAGCAGAGTGTCGCGCACCACTGCCAATGGGAGGAGCTCTTCCAGGGCACCGGCCGCGTGGCAGTCGTTGAGCCATTGATCCAGGGCCTGATGGATGCGCTCCATGGCGCGAGTGTCCGCCTCGTCCTGGGGTAGAAAGGCATCTTCCAGCAAGCGGAGGATCACTGCGGACCACTCAGTCGGCGTCAGATTCCCTTGCAGGGCTTGCCACGTGCGCGAGAGGCTTTCAAGCAGCTGTTCCAGTGGGCCCATCAGGCTGGCCTCAAGACCCGCCACCTCGTCGTAGGGTTCGATATCACGCCACGGGCCGGTATCGTCACTGGCAAAACCCAGCAGCATGCGCTCCAGCCCAAAGGACCACGTGTTGTGAACCAGCCCTGTAGGCAATCCCAGGTCGGCCCGCTGCGTCTCATCCAGGCCCCAGCGAATGTGCGCCCCCTCGATCCATTGACGCAGCCGGGGTAGATCGGCCTCGTTGATCCCGAACCGAGCGCGAAGGGCAGGGATATCCAGCAGATCCAGGATCTGGCTGACCGAGAACCGGGATTGAGGCAGGTTGAGCAGGGCCTCCAGGCCGATCAACACCGGATTACGGTGCCGCTGTCCCTGGTCGGTGATGTTAAAGGGAATATGGCGGGGGTCGTTGCGGTGTAAACGACCGAACACGGCCTCGATATGGGGCGCATAGATGTCGATGTCCGGCACCATGACCAGGATATCGCGGGGGTGCAGTGGCTGGCCGGTTTCCCGCGCCTGGGCGAAAGTCTGCAGTAGTTGGTCGTGAAGGATTTCCACTTCCCGTTGTGGGCCGTGAGCCACCAGAAAACTCAGGCTGTCATCCTGGGCTGGATCGATACCCTGAGCCAACTCGCGCCGCTCGGCCAGGGGGCGCAATTCCAGGATGTCGTCCTGTAACTGCGTCAGCAGCGTCTCTTGCCCCGGGGATTCAAATAGGTCGATCGACAGATTCTGGTCATCGAAATGTTCCTCATACGCTTCACGCTCATCATGTTCATCCAGCAAACGGATGTAGTCGCGACCTTGTTTACCCCAGGCGGCCAGCAAGGGGTGGCCATGCAAATGCATGTGATCCGGATCCAGATCCTCAGGCACCTTGCGGTGTCGTTGGCGGCGATAGGCCTGACGGAATAGATCACGGCCTTCGATAATATCGCCCCAATAATGCTGGCAAGGGTTATGCGCGAACAGCATGACCTGGCTGAGATGACCCATGGCTTCCAGAACCTGCAGGGTCTGGCGTGGCAATGAGGAGATACCAAACACGATCACCCGACGCGGCAGGCTCAATGGCCGCTGCGTCAGTGCCTGGGCCCGTTCCAGGAATTGAGCGTGCACCTGGGCGCGGCTTTGTCCCATGGACGGATCCTCGCCCGCGGTAATTTCTTGGTTGAGCGCGCGCCAGAGCAGCGGTTGCCAGCGCTGTGCCTCGGGGACGGCTTGATGGCTGCCATCGGGTCGGATCAGGATGTCTTCGCCCTGATGCCAGGCATCCAGCCAGTCGCCCCGATATACCTGATACTGGTCGAACAGATCAGCCAGACGCATGGCCAATTGATGGCGTCGGCGTACATCATCATCGGAGTTCAAAAAGCCGTAGAGTGGCTGCAGTTGCTGCTGCGCTTCGGCATGGGTGGCCAGGGCCTCCAGATCACCCAGTAGGCGGTAAAGACGCCATCCCATGGGTGCCTTGTGATAAGCGCAGATATCGGGCAAATCCTCCAGTACATGGCCATACGTTTGCCAGATGAAACGCGCTGGTAGAGTGACGTCCAGGGCGGCGGCAATGCCGCAGCCGCCGGCCTCAGGTGGACGGGCCAGGGCCAGCTTGAGCCATTGCCCGATGCCGTTGCTCTGCACCAGGACCACCTCATTCTCCAGTGGTGCCAGCGGGTGGCGCTGCATCCAGTCCGTCATCAGTTCCCGCAAATCCTCCAAGCGGTTGCCCTGGATGAGCATGAAACCGGTGTGCCACTGCGTGTTTTCAGGCTGCGGGGGAGGCATGGGGTCCTTCCCTTGGTTTAAGTTGACGACGAGTTATTCTGATCCATTGAGGCCTGCGCTTACCAGCGCCAGGAACCGCAGGCCCCCAAGACACCGCCCAGCCTGTGTGAGGCGATGCGCATGGTGGGCAGCATCGGGGGCTATCTTGGGCGCAAAGCAATGGGCCTGACCACCTTGCCAAGCGACCAGGTCGAGGCCTTTCTCAAGGCCTACGACGAACAGGTGGCCGAGGGATTGGCGGCCAAGCCGCTCAAAGTGCCTGATGATGCCAGCCGGCGGCGTATCAAGCAGCATCCCGCGACCAACCTGCTCGTGAGGTTCCGAGACTTTCGGGCGTCCATCTGGCGCTTCCGCTTCCTGATCGATTGGCGAATCCCCTTCACCAATAACCGCACCGAGCGGATGGTGCGCTCCATCAAGGCAGGATGGGGATTGGGCACGCGAGGTCGTGCGGCGCTGACCACTCTGCCAGAAATCGTGCTGCCACAAGGGTACGGTAAAGCATTCAAAGCGGCCTACTCATTCTCTAACCTATTTGGTATGAGTCTTCTTGATGATGTGTCGGTGCATGGTGAGAGTGAGGTGAGTTGGTGACCCTGATCACCTGGATGAGATCCTTGGGACGCACCCGAAAGCCCACGGGCGCGCCTCATCCTAATGCGCAGAAATCCCCTCTGATTCCCATCCAGGATAGCGATACGCTGCTGCATCCCCTTCATCGGCGAGCCACCCTGGCTCAGATCGCGGTGCTGACCACTCTGCCAGCACAGCATTACGAGGCACTGGTCTTAACCGCCATTCGACATTACGCCTGCTTTGTTCAGCAGCTGCCGGCTTCCGAAGCACATCACCATGCGGGTCTGGGTGGGATGCTGGATCATGGTTTGGAGGTCCTGCTGCAAGCGCTGCTGATTCGTCGCGGACGACTCCTGCCCGTCGGTGGTACGCCCGAACGCATCGCCCAAAACCAGGATGTGTGGACCTATGCCGTCGCCACGGCGGCCCTGCTGCATGACATCGGCAAGCCCGCAGTCGATCAGCAGGTATCACTGTATGACGTCCAGGGCCATGCATTGGGCCGATGGGAGCCTTGGCTGGGCCCCATGACGACAGTCGATGGCTGCCAGCGATACAGCCTCGCGTTTCGCCGCGGTCGCAAGTACCGATTCCATGAGCAGGCGGCCCCGCTCCTGGCCCATCAGATCATCCCGGCCCGGGGCATTGCCTGGTTGGCGAGGGATCATGAGTTGTTTTCCGCCTGGTTGGCCACCATTGCCGGGAACATGGACGAGGCCGGCGCCTTGGGCGAGATCATCCTGCAAGCCGATGGGCTCTCGGTGGCCCGCAATCTGGGGGCAGGGGATGCGGTCTCGCCCGCCGCCAGCGGGGGTCGCTCCAAGCCCTTATGGACGCGGTTACTGACCGGGCTGCGCTATCTGCTGGATCAGGGAGAGTTGCCCTTGAACCGCAATGGCGCTGCGGGGTGGCTCGTGGGCGATGATCTGTGGCTGGTGTCCAAACGGACGGTGGATGCCCTGCGAGCGCATCTGGGAGCGGAGGGTCATGCCGGTATTCCCGCCTCCAATGACCGCATCTATGACACCCTCCAGGAGCACGGTGTCCTGGTGGCCTGTGGTGATCGCGCCATTTGGCGGGCGACGGTCGCCTCGGGTGACTGGTCTCATGAGCTCACCCTGATTCGCATTCCCGTCCATCGGCTCTGGCCACAGGCCGATGCCCGGCCTGTCCCCTTTGAGGGGACCGTGACCCCCTTGGTCGATGACACGCGCACGGCCAGTGTCGAACAGGACGATAGCGAGCAGGTCACATCGCCAGCCAACCAGACCCCCACTCAGGCAACCCCGCTCACCGAGGCCGACGCGGATCCGGCCGCTGATGACATGCCGATGCCACCTGGCAGCGATGCATCAGAGTCAACGCCAGAAGAGGTCACCGCGGTGCCGGATGAGCGGTCAACCACTGCATCATCACAACCCCCTTTCAGTGCCCAAAGCGAGGATGAGGGTTGCCGATTCATGGCCTGGCTGATCAACGAGGTCGCCCATCGACGATTGTCGATCAATCAAAGCGCTGCGCGCTTGCATGTGGTCGATGAGGGGTTATTGCTGGTCAGTCCCGGGATCTTCAAGGATTACGTCTCGAAGGTGGCAACCGACAACAGCTGGGAATACGTGCAAAAACGTTTCTTGAAGTTGAAGCAAAATGTGAAGTGCGACAATGGAACCAACATTCATCGCTATGCCATCCAGGGTGATCGCCACACTTCCCATATCAAGGGAGTGTTGATTCCGGCTGAGTTGATTTTTGGATCAGATCCACCCGCAATCAATCACCACTTGCGCGCTGCCAACGCGAACTAGATCACAAATAGTAGATTGAAATATGGAACTCTCGTGTTACAGCGTTGAAACACGATCAGGGATATTGTAGATAAGCATTAAGGCTCTATCCGGGAGCCTTGTTGGATGGCACATCGTATTGATAGGTGAAGGGGGGTGTTGATCCACCCCCCTTCGGTGCGCCCAGGCGGCAACCTGGGCTGTCCCTGGTCCTATGGATGATACTGCGTTGTGCCCCCAACAAACAAGAAAGTAGGGGCACAACATGGCAATGAAAGTGACGGTGTGCAGCACCAAGGGTGGTGTTGGCAAGACCACTGTGACCGCCAATCTGGCGGCCATCCTGGCAGACATGAACCAGCGGGTGTTAGCGATCGACGCTGACATCCAACCCACATTGAGTAGTTTTTACCGCCTCGCCGAACAAGCCGAAGGTGGGCTGATGACCCTCATCACCTCGGCCACCACACAAGGCGTGATCAGTCGGACGGACCTGACCCACCTGGATATCGTGGTATCCGATGACCCTGATGGCGAACTGCAAAGCTGGATCCTGCATCAACCCGACGGACGGGTCCGGCTTCGCCATGTATTGACCAGCCTGGATGATCAGTACGACATCATCCTGATGGATACACAGGGGGCGATTGGTCCCCTGCAGGACGCCGCCGTTCTGGCCGCGGATCTGCTGCTCTCTCCGATTCCTCCTGAAATTCTCTCGGCACGTGAGTTTGCCCGGGGCACCTTGGGCATGCTCGAACGCCTCCGGCCGATGGCCTACCTGGGGGCACCCGTCGCCCCCATGAAAGGGTTGGTCTACCGCATGGACCATACCCGGGATGCGCGCATGATCTCCCACGAACTGCGTCAGGCATCCTACGCACCCTCACGCGGTGCCATCTCCATCCTCAACACCATTGTTCCCTCCACCGTGGCTTACCGGGAAGCCGCCACCCACCGATGCCCCGTGCATCGCTGGGAGGTCCGCCGGCAAGGCCCTACCCCACCCGCGACGCAGACCATGACCGCGCTCGTGCACGAATTATTTCCGCACCTGGTGGATATCACCCCCCAGTGGACGCCTGCGCAGCAGGCCCCGGAGGTGATACATGAGTAATCGTCGACTGGCACCCGATGTGGCAGGGATGCTGCGTGAGGGCCACTTTCGGGCGCGTTCAGAAGCTCCGCAGCAGACTGTCCTCCCTCCTTCGGATCCGGTCACCGTGACTCAGATGGTGCTGGATGTTAACGAGATCAAATTCTATGACCGCAACCCACGACAGGAAATCAACCCCCGTTACGAGGAGATCAAGGCATCCATCCGCGCCCAGGGCGGCCTGAACAACGCCCTGGAGATCACTCGGCGCCCCGGCGATGAGCAGTATTGCATCCGCGCCGGTGGTAATACTCGCCTGCAAATTCTCCAGGAGCTCGCGCAGGAAGAAACATCCGGATCCTTCCAGAAGGTGCACTGCCTATTCCACCCATGGACCAACGAGGCGGATGTGCTCGCCGCGCACATGATCGAGAACGAGTTGCGCGGGGAGATGACCCTGATCGACAAGGCGTTGGGATTACAGGATCTGCGCCAGGAAATCGAGGCGGAGGCCAGCGAGCCGCTCTCGCGCAACGAATTCCTGCGGCGGTTGAGCGCGCGCGGATACACCATCTCCAAGCGCCATATCATCCGCCTGGAGTATGCCGCCTCGGTGTTGTATCCGATCATTCCAGAGGCACTGCGCTCAGGTATGGGACGTCCCCAGATCGATGCACTACGCAACCAATGCGAGGCCTTCCGACAATACTGGGTCGCCGCCGGACAGGATGCCGCCGACTATGAACAGATGTGGGTGAACATCCTGAGCGAGATCGATGGTCCCGATTTCGACCTGGCGCTGGTTCGCCAGGAACTGGAGGGGCGTATCGCCCAGGCACTGGATCACCCCGTGACACGGATTCGGCTGGAGGTGGACGCCACTCTCTCGGACCGGCGTCTTGCCAGTGCCGCCGAGTACGACCCTACCGAATCACCCGGCATACCAGTGGCGCCCCGGTCTGATGCCGATCCTGTCGAGCCTCAATCGGGCAATGAACCCGCCGAAGCCTTGCAGGCCACCCCGCCAGCCAGCGATGGCTCGGAGGATGTAGCCGCAAACCCCCGATCCCGGGAGGTGACCTCCCCCACGGTATCGGCGAGCGAAGGATCGTTGGATCACTCGGATCCTTCGACACCGGCGCCGATGGCTGAATCACCGGACACATCAGGCACGGCGCCCCCCTCCCCCACCGGTGCAGCCTCGCCCCAGACCCTGGCGGAACAACGTCAGCGTAGCCACCAGCTCGCGGTCGAGATTGCCGAGCGTCATGGCTTATCCGGATGCGTATTGCCACTGGATCGCGGCATGGGGTTTTTGGTCGATCTTCCACGTAGCCCGCTGTCGGCACAGACTTCCACCCATGCGATGCATCGCCTGGTGTGGTGGATGTTGTTCTCGCTCAGCGAATTCTTCGCCGATGAAGAACGCGCCCACTACCTGATCCAGCATGAGATGACGCCGGATGATTACCTGGCCAACGGGCCACGGTCGCAGGAAATCCTGGGTACGCGACCACGGATCGACAGGCTGGGCAATCAAATTCTTTCGTCACCCAGCCTGTCGGATGAGGACTTCGATCTGATCGTGGCACTCATGCGCAGTTGTCGTTCAGTCCGGCGGCACGCGCTGCCCGATGCGACCGGCGATCACTTGTGGCGCGAGATGGGTCGAGATGACGACCAAGACCAGAGCATGGAATAGGGATGATGGAGGTGAGTCATGGTTACCACGACGGCGGACATGTCGTTTCAGGTGTTGCGGTATGCAATGGAAAGGGTTCAGGACGGCGATCTGACCGCCGCCATGGACTTGGGGTTTACGATCGAAGAAATTCGGGAGTTGGAGGCGCTGAGCATCAAGGACTTGTCCTACCTCAGTCGCCTTGGGGGGCATTTTCTGAGGTTGGAGATCAACCACGAGATCTACCGAGCCATGCTCAAGCGTGTCCGGGAGGAGGCGGCCAGCGAGGCACTACAGGATGCCTTGTTGGCGCATGGTGCACCGCGGGCACTGATGACGCGGCTCTATGGATGGTCTGCGGGTCATTACGCACTCAGGCGCAAGATCCTGGGGCTCGCCAATAGCTGTGGTCGTCCCCCTCAGCCCACGCCAGAGCAAGAAACCTGTGCCTGGACCACATGGTCCAGGCACGACCATATCCCGCTCCCCGAGCGCTATCTGCTGACAGCTCAGGCCGCTGGTATCGGCATTTCCACCCTGTGCAATCTCCTGCCCCACGGGACCACTGACAGCACCCAGCACGACGCCAGCCAAGTCGTCTCGGTGCGGGTGTCCAAGGGGGCATAGAATGGCCATGGAACAGATCAGGACGTGTGAACCGTCGGGCAACGGCAATGTGTCGTCCCGGGTCGAGACACTCGCAAGCTTCGTGCAGCGCTCCATCACTCAACTCAGGCGACGATCCAGCCAAGCTCAGGCCCCCTCAGGATCCGATGCCATGCTGTTTGTGGGCACCTGGAACGACAGCATCCCCCGTCTGCTCATCCGGGATCCCCTACTCAAACCCACCGAGGTCAGGCTGTGGGCCGTCATTCGCACACTTACCGATGCATCGGGCCCTACCGCCATGCCCGGCATCGAAGCCCTGGCCGGCCACTGCAATGTATCCTCCCGCACGACCATCACGGCAGCGCTGTTGATCCTGCGGATCACGCGGTGGATCTCCTTGTGTGCACGGGTACGAGACGATGGTGGTCGATTCGCGGGGCGCGTCTATGCACTGCATGATGAGCCTGCCACGTTGGCGGATGCCATGTACCTGGATCCTGAGTACGTATCGTTTCTGCATGAGATGGCCGATCACGCCACGCCGCGGGTGCGCCGCATCGCCACTGGCGTCCTGGACACCATCGAGGATGCGATCGATCAGGGAGTCGATGTCACGCAGCAGGTTGGGCTGCATGAGCGGGCCGTGCAGCGACTGACCTGTCTGTCAGCCCTGAGTGAGGGCGGGGAGACCCGCCTGCTGGCCGATGAGGTGAATACGCCTTGGAGCATGTCCTCTCGCCACGTACGCTCACTGCGCGAAGAAGGATGCAGGGGGTCACCGGCGCGAGTTCCGAACCCCGATGATCAAAATCTGGTCGTGGCGCACCATGACCAAAAAATGGTCACGGATGCAGAACACCATGACCAGAATTTGAACACGGATGATAAACTCACTAAAAAACAGGTAGATAGAGTGCCATGTCAAAATTTGAACATGGCTACATGTAGTAGTAGTAGTAAAAAAACAACTACTACAAAAACGACCATGTTTTCAAAGCTCGACTGGCCGAGCGCTCTGAGCGCCGATGAACGGCTGCTGGCCAACAGCGCCTTTACCCGTGCCGACCTCGATGTGGATCAGGCGCAGGATCTGCTGGATGAGCTGCAGGGCCGTCTCAGTGGCGGCCAACCCATCCGAAATCCCGTGGGGTGGTTGATCTCGGTGGCCAAGCGGGTCAGAGACGGTGAATTCACGGTGACAAGCTTTGCGCTCCAAACTCGCAAGGCCCGCGAATCACGGGCGGCGATGGCGGCCCGTGTGGCGCACTCCAGACGCTCGGTGCCTGCTCCAACAACCGCAGCCGACAACGAGTTCGTGCGAACCATAGAGGCCCTCCGACAAAAGGCAAAGCAACGCGATGCCAATAAGTGATACTGGAGCGGGAGGATAAGGGGGGGTGCCACTGGCACCCCCCCAGTCGGGGAGGCTTCAAGGGGTGCCACTGGCACCCCCCCCCAGTCGGGGAGGTTTCAAGGGGTGCCACTGGCACCCCCCCCGTCGGGGAGGTTTCAAGGGGTGCCACTGGCACCCCCCCCGTCGGGGAGGTTTCATGGGGTGCCACTGGCACCCCCTTCCATTCGGTCGGAGCCGATGAGTAAGGCGTGTCAGGCGGGATAACCATTTTTGAATGAAACACTGGGCTTGAGTCGGTCAATATGCCCCTGCCGGATAGAATAATGGTGAGGATCTGGAATGAACCAGGAGTCCAGCGTGGATAGCCAAGCGATCGATTGGCCCCCTGCCGCCAGCTTCACGGAGGCGGCCAGGTTACGTGATCTTTTGATTCAGGAGACGGGGAGGCCCTACGTGGTGCAAGAGGTGGGGGACGGCTTTGTTGTCGTGAGACCCGGGTCTCGCACGTCCTCTGAGCCCGCCGATCCACCCTCCCCCGATGTTGCCGATACGCCTGCGCCCATGATCATGAGGCCCGCCTGGCGCATCGGCTGGATGTCCGGCCTGCTGGCCCTGCTTTTTGGTGCGTTGGCCATCGCGGCCCAGGAACTGGTTCCAAGGGCGTTGGATGTCCTGGCGGATCTACTCGGGCAGGAAACCGTTGCCAGCACGCTGGCGGCTTTGCCGGTGCAGCCAGCCCATGTGGTGGCCTGGGGTGCATTGCTCCTGTGTGGTTGGGTTTTGCTGGGCTGGGTGTACCACCGCTATGTCCGACTCTACCGGGTCACGCCCGATTCGGTGGAAGAGCATGTCGGCATCGTGGCCCGACAAACACGGCGTGTGCGTTTGCAGCATGTGCGTTCAGTGGGGCTGCGGCAGACGTTCTTCGGTCGGCTTTTCAATGTGGGAGATTTGGAGTTTGCATCATCCGGGACCGGTGAAGTGGACATTGTGTTTCGCGGGATCCGAAGTCCTGCAACGATGCGCACCCACATCCAAGACTTGATGAATGCCAGTCACACGCCGGCCAGGTGAGCCCATGAGCGATTATAACGAAGAAGATCGGGACGCCCAGGGGCCGCGCACCCTGCCCCACCATGCCGATCCCGCGGTCAGCCATAAAGTGGCCTCGGAACGCCCCGGAGGACTGCGCAGCGAGGCCGAGTTGCGTGTGCAAACCCGACAGGCGCAGCGGTTGGTGACCGGGCGGGCCAAAACGGAGGGGAAGACCCGGATCATCGGGCTGGTACGGTTCGCGATGATCATCCGTCGGCTGTGGAACAGCGCCGCCCTGGATGATCCCTACGCGGATTGGTTCTTGATGCACACGCTGGAAAACCTGGAACACGCACGGGAGGAATTGGCGCGGCTGCAGCAGCATGTCGAGCAGAAGCTGCACCGCAACACTGGGGTGGATATCGGCGTGGCGGAATCACAGGAACCCATTCGATACCCGCTGAACTTCCCCAACCCCTACGGTTACATGGGCGCCTATCTGATCGCCGATTTCGACACCCTGGCGCGGACCATACTCACGGCCCGCCACGTGGGGATGATGGAACGGGATCCAGCCGAGAAACTGCTTTACCAGGGCGGGCGCTTGGTGCGCCGGGTCTTTGAGTCCACCCAGGGCTGGAAGCACTGCGCGGTGACCCGTGACGACATGGCGGCCAACAATGCCAAGGCCCGGGCAGCCATCGAGGCGATGGGGACATTGCCACAGGATGTTGTGTCCGGGCAGACCCGCCCACGTATCGGACCCGAGATCCGTCTGGGTTTCTTGAAACCCACACAGGATGAACAGAGCAACGCCTTTGACACCCTGGTCCGGTCTCGCCAAGCCACCTCCCCCACAGAGCCATCCGACACAGCAGGAAAGGCGCCGGGGCCATCACCCACGCAGACCTCTGGATCAGATCCTCAAACAGGAGGAGACGGGGCCTAAGCGCATCCCTGGCACCGACTAGATACACCATATAAAGGGCCCTTTACTTAACCCTTTAAGGGTAAGGGAGCGTCAGGGTGACTGCCCGTCGAGGGCATACCCCGGAGGCAGGGGCCTGGTGGAGTGCGTCAGCGACATGAACCACGATCACGATCACGCCGGTGAAGTGGCCGGACGCATCATGCCCATCGGCGAAGCCCGGCGCAGAATGACGGTACTGGATCAGGGCCGGGAGACCCTGCTGCGCCGCATGAACCAGCTTGTTCAGGAGTTTCGCGAGACGTTTTCAGACCCGCACGTGGTGCTGGTGTTGCATCGCCAGGCGCCGGGCGCAAATTTGCGATGGCGACGTCGGGCGCCGTTGGCGGCCTTGCAGACCTTCCTGACGCTGACAGCACCCTCGGGGGCGGGTTATGTCCAGGGATTGCCGCCCAAGGCCAGAAGGCGCGTCATTGAATTTGATCGGCGCGCGGCGGATTTGAATTTGCGCTACAACACGCTCGCCTATGAGCGCAAGCGTCTGAAAATGTACATGGAGCACATTCAGCGGTTGGATGAAATGGAACAATCGCCGTAGGACAAAAAAACCGTTGCCCAACGGATAAACCCTTTTCGGTGGTGATGCGCGGCGCGCAGTGATCTGATGGACCCACTCTTCAACAGAGGGCCACCTGCTATGAGCGCCAAATTTCGCGGCAGCGGTAATCTGGGAAACGAACCCACCCTGCGTCAGGTCAGCGTGGCGGACGAACGACGACCCGTAACGGACATGCGAATCTACTTTGATCGCCCCAAGCCCCAGGGCGATGGGACGTTTGAGGATGACGGTGGGTTCTGGCTCACCGTCAGTGCCTGGGGGCGCCTGGGCGAGCATTGCGCCCGTTTGCTCAACAAGGGGATGCGGGTTCGCGTGGAGGGTGTCCTTTGGCATAACGAATGGGAGGGCGAGGAAGGTCCGCGCCAGGAAGTCAGGCTCACGGCGGATCATGTGGCCCTGGAATTGGGGCGTGTGGAAGCGGTCCACCTCATGCCGCCGCGCGGAGGCGGTGATCATGCTCAAGCAACG
>JBHEOJ010000033.1:0-18047 GCA_046260855.1 Thioalkalivibrio sp.
CGGATCGAACAGTCGATCGCCGGCATCCATGCCGATGCCCACGCCCACGCCGATCAGCAGCAGCCCCACCACCACGGTGGCCAGGGTCTCGATGCGGCCGTGGCCATAAGGGTGTTCATTGTCCGGCTGGACGTTGGAATGGCGTCCCGCCAGCAGGACCACGCCGTCGCTCATCAGATCCGACAGTGTGTGCATTCCATCGGCGATCAGGGCCTGGGACTGGGTGAAGATGCCGCCGATGATCTGGGCCACCGAGAGGAACAGGTTGGTGAACGCAGCCGTCAGCGTCACGCGACGCATGGTGCGTTCGCGGGGTTTGCCGGGGGTGAGATCGGAGGTGGTGCTCATCCATCCAGTCTGATGGATGTGAGTGGCAAGTAGCTAGTGGCAAGTGGCAAGGAAAATCACCCCCTCCCCAACCCTCCCCCGCGGTGCGGGGGAGGGGGTCTACATTTTGGACGCCTGACGCCTCACGTCCTTTCGCTTATCCATGCCCCGATGGCCGGTGGCACCTGCTGTTGGGCCTTGCCGCTGACGTAGATGCCGATGTGGCCGCCGGGGAAGGACAGCTCGGTGTAGTCCTGGGTACCTGCCACCTTTGCCAGTGCCCGGGATGCAGCGGGGGGTACCAGGTGATCCTGCTCGGCGAAGATGTTGAGGATGGGCATGGTGAGCTTGCCCAGCTCGGCCTTGTGCCTGCCGATCTGCACGCCGCCGTTCATGAGCAGGTTCTTCTGGTAGAAGTCTTTGATGAACTGCCGGTAGGCCTCGCCAGCCTGGTCCGGGCTGTCGAAGATCCATTTCTCCATGCGCAGGAAATTGTTGATCTTGCTGCTGTCGTCCAGCACGTCAACCATGTCCAGGTATTTCTGACCGAGCAGCTGGTAGGGCTTGAGCATCAGGAAGGTGGCGTTAAGCAGTTCGCCGGGGATGTTTCCAAGGGTGTCCACCAGTAGGTCCACATCCACATGGCGCACCCAGTGGCTGAGCATGTTGCCGGGGGTGTGGAAGTCCACGGGCGTGACCATGGTGATGAGGTTCTTCACCTTCTCGGGATGCAGGGCGCTGTAGCACAGGCTGAAGGTGCCGCCCTGGCAGATACCCAGGATGTTGATCGCATCCAGGCCGTGACGATCACAGATCTCGTCCACGCAGCGGTCGATATAACCGTTGATGTAATCGTCCAGATTCAGGTAGCGATCCGCCTGGTCCGGGTAGCCCCAGTCGATGAGGTACACATCCAGACCCGCATCCAGCAGGCCGCGCACGGTGGAGCGGTTCTCCTGCAGGTCGGTCATGTAGGGGCGATTGACCAGGGCGTAGACAATGAGCACCGGCACCGGGTTCTGCACCTTCCTGGTGGGTGGCTGGAACCGGTACAGGGTCAGCTTGTCCTCCTGGTAGATGGCCTCCTTGGGTGTCACGCCGGTAGGGATCTCGCCGGCGTCCATGAGGTTTTGCAGACCGTGGCCCAGCTTGGTCTGGAATTCCGCGAGTTCGGCGAGGATCTGGTCGGGTCGCATCTGGATGGGCGGCATCATGGGCTCAGCTCCTCTTCTTAGCGGTCTTGGCTTTCACGGATTTGCTCCGGGCGTTGGCGGGTTTAGCCGCCGCCTTCTTGCCGGCCCCGGGCGGGGCCTTCTTTGCACTGCCGGCGGACTTCGTTTTGGGCTTGGTTTTCGCCTTCGGCTCGGGCTCCGGCTTGGCCGCTAATGAGCCCTTGTCCTGCTTCATGGCGGCGATCTCCCGAGCCATGCGCTGCAGCTCTCGCCGGGTCTCCTGCAGGCGCTGCTGCAGGGTGCTGATCTCATTGCGGGTGGGGATGTTGAACCCCTCCAGCATCTCGTCCACCAGCATGGATCCCTGCTGCTTGACGGCCATCAGTGCGTTGACGATCTCGCCGTAGTGGCGGGCGTACTCATCGGACATGGCGTGTTCGCCATAGACCTCTTCGCACACGTCCACCCACTCGTTGAACAACTCCCGCAGGGAGGCGATGGGCTGCTCTCGGCGGGCCGCATCATCCATGCGTGCCCGAAAACGATCCATGGACTCCAGGGCCACCTGGCTCATGCCGGCCTGGTAGGTCTGATAGGCCCGTTGGTATTCTAGGATGCGCCGGGACAGCTCCTGGTACTGGGCCTGGTTCTCCCGGCTGTAGCCGACCCCTGGTGTGGAAAGGAATCGGTCCAGGTGTTCATGCATGTCCTGGCCGAACCCTCCGGGCCCAGCCGTGTGCAGTCCCTTCATCATGTCGCCCGGCAGGGGGGCGAAGGCGGACACGGCCCGTTGCCAAGTATCCATGGGCATTTGCCAGAAGGCCATGAAGTCCCGGGTGTGATCCTGGCCGCCGGTGTGCAGGCCGGTGCTGTGCAGGGATTGGGAGACTTGATCCATCCAGGTCTTGAAGGCATCGGTCGGTGTCTGCCCCTGTTTGTCCATGAGGTTTTCCGCCATGGAGAAATAGCCCCGTCCCAGGTCTACCAGATGTTGGTAGAAGGTCTGGGCATCCGGGGGGAGTGCGGGAGAGACGGAGTTCCACCACTGATCAAGCCCCTGGGTCCAGGGGTTGGCACCGGGCGTTGGCCTGCTACTGCTCTTCGAGGCTTGCCGGGCCATGTCCTGCCATGCCTCCCAGTATTTGCGCTGGGCCTCCATCCAGGTATCCGGGGAGAAGGGGTTGGGGTCTTTTTCGGACTGGCTCATGAACACGCTCCTGCAGTGGGCGGTGGCCCCGCCCCTGGCTTGCTGTGACTTAGAGACTAGCACATGATTTGTGCAGTGCAACATGGACGCGCTACCGGTGTCTCCCTCGGCAGGGCGCTATTTCATCTGTTATAGAAAAGAGACGGGGGTGACGGGTCGAGTATGGCCACTGCGTCCATGCCTGTGCTTGAGCCTGGTCAATGTCCTGCCCTCGCGGTGTGGCCTATGGTCAACCCCGATATCGCCCCTATTGCACAAACATTCATCTGCGAGGAGAAGTCCCATGAGTGATTCCACCGTGATCGTTGAGGCCGCAAGAACCCCCATCGGTTCATTCAACGGTGCCCTGGCGGGCGTCCCGGCCAGTGAGCTGGGCGCACGGGTGATCCGGGCATTGCTGCAACGATCCGGCCTGCCGCCGGATCAGGTGGGGGAGGTCATCCTGGGTCAGGTGCTGCAGGCCGGTGTGGGTCAGAATCCGGCACGCCAGGCGGCCCTGGCGGCGGGCTTGCCGGTGACCGTGCCCGCCATGACCATCAACAAGGTCTGTGGCAGCGGCCTGAAGGCGGTGCAGCTGGCCTGGCAGGCGGTACGTTGCGGCGATGCCGAGGTGGTGATTGCCGGCGGACAGGAGAACATGAGTCTGGCGCCCCACGTACTGCCCGGTTCCCGCACCGGCAAGAAGATGGGGGGCTGGGAGCTGGTGGACACCATGATCACCGATGGCCTGTGGTGCGCCTTCAACAATTACCACATGGGCAACACGGCGGAAAACGTGGCCGTCGAGTACAAGATCAGCCGGCAGGATCAGGACGCCTTCGCCGCACAATCCCAGCAGCGGGCAGAGCAGGCCCAGAAGGCCGGTGTGTTCGCGGACGAGATCGTTCCCGTGGAGATCCCCCAGCGCAAGGGAGACCCGATCACCTTCGACACCGACGAGTTTCCCCGTCATGGCACCACTGCCGAAGGTCTGGCGGGGCTGCGTCCTGCCTTCATCAAGGACGGTACGGTCACCCCGGGCAATGCCTCTGGGATCAATGATGGGGCCGCCGGGGTGATCGTGATGAGCGAGGCACGGGCCCGGGATTTAGGACTCAAACCCCTGGCCAGGATCGTCTCTTTTGCTGCCACCGGTGTGGATCCCGCCCTGATGGGCACCGGGCCTATCTCTGCTGCGACCCGATGTCTGGAGAGGGCGGGCTGGACCCCGGCAGATCTGGACCTGGTGGAGGCCAACGAGGCCTTTGCCGCCCAGGCCATCGCGGTGAATCGCGCCCTGGGATGGGACCTGTCCAAGGTGAACATCCATGGCGGCGCCATTGCCCTGGGTCATCCCATCGGTGCTTCAGGCGCCCGGGTACTGGTGACCCTGCTCCACGGCATGAAACGTACCGGTGCCCGCAAGGGGCTGGCCACCCTGTGTATCGGCGGTGGTCAGGGTGTGGCCATGGCCGTGGAGGATCTGTGATATGAGCGACGAACTCAAGGGCAGGGTGGCACTGGTCACCGGCGGCACCGGCGGCATCGGCACAGCAATCTGCGAGCGCCTCAGTGCCATGGGTGCCCGGGTGGTCACCACCTATCGCAATCAGTCCAAGGCCGAGGCCTGGCGGGACGGGATGGAAAAGGCAGGTCATGCCGTGGCCATTTATGCCTGCGACGTGGGGGACTACGCGGCCTGTGTGGCCCTGGTGGCCCAGGTGGAAAAGGAACTGGGCCCGGTGGATATCCTGGTTAACAATGCCGGCATCACCCGGGACATCACCCTCAAGAAGATGACCCCCGAGGCCTGGCGTGAGGTGATCTGCGCCGACCTGGACAGTGTGTTCAACATGACCCAGCCCTTGCTCACCCCCATGGCGGAGCGGGGCTGGGGGCGGGTGATCAACATCTCATCGGTCAACGGTCAGAAGGGCCAGTTCGGCCAAGCCAACTACTGCTCTGCCAAGGCGGGCATGCATGGCTTCACCATGTCGGCGGCCCAGGAGGTGGCCCGCAAGGGGGTGACGGTGAACACCATCTCCCCCGGCTACATCGCCACCGAGATGGTGATGGCGGTGCCCGAGGAGGTGCGCGAGAAGATCATTGCCCAGATCCCCGTGGGCCGCCTGGGCCGGCCCGAGGAGGTCGCCCATGTGGTAGCCTTTCTGGCCTCGGAGCAGGCCGGGTTTATCACTGGCGCCAATTTCGCTGCCAATGGTGGGCAGCATATGCACTGAGTTTTTTCACCACGAAGCACACGAAGGGCACGAAGGATCAAAGAATTGTTCTCGCAAAGACGCAAAGAACGCCAAGCAAGACGATAGATTGGATCGCTCCATTTATACGACCGAGGAGTTTCTTTGCGCACTTCGCGTCTCTGCGAGAGAACATCCGATCTTTTGTTGATAGGTTTTTATTCTTTTCCACGAAGGACACGAAGAACCAAAGAACTGTTCTCGCAAAGACGCCAAGGGCGCAAAGAAATCAGGAGCGGAAACTGCGTGGCCCTGGGGGTGAGAGCAATCCCTAAGTCTTGCTTAGCGTTCTTTGCGTCTCTGCGAGAGAACATTTGTTTTTCTTCGTGCCCTTCGTGTGCTTCGTGGTGAAAAACAGCTTTTCCATGACGGTCTGAGGGAGCAAGTGTGAACGCACCGCGCATCATCAAGAAGTATCCCAATCGGCGGCTCTACGATACCGAGGAGAGTCGCTATGTCACCGTCAATGATGTCCAGCACCTGGTGCGCAATGGCGTGGATATCCAGGTGCTCGACAGCCAGACGGGTGAGGACATCACCCGTAGCATCCTGATCCAGATCATCACCGACCAGGAGACCGGCGGTGACCCCCTGTTCACCACGGAGATGCTCACCCGCTTCATCCGTTTCTACGATGATGCGGTCCACGATGCCTTTTCCGGATACCTGGATCAGAGCCTGAGTTTCTTTGCAGATCAGCAGCAGGAATTCACCCGCAAGGTGCAGGAGACCATGGGCGGGCAGGGGCCCTGGGATGTGGCCGAGATGACCCGGCGCAACCTCAAGTTCTGGCAGGACATGCAGGGGGAGTTTTTCAAGGCCGCCGGCTTCACGGCTCCCGGGTCTGAGCCAGGGGACGCCGGCAAGACCGGTAAGGGAAAACCCCGCAAGCCGGGCTGAGACCCTGGCAGGGACCTGCCAGGAATATGCCAAGAATATGCTAGTCCAGAGGCAGGCGTTCGGACCAGTCCCGTTCGGGCAGCTCCGCGGCCGTCTCAACTAGCCTTTGTGCGGCCTGGTCCTCACCCATGGCCTTGAGGATCTCGCCTTTCAGCAACACGGTGCCCCGGGTGCGCGGATGGATGTTCAGGGCGCGGTCCACCGTCTCCAGGGCTTGTTCGGTCCGTCCCTCCAGGAAATGCACCATGGCGAGATTGTGCAAGGCCTTCTGATAGCCGGGGTCGTTTTCCACCGCGGCCTCCATGTGGCGGGTCGCCTGGGCGTAGTCCCCTCGCTGGGCCAGCATCACGCCCAGGTCACTGTGGGCCTCGGCGTTTTTTGGGTCTATGCGCAGGGCCTCGCGAAAATCCGCCTCCGCCCGTTCGCCATCCCCCAGCCACAGATAGCGGATGCCGCGCTTGGTGTGGGCCAGTGAACTGCCCGGATTGCGTTCCATGAACACATTCAGATCATCGATGCCCTCCTGGACATCGCCCAGGCGCGCACGGGCCATGCCCCGCCCGAAATAGGCCTCGTCCAGGGCATCGTCAATCTCAAGGGCGGCCTCGTAATCCTGGATGGCCTGCTCGAAATCCTGTTTGAGGAAGTAGGCATCGCCCCGTTTCACGCGTAGATCACCGCGCAGGGGGGTGATGGGAATCTGCTCGGTGTATTGCTCGATCAGGCGATCCAGCGCGTCCTGGGAGTCGGGCACGAAGGCGGGCCAGCGCTGCGCTCTTTGGCTGGCGTGCAGCGGGTCCAGCCACTCCCCGGCCTGCTCATCCAGCTCGCTGAAGCATCGGGTATAGGCCTCGGTGTTTCGCATCTCCTGGGAGACGGGAAAGTATTCCTGCTCAAGCCACAGGGATTCGCCCTGGAAATTGCCCCGACATTGCTCATAGAGTCTGCGTCCCTGGGCATCGAACTGACGAAAGGCGCGCAGCTCCGCGTCCTGGCTGTGCAGGTTGACGTGGGTGCGCATGGGGGCATTGCGAAAGCTGGGCAGATAGGCGGCGTAGTAGTCCGCAGACACCCGGCCCTGTGCATCGTGGAGATTGACCAGGATGCTGTGGATGGAGTGGGGCTGATGACGCTCCCACTGTATCTGGCTCAGCAACTGTCCTCCCGGCTCGGCGAAATAGGACTCCTCGCGGTAATACTCAGCACCCCCCATGCCCCCCGGGTAGCCACCAATCCGGGTTTCTATCCTTACCTCGTGTTCCTCCAGCTGTTGCAGGTGAAGCTGGTAGAGGGAGTCCGCGAACCGGTTCCAGATACGCACATGGCCGGCATCGGCCCGCACCCCGTCTGCGTGAGGGGTGGACGCGACGGTGCTGTCCGGGAGGGAGGCTGTCGTCAGGGCCAGCGAGAAGAGGGTGATGGCCCAAAGGGCGCGGGGGGATCCCATGCTGCGACGCGTGGAGGGGGTCATGGTGCCTGCCTGTGGTTAAAAGCCATAAGACTGTAACGGATCGGTAGGCCCGATTATTCCCGAGCCGGCTGATCCCATCCCCGGGCTCGATGGTCTCCACCGGAGCCTGCACGGGCCTGAGACCCCGGTCTGCTGCGGTTTCTGGCCGGTTTGCCGGGTGCTGCCCCTGAGAAATATTGTCACCCGGGCCTTGACTTCCTGTTTGCCAGGCCTTATATGTTGCACTGCAGCAATGTTGCATTGCAGCATAATCATTGAATGACCCGTGGAGGGCGACACCATGAAAGAAATGTTCGAAATAATGAGCAAGATGAGCCAGAACACCTACGAGACCTCTCGTCGTCTGGCCGAGATCAACCAGTCCGCCATGGAGAAACTCATGGCCCAGCAGATGGAGCTGATGGATGCCTGGATGGACACCGGTGTGAAGAACATGGAGCTGATGAGCAAGGCCAAGGGCTACCAGGACGTCGCTTCCGGTCAGGCTGAGCTGGTCCGTGAATATGGCCAGAAGGTGATGGCAGGCTGCAAGAGCGGTGCTGAGGTGATGACCGAGGTACGCGATGCCACCAGCCAGCTGATGGACGAGGCCGCCAAGAGCGCGGGCGAGAACGTCAAGCAGGCCACCGCCGCCGCTACCAAGCGTGCCGCCTGAAAGGGTGAGCAGGCCGCAAAAGGAGGCGAATCCATGGTCAGACGCGTAGCCCTGATCACCGGCGGGACTGGCGGCATCGGCACGGCCATCAGCCGCGAACTGGCCCGTCAGGGCTGTCTGGTGGTAGCCAATCACCTGCCATCCCTGGAGACCGAGGCCAAGGCCTGGCAGCAGCAACAGCTGACTGACGGGATCGAGGTGGAGCTCGCGGCCGGAGACGTATCCTCCTTCGAGGGTGCGCAGGTCATGGTCGAGGACGTCGAGAAGCGCATCGGCCCGGTGGATATTCTCGTCAACTGCGCCGGCATCACGCGGGACAAGACCCTGCGCAAGATGAGCGAACAGCAGTGGCGCGAGGTCATGTCCACCAACCTGGACAGTGTGTTCAACGTGACCCGGCAGGTCATCGAGGGCATGGCCGAGCGCGGCTTCGGTCGCGTGGTGAACATCTCCTCGGTCAACGGCCAGAAGGGCCAGTTCGGCCAGAGCAACTACGCGGCGGCCAAGGCGGGTATCCATGGTTTCACCATGTCCCTTGCCCAGGAAGTTGCCACCAAGGGCGTGACCGTCAATTCGGTTTCCCCCGGCTACGTGGCCACGGCCATGACCCTGGCCATGCCACAAGAGGTGCGCGATGCCATCGTCGCCCAGGTGCCTATGGGGCGCATGGGTACGCCGGAAGAGATCGCCTACGTGGTGGGCTGCCTGTGTGATCGCCGTGCCGATTACATCACCGGCGCGAACATCCCCATCAACGGTGGTTTGTACATGTCCTGAGTGGCCATTTATCAGGCAAGCGCTTGTAAGGCCCCGCAAGGGGCCTTTTTTCTGGCGCGGATGGGGTCAGGGAAAATGGGGTTGTCCCACGTGCAAGGGGGCCTGCTTGCTATACTGGTCAACCTGAATTTCTGATCAATCCCCCTTTTGGAGACAATATTGGCCACCTTTGAACTGCACCTTCCCGGCACCGACTCATCCCCCGTCACGGTCAAGGCCGAGGGCGAATTGCCGGAATACGGCCAGGTGTGGATCTGGGACATGCTCTATGCCCTTGTCATGCACGAACTGGGCGATCGCACCGAGGCCAGGGAGCTGCGCGAGGCCCTGGAGCTGTGGGCGGTCAACATGTCCAGCAAGATCTTTCAGCCCTTTGACCACATTCGCAGCAAGGGGCACCTGAACATCGACCCGACGCTCACCCTGGGCGAGGTCACCAGCCCCGCACAGATCGCCTACATCCGGGTGGAAGGTGCCGCGGGGGAACTGCCCCAGGTACGCCTTGAGGCCGAAAGCCTGTCCCCGGCCATGCTCGCCCGCACGCCCATGGCCCTGGCGCAGTTCTTCATCGACGAAAACGAGCTGTTCGCCAAGGAACTGCCCATTCACATCCTGGCGTTTCGCAAGTATTACTCCGACGTCAACACCCCCGGGTCAGCCGAGAGCGTGGACGAGGCCCCCATGTTCGCCATCCAGAAGGCGCTGGAATATTTCCAGAGCGCCAACCGCGGCACCCTGCAGTAGTCCATGAAACGGGTCTTCACCGCCAGTGATCTAGGCGCCGCCGGTTTCATTCAGGGGGTGCTGGAAAACGAGGGTGTGCAGACCCTGATGAAAAACACCCTGCTCACCGGCGCCGCGGGAGAGCTTCCGCCTACGGAATGCTGGCCGGAGGTGTGGGTCGTGTATGACGAGGACGAGTCGCGGGCCAGGGAGATCATCGAGGTGGTCTCGACCGAGGTGACGGAACAGACCACTTGGACCTGTCCGGCCTGCGGAGAGGTACTGGAGGGGGCGTTCACCCAGTGCTGGAACTGTGGTCGGGAGCGCAACGCCGGTTGAGCCACAAACGGCTTAGCCTCAAACCGGTTTTACCACGAAGTTCACGAAGCGCACGAAGAAAAAGAAAATGTTCTCTCGCAAAGCCGCAAAGCCCGCCAAGGAAACCCGTTCATAGGGCGGGCCATGCCCGCCATCCCGGATGCGACAGAGGTCAGGCGCGGCGCCCACGGGGCGCCCTATGTGGTTGTCCGATTCACTTGGGGGGCCTTGTCACTTCTGCCTTGTAGCTTCAGGCAGTGTTCTTTCTTCGTGCTCTTTGTGATCTTCGTGGTGAAACTAGCTTTCAGCCCCTGACCGCGCCCTCCAGGCGTACGATCTCGCCGCTTGTACGGCCCGCGTCAGGACCCAGGAAATAGAGATAGGGCGCCACGACACTTTCGGGCGCGGGATTGTTGTTCGGGTTTTCCCCCGGGTAGTGCTGGGTGCGCATCTGGGTGCGGACCGGGCCCGTGTCCACGCCGTTGACCCGCATGAATCGCTCGCCACTGTATTCAGCGGCGAGAATCCTGAGCATGGCCTCCTGCCCCGCCTTGGCCACACCGAAGGCCCCCCAGTAGGCGCGGGCGCATTCGTGGGCGGAGAACACCACGGCGGGGTCCTCGGCGGCCTCGAGCAGAGGCAGCACGGCCTGGGTCAGCAGGAAGGGGGCGTGCAGGTTGCTGGTGATCACCCGGGACCAAAGCTCCACGTCGTAGAGCTTGAGCGGGGTAAGGCCTGCGATCCAGCCTGCGTTATGCACCAGACCATCCAGGCGTCCCATTTCTTTTTGTACGTTGTCCGCCAGATCCTGATAGTCCTTGGCGGTGGCCCCTTCGAGGTTCATGGGATAGATGGCCGGTTGCGGGGCATCCATTTGCTCGATTTTGTCATAGACGCTCTCCAGCGCGCGAATCTCCTTGTCCAGCAGGATCACGGTGGCGCCCAGGCGGGCCGTGGCCAGTGACAGGGCGCGGCCGATGCCGGCGCCTGCCCCGGTGATGAGGATCACCCGGTCCTTAAGCAGGTCAGGGGCGGGCTGGTAGGCGAGCAGTTGTTCGGGGGTCATGGGCGCTGTGGTGTCAGGGGTTGGGGTGAACGGGAAGCGACGATGGCGCGGGCGCATTGTACGCCATTGATCACGGCGCCTTCGAGGGTGGCGGGCAGTCCGTTGCGTACATGGTCACCGGCAAGCCACAGGCCTTCGATGGGCGTGCGCATGGGCGGACGGTGTGTCTCGCAGCCGGCGCTGGCCCGGAAGGTGGCGCGTTTCTCCCTCACCACCCAGAACTCCTGCGGGGCCGGCCAGTCGGGGTAGAGCAGGGCCAGTTCCGCGCTGACCTGCCGGGCCAGGGCCTCGTTGTCCAGGTCCATGTGGGCCCCGGGGCCAGAGACCACCACGCCCATGATGCCGGGGTTGTCGGTGTGACGGCGATCGAAGATCCACTGGGCGGTGAGATCCAGCACCCCCACCATGGGGGTGGGCAGACGGGTCTCGGGCGGGTATCGCAGGTAGACGGTGCAGATGGGCTCATGGCCCAGCTGTTCCAGCCCCCGAACCGTATCATGCATCCCCGGCAGGGGAGTGCACAGGGCGGCGGTGACCCCGGCGGGTGTGGCCAGTACCACATGCCGGGCCTCGATGTCCTGGTCCCGCAGGCCCACCCGCAGGCCACCCCCGGCCAGGGGCTCGAGTTTCATCACCCGGCGTCCGCACAGCAGGCGTCCGCCCCGTTGCTCGATGTAGTGTCGCGCAGGGTGGGCGAGCACCTGATCCAGATCGACCCGGGGCAGGAGCAGGTCACAGTGACTGCGATGACCCGAGAAGGACTCGTTCAGCACACGGCAGAAGAGCCGCGCCGAGGCCTGTTCCACCGGCGTATTCAGTGCCGCCAGGCACAGGGGTGCCCAGAGGCCTCGGATGAGGGTTTCCGGCTGGGCGCAGCGAAGCAGCAGGGTGCCCACGGTGATGTCCTCGTCCTGCTTCCAGCGGATCATGCGCCGGATGCCGGGCAGGGCGGCCAGGCTTTCCAACAGGCCGGTGCCCCGGGCGGTGAGCAGGCCGCCCAGCAGGTGCAGCGGTGCGGGCAGATACAGCGTGGACAGGGCTAGGCCGCGGTGTTTCGGGGCGCGCATGGTCAGATCCAGGGGCAGGCGTAGAAGCACCGTGCTTTCGGCGACACCCAGGGTTTGCAGCAGCTCCAGCACGTGATGGTAGGCGCCGATGAGCAGGTGCTGGCCGTTGTCCAGGAGATGTTCACCCAGGGGCACGCTGCGGGCCCGGCCGCCGGGCTGGGGCGCGGATTCCAGGACTGTGACCTGGTGGCCGGCACGGGCCAGTTCAACGGCACAGGCCAGACC
This sequence comes from Thioalkalivibrio sp., assembly GCA_046260855.1. Lineage (GTDB taxonomy): Bacteria > Pseudomonadota > Gammaproteobacteria > Ectothiorhodospirales > Ectothiorhodospiraceae > Thioalkalivibrio_A. Next base: position 12,146 of record JBHEOJ010000033.1, read on the forward strand.
GGACCAGCCGGCGCCGATGACGACGGTGTCTACGGGTCTCATGGGCGTGCGGTTTTCGAGGCGCGCAGGAAACGCCGATGGCGGCGCTTTTCCTGGCGGGCGGTGCGCCAGGCGATCCAGAGTTTGCGCAGGGGGGTGAGGCGGGTGCGCTGCTCCAGCACCCGGTAACCGTCCGCCGCGATCTCTTCCAGGACGGTGCGATAGATGGCGGCCATGATGATGCCGCTGCGCTGGGCGTGACGATCCACCTCCGGAAGCCGGTCAAAGGCACGCTGGTAATAGTCACGGGCCCGTTGCGCCTGGAATTCAAACAGGGCCTCGAGCCTGTCCGAGGCCTGGGGCAGGGTCAGTTCCTTGGGTTCCACGCCGAAGCGGCGCATCTCGTCCATGGGGATGTAGACCCGGCCGCGCAGGGCGTCCTCGTGGACATCCCTCAGGATGTTGGTGAGCTGGAAGGCCATGCCCAGGTCGTGGGCGTAGCGGGTGGTCTGGCGGTCCTGGTAGCCGAAGATCTCGGCGGCCATGAGGCCGACCACGGAGGCGACCCGGTAACAGTACAGGGACAGTTCCGTAAACGTCGGGTAGGCGTCGTAGTCCAGATCCATCTGCATGCCGTCGATGATCTCCCGGAAATACTCCTCGGGAAGATTGTAGCGCTCGGTGGCCGGCTGCAGTGCCTTGCCCACCGGGTGGGTCGGTTCGTTGGCAAACACCCGGGCGATTTCCTCCCGCCACCACTGCAGTTTGCTGCGTGCGACGTCCGGTTCGTGACACTCGTCCACCACGTCGTCCACCTCTCGGCAGAAGGCATACAGGGCGGTGATGGCCAGGCGCTGTTCCTCAGGCAGGAACAGGAAGCTGTAATAGAAGCTCGAGCCGCTGCGGGCAGCCTTGTCCTGGCAATACTGTTGGGGTGTCATGACGTCCTGGTCCTTGGGGTTCGGACCGGGCGCGCCGGGAACAGGGCGCCCCAGAGGATCACCCCGTAATCGGCCAGGCCCAGTCGGGGGCGTGAGAACAGGTCATTGCGCTGGCGCTTGAGATGCCACAGCACCCGGGCGCCGGCCACGGTGATGAGCCGGATCTCCAGACCGAAGCGCCCCTTGAGCACCGAGCCCAGGGGTGCGCCGGCGCGCAGCAGCCGGTCGGTGCGCTGGTACTGAAGCGCCATGAGTTGCTGCATGGGGACATCGCTGATGCGCTGGGCGATATGTGCTTCGCCTACGCCAAAGCGGGCCATCTCCTCCTGGGGCAGATAGATGCGGCCCATTTCGTGGTAGTCCTGGCTCAGGTCCTGATAGAAATTGATCAGCTGCAGGCTGGTACAGATGGCGTCCGACCAGGCCAGGGATCGTTCGTCCGTGTGGCCCTCCAGGTGCAGCAGCAGCCGACCCACCGGGTTGGCGGACAGGCGGCAGTATTGCATGAGGTCGCCGAAATCCCCGTAACGCCGAGTGGTGACATCCTGGCGAAAGGCATTGAGCAGATCATGGAACAGACCGACCGGCAGATGGTGATGCTTGATGGCGTGGGCCAGGGCGCGAAACCCCGGGTCATCATCGGGCCTGTTCCGGGCGGCGGCATCCAGGCGCTGTTCCAGTGCGTCCAGGGCCTCCAGGCGTTGCTGCGGGGCCAGGTCCCCTTCGTCGGCCAGATCATCGGCCCGTCGGGCGAATACGTAGATGGCCGCCACCGGGCCGCGCAGACGGGCGGGCAGCAGCCAGGAGGCCACGGGGAAGTTTTCGTAATGGTCCCGGGCCTGGCGTATACACTGGGCATAGGCCCGGCGGGTGTCTCTGTCAGGCCGGCCGGACATGGACGAAGCGCCTGCGCCTGGCCAGGCTTGCAAGGGAGGGATGAGCATGAGACTGGATGAGGCCCGTCATGGTGGGCGAGTCTATCACAGGGCTTCGTACCAATCGGCATGGGGAAGCTCCCATGGATGAGCTGGAAGTCTACCGGGATACGCTGCTCTACCTGGTGCTGCTGGTGGCGGTCACTCTGGCCACGGTATTGCCGGCCCTGATCGCCCTGCGGCGCATGCGTGCCAGGGCAAAAAGCATGATCAGGGCGGGCAGCCGCCAGGGCTTCGCACCCTGGTCCGGTCTGGACACGGTGCTGCTGGTGGAACTGACCCGCCTGGGGGTGCTCGACTCGGTGGAGGCGGGCATGGTCTTTCATCCCCAGTACCGAGAGGAGGGCGGCAGGCGCTGGTGGTTGTTCGACCTGCTCACGGGCCAGTCGGCCTGGCGACGCTATCTGCTTCGGGATCGGGCAGCCGCCTCTACCCGCACGGTGGTGCTGGTGATCAGCGAGACCCTGGACTCTCCCTATCTGATGATCGAGCCGGAAAATCCCCGCAACAGGGCGCTGGGCACACTGGCAGATCGCGTGGAGACCCTGTACGGACTCGAAGCCCTGGAACTGCCCTCCGGCACGCGCCCGGTGCCGGGCATTCGTATCCGCAGCCATCCCGGTGAACAGGCGAAGGCCCTGGGGGTGGTGATGGAGTCGGGTCTGCTGGAAACACTGCGTCGTGAGCATGACCTGGCCCTGCGGGCCCGGGGCAAGGCCTTTGCTCTGGTGCGTCCCCTGAGTCCCACGGAACCCAGGCAGATCGCCAGCCTGATCGGCACCGCTGATGTGCTGGTCTCTGAGCTGGAATCCGCCGCCCGTCGCCAGGGGCAGTGAGCACTGCCTCACAGATTGTGGCCTTGATGCAGTGTCGTGAGTAAGATCGGGGCTCCCGTTCGCGGCACAGATCTCCTCCATGGTGAAAACCCCTCGTCAGCCCGTCATCCTGCGTCCCCTGGAAGAGTCGGACTATGACGCCTTGCCCCGCCTGACCTCCGATCCCGAAGAGGCCGCACGGGCCTACTGGGAATGCATCGAACCCGGCGACGGGATTTGCGCGGTGCGCGATGTGCTGCGCGCCCGCCAGGACCTGACCGTGGCCGTGATCCGTGCCCAGGGTCAGGACAGGGTGGTGGGGCTGGGTGCACTGTACGACGTGGAGGAGGGCAAGCAGGGTTACGTGGGCCCATTGGTGGTGGACCCCATGTATCGCGAGCACGGGGTGGGCGGCAGCCTGATGTCCCATCTCCTGGGCATTGCCTTCAAGCGCCATCGCGTGCGGGAGATGCGCGCCCGGGTGCTGGGGGAGAACGAGGACGGCATCATGCTCTGCTCGGAGCTGGGCTTCGTGCCCTACAGTAACGAGGAGCGCATCGATCCGGACGGGCGCCGGCACGTGGTGGTACAGATGCGCATCAATCGCCGGGAACACGAAGACAACGACTGAGCCCGGGCCCGGGCGCTCAGTCCTTGTCCTGTTCCGGCTCACCTTCCATGGGCAGTCGGGGTGACTGCTCCAGGGGGGTGGGTTCTTCCATGTGCTTGCGCACCTGGATGCCCAGTTCGGCGAAGCGCCGGGCGCCGGGCATGACGCTGCGTTCCAGGGAACCCACCGCCTTGTTGTAGTGATCCACGCTGGTGCCAAGGGTGCGGCCAACCCGGGTCAGGTGTTCCGTGAAGGTGGCCAGACGCTTGTAGAGTTCTTCGCCCAGCTCACGGATCTTCTCGGCGTTCTCCGCCACCGCCTGCTGGCGCCAGCCGTAGGCCACCGCCCGCAACAGGGCCACCAGACTGCTGGGGGTGGCCAGGATTACGCGGTTGGACAGTGCGTCCTCCAGCAGATTGGGATCATGTTCCAGGGCCGCGGACAGGAACTGGTCGCCGGGGATGAACAGGATCACGAAATCCGGGGATTCCTTGAACTGGGTCCAGTAGGCCTTGCTGGCCAGTTCCTTCATGCGCTCGCGCACCTTGCGGGCATGGGTCTTGAGGTGCTGCTCGCGCAGCTTGTCGTCCGGGGCGTCCACCGCTGCCAGATAGGCATCCAGGGGGGTCTTGGCATCCACCACCAGCTCCCGGGCGTCGGGCATGCGCACGATCATGTCCGGGCGCATGGCGCCATCCTCGGTGGCCCGGTGATTCTGTTCCTGGAAGTCGCAGTGCTCCACCATGCCCGCCAGCTCCGCCAGGCGCTTGAGGGTCATCTCTCCCCACTGACCGCGCACCGTGGGCCGTGACAGGGCACGCACCAGGTTGTGGGTCTCGGACTGCAGGCGCTGCTGGCCTTCGGCCATGAGTTTGAGGTGCTGACTCAGGGAGCCGAAGGCCGCCTCCCGGGACTGTTCCATGGCGCGGATCTGGGCCTCGGTCTTCTCCAGGGTCTCGCGGATGGGTTTGACCAGCCCCTCGATGGCCTTTTCCTTCTGGGTTAGATCGGCGCTGGCCTGAACCTGGAATGATTTGAGGTGCTCCTGGGCCAGGCGCAGGAACTCCTCGCTATTATGGCGCAGCGCCTGTCCCGCCAGAGTGGAGAAGCTGTCCCCCATCTGCTTGCGGCTCTCCTCGAAGGCCGCCGCCCGTTCCTCGCCCCGACGCTGTTCTGCCGCCAGTTCAGATTCCAGCACCGCCACCTGGCGCTGGGCACGCAGGCTGGCGATGCCATAACCGAGCAGGGCGCCGATGGCGAGGGCAATGAGGGCGGCGATAATCAGGATCGTGTCCACGGTGCTTCCTGTTAAAACATTTAGAGCCTGCCGCAGCGGCGCGGCGTAACGACATAAAGATCTTGACAGGATTTACATGATTAACAGGATTAAACCTGTCTTGATCTGGACCGGACCTTCGCTTGGAATCATGTGAATCCTGTCCATTCCTTTCTTTTCTCAGCGTCTGCGGCAGGGAGTTAGCGTTCTTCCGCGACCGGCACCGGCTCATGTGTACCCAGCATCCAGTCCAGGATTTCCCGGGGTTCGCGGATCATGCCGTCGGCGCCCCAGGCCTGGGGGCGCAGGGATTCGTCGATGTACCCGTACAGGGCGATCAGGGTCGCCATGCCGGCGGCGCGTCCTGCCTGGATGTCCCGTTCCGCATCACCCACATAGAGACATTCCACGGGCCGCGAGCCGGCCAGTTCACAGGCGTGCCACATGGGAAGGGGATGGGGCTTGCGCTCTTTCACGGTGTCGCCGCTGACGATACAGGCGGCGCGCCCGGTCAGCCCCAGGGATGCCATGAGCGGGTCGGTGAGGAAGGCGGGCTTGTTGGTGACCACGCCCCAGTTCAGCCCCCGGGATTCCAGCCAGGCCAACAGGGTTTCCATGCCGGGGAACAGTTCGGTATCCAGGAACAGGTTCTGGGCATAGATCTCCAGGAAGCGGGCGCGCAACTCTTCGAACTGTTCGCCCTCGGCCTGGGGAAAGGCGAGTTTCACCAGGGCGCTGGAACCATGGGAGACGTGGTTGCGTACTGCGTCAAAGGGCATTGGCTCCAGCCCGTGTTCCCTGGATAGGGCGACCTGTGCCGCGTAAAGATCCGGTGCGGTATCGGCCAGGGTGCCATCCAGATCGAACAGCACCGTGCGCCAGGGAAGATCCAGATCGGCCCTCACGCATCCCTCGTGGTGTGCATCAGGTAGTTCACCTGCACATCGTCGTCGAGCCGGTATTCCCGGTTCAGGGGGTTGTAGCTCATGCCGCCGATGTGCCGGGTCTCGAGATGCGCCGCGCGTACCCAGCGGTTGAGCTCCGAAGGCCTGATGAAGCGGGCGTACTCGTGGGTACCCCGGGGTAGCAGGCGCAGCAGGTATTCGGCGCCGACGATGGCCAGCATGAAGGACCGGGGGTTGCGGTTGATGGTGGAGAAGAACACATGGCCGCCGGGCTTGACCAGGCGGGCACAGGCGTTCACCACCGAGGCCGGGTCCGGCACGTGCTCGAGCATCTCCATGCAGGTGACCACGTCGAAGCCGCCGGGCTGTTCGGCGGCGAGCGCTTCGGCACTCACCTCGCGATACACCACATTGGTGGTGCCTGCCTCCAGCGCATGCAAC
>JBHEOJ010000034.1:0-17926 GCA_046260855.1 Thioalkalivibrio sp.
GAACAGGGCGGCGGACAGCAGGATCGCCACCCAGGGACGCATGACACTGCGCAGGGTCACGTACACCAGCCCCCTAAGGAACGTCTGATTAAGTGATCTCGGATAGCTGGCTGGTGCACATCAAGGACGGCATGTCGTTTCCTTGATCAGTTTGGGCCAAAATTCGTCATTGTTTTCACCCACTTTGGCCTATTCACGGCCCAACTCCCGGTCACAGGACGCACCTATCCTGCCCCACGCAACAGCTGACGCCTCGCCAGATACAGATTCGACAGCGCAAACAGCGTGGTCAGCTGGGCCGTGTTTTTAGCCAGCCCCCGGTAGCGCACCTTGGTAAATCCAAACTGGCGCTTGATGACCCGAAACGGGTGCTCCACGCGCGCACGAAGCTGGGACAGGCGATGATTGATCTCGCGCTTCCACTCGGGCAGTTCCCGACCCGGCAGGCGCTTGAACGGGAAACACCACAGCGGACCGCTGGCCGGATCACTCGCCGCCAAATTGCGCTCACGGGTCGTGTAGCCCTTGTCCCCATGCACTTCCTGCTCATCGCCATGCAGCAGGGCATCGGTGACCTTCACATCCGGCACCTTTGCCGCCGTGCCAACCACCGTGTGCACCAGGCCATGGGTAGTATCCACACCCACATGGGCCTTCATGCCGAAGTACCACTGGTTGCCCTTCTTCGTGGAACTCATTTCCGGATCGCGCTTGCCCTCGGCATTCTTCGTGGAGGTCGGCGCAGCAATCAGGGTGGCATCGACCATCGTGCCCTTGCGCAAAATCAGGCCGCGCTCGCCCAACAAGCCATTGATCTCTTCGAGCAGCGCGCCTGCCAGGCCATATTGCCGGGCTTGGGATAGTGAGGCTCGATCAGGGACACCAGCCGGGACCAGGGCACCACCTGGTTCATCTCGGCCAGAAACTGAGCCTTGCGGGTCTTCTTGGGGTGCTTCATAAAGCCCGAATCGTTCAAGCCCAACTGTTTCATCGTCCGCCCCATTGCTCCGTGAGGATGGTTCAGTGATTATCCCATGCAGCGGGACTTAATCAGAGATTCCCTAGGATAACCCCCGGCGGGGTATCCTATGGACCATGATCAGTGACTATCTCGCAGGACTGCGCTACCCCTTCCAGGGCCTCGGCCTGATCGGCAAACCAGGCATTCGCCCCCTGGTGGTGATCCCGCTCTTGCTGAACCTGCTGCTGTTCGCCGCGGGTATTGCCCTGGCCGTCAACTACATCGGTGTAGCACTGGAGAATCTCCTGCCCCAGTGGCTGGACTGGTTGCGCTGGCTGCTATGGCCCCTGTTTGTCATCACCGTTCTGGCCGTGGTGTTCTTCGGTTTCACCCTGGTGGCCAATCTCCTGGGCGCCCCGTTCAACGGCCCCCTGGCCGCCCGCATCGAGGCACGGCTCACCGGCAACCCCGCACCGGACTCCGGCCTGAGCTGGCAACGGGAGGCCCTGGTGTCCGTGCTCAACGAACTGCGCAAGCTGCGTTATCTCGCCCTGCGCGCCCTGCCCCTTTTGCTGCTGTTCCTGATCCCCGGCGTGAACTTGGCCGCGCCCCTGCTCTGGCTCGCCTTCGGCGCCTGGATGCTGGCCCTGGAATACGCCGACGCGCCCATGGGAAACCATGGCATGGGCTTTCGCGATGCCAGGAAAAGACTGAGGCAACACCTGCCCCTGGCCCTGGGCTTCGGCACCGGCATGCTGATCCTCACCCTGGTGCCGGTGCTCAACTTCATCGCCATGCCCGCCGGTGTCGCCGGTGCCACGGCCATGTGGGTCGATCATCTCAAACCTGGCAACCCGCTGCCCATGCGAAACACCCCAGTTGCATCCCGAGGTTGATGCGGTCAGGTATCTCGTCCCTGTCCTACCGATGTTCCTGATCATCGTCAAGCTGCTGAGTCACTTACTAACCCGAACCCTGACTAAGCCACATTCAGAGCCCCGCGAAAGGCGCGGATCAAGGCGACGGTGCGCAGGCAATGGTGTGGCGCCGCAACACAGAGCCGCGCCTTTCGCGGGGCTCCCTGCGGGCGAGTCGCCAAGCGGCCATCCGCGGCGTTGCGCTCGCTTGAATGGGCGCGGCCCGTCCTGCGCTCGCGCGCCTTGCGGCTGACAGATTGGCAACTCGCTGAATGAGGCTTAGTCAGGGTTCGGGTTTGTAAACAGGCTGTCCGCCGTGCTGGCCTGGGTGCTGCAGGTCGGATAAGGAGAAGTACGATGAGAGAACGGCGGATGCGCTTCGCTTATCCGCCCTGCCTGTCTATCCGCGCAAGGCGAGTCGCAAACGCTCCACTCCATCCTCAAGAACCTGGATCTCCCGCGTGTAGGCAAAGCGCACATGGTCCGTGGGCCGGTGATGGCCGAAATCCAGACCCGGGGTGATGGCCACGCCGGCCTGATCCAGCAGCCGATCCGCCAGGTGCTGGCTATCGGTGTCGAAGACGGTGCTGTCGGCATAGATGTAGAAGGCCCCCTCCGGCGTCACCGGGATACCGAAGCCCAGGTCCCTGAGCGCAGGCAACAGGAAATCACGGCGTTCCCGGAAGGCCTTGCGCCGGGTCTCCAGGATCTCCAGGGTCTCGGGGCGAAAGGCGGCGAGGGCAGCGTGCTGGGCAGGCGTCGGAGCTGCCAGAAAAAGGTTCTGGGCCAGCTTGTCCAAAGGCCGCACATACGCCTCGGGAGCAACGATCCAGCCCAAACGCCAGCCTGTCATACCGAAGTACTTGGAAAAACTGTTGATGACGAAGGCCTCACTAGACAGCGCCAGGGCGCTGATGGCCCGCTCGCCGTAGACCAGCCCATGATAGATCTCGTCCACGATCAGCCGTCCACCCTTGCGGGCGATCACCTCCAGCATTCGTCTTAGTGCCGGTTCAGGAACCAGGGTGCCCGTCGGATTGGCGGGGGATGCCACCATGGCCGCCACGCTGCGCTCACCCCAGTATGTTTCCAGGTGTTCAGCGGTGATCTGATATGCGGTATCGGCCCCCACGGGAACGGCCACCGCCTCACCTTCGAAGGTACGCACGAAATGCCGGTTGCAGGGATAGCCCGGATCGGCCATCAGGACCTGATCGCCGGGATCCAGCAAGACCGCCATCACGAGCAGCAAGGCGCCGGATGCACCGGGCGTGATGATGATGCGTTCCGGGGACACATGGACGCCCTGGCTGTCCTGGTAGAACTGGGCGATGGCCTCGCGCAAGGCGAGCAGGCCCACGGCGGGGGTGTAATGGGTATGCCCGTCGGCCAGGGCCTTGCGGCCCGCCTCCATGATGGGCTCGGGCGTAGGGAAGTCCGGCTCGCCGATCTCCAGATGCACGATACTGCGCCCGGCCGCCTCCAGTTTGCGAGCGCGCGCCAACAGATCCATCACGTGAAAGGGTTCGATATCCGCCATGCGGCGGGCGATATGTGCGGGGCGTTTCATGCAGCAATGCTAACACGTGTGCGGTGGCGGCCTTTACAGTCGCGAGGACTTTGGGAGATCAGCCACAGAGGGCACAGAGGACACGGAGAATGACAATTCTGATTGCCCCCTTACTGAATCCTTGGAACGGGCATTTGGGGGCAGAAATCACGGTTCTAAGGGCAAATTAAGCTCGATTTCGAAGCGCCCTGTCCGGTCAATCAGTGAATGACTGAGGTCCGACCCCATATTCCTTATTCCAGCAAGAGGGAGGATGTACGCACACAAGCAGCGTACTTAACCCTCTGTGACCTCTGTGACCTCTGTGGCAAAACGATATCCCCCTCTCGCCACAACAAGGTCAGGACATCGCTCCGTGATAGCATGACCGTCATGCACGCGATCCTGTTTTTTCTTCTCTTCTTCTCCCCCTCCCTGCTCCTGGCATTGCCCAGCGCACTGCCCGCACCGGGCGGCGTGGCGATCCTGGACCTGGGCTCATCGCAAGACGCGCCCCGGGCCGAGTTCGACGGTGAGCGTGTCGCGGTGGTGCACGGCGAGAATGGTTGGCAGGCGGTGGTCGGTCTGCCCCTGTCACTGCAACCGGGGGAGCAGCGTATCCAGGTGAGCTGGTCCGACGGGCGCCGCTCATGGCATGGCTTTACGGTGCAACACCGGGACTACGCAGAGAGCCGCATCACCATCCGCGATGAGCGCATGGTGAGCCCGGGGCCGCAGGAGATGAAACGCATCAAAGCGGACCGCATCCGCATCCGTGCGGCCCTGGCCACCTGGTCGGAGACGGTGCCAAATTTCGATTTTGCAGTACCGGCCCAGGGACGCTTTTCCAGCGGCTTCGGGCTGCGCCGTTTTATCAACGATCAGCCCCGCAATCCACACAGCGGCCTGGACATCGCCGCCCCCATAGGCACACCCATCCACGCTCCCGCGCCGGGGCGGGTGATCCTCACGGATGATTTCTTCTATGCCGGCAAGGCGGTGATGCTGGACCACGGCCACGGCCTGCTGAGCTTCTACGCCCACCTGGACAGCATCGGCGTGGTGGAAGGCCAGGATCTGGATCGCGGCGAACCGCTCGGCACCATGGGCATGACCGGACGGGTCACCGGTCCGCACCTGCACTGGGGGGTGTATCTCAATCGCACGCCGGTGGACCCGGAATTGTTCTTTCAGCGTTGAGAAAGCGCCTGCCATCGCGTCAAGAAGACGCTGATTGTTTACCACCGTAGGACGCCCGCCTACGGGCCGCACAGCGGTCGGGTTCATCCTGAACATATCCATATAACGCAGAGGTCGCAAAGACGTTCAGAGCGCAAAGAATCATTAGCTAAGAAGCCCCCGCGTCCTCTGCGTGATCAGCCGAGCATGAACCCGCGCCAGGCAATTCGCGGCGGGGTCGCCGCTCCTGCAAAGAACACAGGAACCGCCGTATGCTGTGCGCTTATCCGGCCTACCCGCTTTCCTCTAGCCACTTGTATCTTGTCTCTAGCGCTTTTTTACATGCCGCATCATGCGCTTGCGCTTGTATTCCTGGCGCGGGGTCAGGGTGTTGTGCTTGCCGGCGTAGGGGTTTTCGCCGGTCTTGAATTCCAGGCGTATGGGAGTACCCACCAGCTTGAGTTGCTGGCGAAAGTGGTTGCTGAGGTAGCGCTTGTAGCTGCCGGGCAGACGCTCGGTCTGGTTGCCGTGGATCACGATCACTGGCGGGTTCTGTCCGCCCTGGTGGGCGTAGCGCAGCTTCACCCGCCGACCCTGTACCAGGGGGGGCTGATGGGCGACCAGGGCCGCCTCCAGCAGCTTGGTCAGTGCGTTGGTGGGCACCTTGATGAAGGCGGAGTCGTAGGCCCGCTTCACATGGGCGAACAGGTCACCCACGCCGGTGCCGTGGAGCGCGGAGATGAATCGCTTCTCGGCAAAGTCCAGGAAAGGCAGTTTGAGGTCCAGTTCATGACGCACCTGGTCGCGCTGGTCGGAATCCAGCCCGTCCCACTTGTTGATGGCCAGGACCAGGGCGCGACCGGCATCCAGCGTCACACCCAGCAGATGGGCGTCCTGATCCGAGATGCCTTGCCGGGCATCCAGCACCATGACCACCACGTTTGCGGCATCGATGGCCTGGAGGGTCTTCACCACGCTGAACTTTTCCACCGTCTCGTGCACCCGGGCACGACGGCGCACGCCGGCGGTGTCGATGAGGGTGTATTCCTGCCCATCGCGCTCGAAGGGGATGAAGATGCTGTCTCGGGTGGTGCCGGGGATTTCTGTGGCCACCATCCGCTCCTCGCCCAGGATGCGGTTGATGAGTGTGGACTTGCCCGCGTTGGGTCGGCCTACGAAGGCGATGCGGATACCCGGCCAGCGCTCCGCTTGCGCCTGGGTATCCTCCACCTCTGGAAGCAGGTCCCGCACGGCGTTCATCAGGCCGGCGATACCCCGACCATGGGCGGCGGCCACAGGAATGGGCGCACCTAAACCCAGGGCATGGAATTCCGCCATGGCCTGGTCGGCATCCACGCCGTCGGTCTTGTTCACCAGCAGCATCACCTTTTTGCCCTGGCTGCGCAGGGAGCGGGCAATGGCTTCGTCCGCCGCGGTGCGGCCCTGGCGACCATCCACCAGGAACATCACCACATCCGACTCAGCGATGGCCAGCTGGGTCTGGCGGGCCATGAGATCGTCCAGGGTCTCCGCCTCGCCGGACAGGCCGCCGGTGTCCACCACCATGTACGGAAAGCCCCCCACCCGTCCCGGACCATACTGACGATCACGGGTCAACCCCGGGAAATCCGCCACCAGGGCGTCCCGGGAACGGGTGAGCTGATTGAACAGGGTGGACTTGCCCACATTGGGGCGTCCTACCAGGGCGATAACCGGGAGCATGATGCGTTGTCCGACGTCAGGGTGCAGTGAAGGAAGGCGACGGGGACACGGTCATTCGCCGAGGCTGAAACGGCCGCTGCGGCCACCTTCTGGTGATACAGCCACCATGCGCCCGCCGTTGCCGAGCACATAGAGACGACCTTCATGGACGATGGGACGGGACAGGATGCCGGACGAATCCGTGCGCACACGCCCCACCAGCCTGCCGTCTTCCCGGGATAGCCAGTGCAGATAGCCCTGGTAGTCACCCACCACCACGTGATCGCCCAGCACCACCGGTGCGGTGACATCACGCAGGCGCAGCAGGTCCTGCTGCCAGAGGGTGCCGCCTCCATTGCGATCCAGGGCCCAGACATGGCCTTCTGCATCAGTAATGAACACCTGATCGCCATCCACAGCTAGGCCGCGGTTGGAGGAGAAGTCGCGTTCCCAGAGGCTGCGTCCGTCGGACAACCCCAGGGCGGTGACGCGGCCCTGGTAGGAGACGGCATAGACCCGGCCATCGATCACCTGCATGTGGCCATCCACATCCACCATGCGCTCCAGTTCGGAGCGGCCGCTGGGTATGGCCACGGCCGTCTCCCAGAGCACATTGCCCCGCGACAGGCCCAGGGTGAGCACGCGGCCATTGTCAAAGCCCACCACCACACGTCCGGGCGTCATCACCGGCTGGCCGACGCCACGCAGGGTCAGCGCCGGGGTGGTCCTTCCGGCCAGCCACTGGGGCTCGCCGGTCTGGGCATTGAGGGCATGGACGCGGCCATCATTGGTACGGGCGATCACACGCTCCTGGGCCACCGTGGAGATGGCCATGACCTCGCTGGACAGGCGCCGGCTCCACAGGACATCGCCGGACTCCATGTCCAGGGCGTGGATCTCGCCCTTGGCGGTACCCACCATCACAACACCGTCACCACCACCGACGCCGCCGGTGACGGGCAGGGAGAGATTGACCGACCAGCGCTGGCGTCCGTCTTCCAGGTTCAGTGCGGTGACACGACCCTCGGCGTCGGTGACGTACAGGGCATCCTCGTGCAGCAAGGGCACGAGGTAGACATAGAATTTTCCGGCGCCACTGCCGGCGTTACGCTCCCACACGTTTGAGGGAGTGATCTCGCCTGTGTGCTCAGGCAGTGGTGCGGGCGGTTCGCTGGTGTCCCGCTGGAACAGGCCGCAAGCGCTCAAGGCCAGGACGGCAACGGTCAGTAGCAGCCCCAGATGGAGTCGACGCAGTGTGTGAGTCATGCCTGTCATACGCCCGGCACCGTCACTTCGTCACGCTTCATCTGCAGATACTCACTGCCACCTGCAGAGGCCGCGATGGCACGATCATAGGACGCGCGGGCCTGATCCTGATCGCCCTTGGCGCGCCAGGCATCTCCGCGCAGCTCTTCCACCAGGGCATCGAAACCCGCGGGATAATTGCCTGCCAGAGTATCCAGGGCCGCGTCGGCACGCTCCAGGGCCATCAGCACACGGGCCAGGCGCACACGGGCCGTCCAGGTGATCTCATCACCACGTCCCTGCTCCATCACCCAGCGCAGCTGTTCACTGGCCTCTTCCAGTTCGCCTCGCGTGGCCTGCAAGCGGGCCAGTTCCAGGGCGGCCATGGCAGCGTAAGGCGTCTTGGCATAGTCGTTGCGCAGCGTGTCGGCATGCCCGCGAGCGCCCTCCACATCACCAGCACGGGAGGCACTGTCCACGGCCAGGAACAGATCCGAGGCACGCTCTGCACGGGTCTCGTTGGTATCGACCCAGTAGCGCCAGCCGAACAGGCCGCCCACACCCAGCACGATGCCGGCGATCACCGACTTGCCGTTTTCCTGCCACCATTTCTTGAGGGCCTCGACTTTTTCCTCGTCTGTCGTGTACTCGCTCACTGGATACGCTCCACTTTCATGTCTATTGTCAAAATTGATTGCTCGCGTGTGAGGTGAGAGGCGTCAGGGGTAAGGTGTCAGACACCTGGCCACGCCTCCCACCTCACACCTGTCGCCTCACGTCGCGCTTTTCAAGCGCGCCTGCAGATACTCCGCGAGCCCGTCCAGGGGCACCGCCTGTTGTTCGCCGCCGGCCTCACGCAGGGGTTTGACCAGCACGGCGCCCTGCTCAAGCTCGGACTCGCCGATGATCAGCGCCAGTTCGGCGCCACTGCGATCGGCGCGCTTGACCTGGGCCTTGAAGCTGCCACCGCCGCCGTTGACCACCAGGCGCAGTCCCGGCAAGGCATCACGCAGGTCTTCGGCGAGACGCAGGCCCGCCGCCTGGGTCCTCTCCCCGGCCATGACCAGATAACCGTGGGGCCTGGTCACAGGCGGCAGGGCGTTATTGGCCTCCACCAGAGACAACAAGCGCTCCAACCCCATGGCGAAACCGGCCGCTGTGGTCGCCCGTCCGCCCAGCTGCTCCACCAGGCCATCGTAGCGACCACCGGCACACACGGTGCCCTGGGCACCCAGTGCGTCGGTGACCCATTCGAACACGGTTCGACAATAGTAATCGAGTCCGCGCACCAGGGCCGGGTTCACGGTGAATTCCACGCCCGCCGCCGTGAGCAGGTCCTTGAGACCCTCGAAATGGGTCCGGGACTCATCGTCCAGGTGATCCAGCAGACTCGGGGCACTTTTGATCACATCCCGCATGGCCGGGTTCTTGCTATCCAGGATACGCAGGGGGTTGGTGTGCAGCCGACGCCGTGCGTCTTCGTCCAGCACCTCGGCGTGGGCCTGGAAGTGGGTCACGAGCAGTTCCCGGTAGGCGGCCCGGGCCTCGCTGGAGCCCAGGGAATTGATCTCCAGGCGCACGTCCTTGAGACCCAGGGCACGCCAGAGCCGTGCCGTCATGACGATCAGCTCGGCATCCACGTCCGGGCCTTCCATGCCGAAGGTCTCCACACCGATCTGGTGAAACTGACGATAGCGGCCCTTCTGGGGGCGTTCATGACGGAACATGGGGCCCAGGTACCAGAGACGCTGCTGCTGGTTGTGCAGCAAGCCGTGCTCGATGCCGGCACGCACGCAACTGGCGGTACCTTCCGGGCGCAGGGTGAGGCTGTCCCCATTGCGATCATCGAAGGTGTACATCTCCTTCTCGACGATGTCGGTCACCTCGCCGATGGAACGGGCGAACAGATCCGTATGCTCCACGATGGGCATGCGGATCTCCTCGTAGCCGTAGCCGCAGAGGACCCCACGGGCGGTGGCCTCCAGCCATTGCCAGGCGGGGGTATCGGCAGGCAGTACGTCATGCATGCCGCGAATGGATTGCAGGGTCTTGGCCATGGTGATCTTGGTTCTTGGTCTGATCCGGGTGTCAGCGCTCGCCAGGTCGAAAGGCTCAGGGCGCTTCGAGGCTGAAACGGGCGGTGTTGTCGGCGCGGGCATGGCGGACCGGGTCATAGGTGCTGCCATCCACTTCGATGCGCACGCCCGGGGCATTGCCCAGGAACACCCGGTAAGGCAGCTGGCCTTCGAGACGACGCTCGGTACCCTCGCGCATGAGCCCCACCAGCAGGCGGTCACCCCGGGCATCGCTGATCTCCACCCAGGAGTCCTCCATGAAACGCAGCCTGACAGAAGATATGGCTGCGCTAACCGGCGCGCTGTCCGCGGCGGGGCTTTCGTCCACCACGGGGGGGGCGGGTTGCGGTTCTGTTGCCGGTGCGGCCTGCGGTTCAGGCTGCGTCGCCAGGTCGACCTGCGGCAAGGCCGGTTGCGGCTCAACAGGGTCAGCGGGCTCCGGGGTAGCGGTTACATCGGGCACATAGGACGGGGGCACAAACGGGGCTGGGTCGGTTGTGACAGCGCTTTCACGGATAGGATCCCTATCAGAGAGGATGCCCCCTTCCGTCTCGTCATCGGGAAGGTCGCGCACCAACGGTTCGGCTGGCGGCGCGGTGCGCAGGCTCAGGGTGGAACGTTCCGAGGCATCCCTGTCACCCGCGCCGGGGAGCAGGTCCTGACCCTCGAACCAGCCGTAACCGATGAGTGCCGCAAGACCCAGCAGAATCACCAGCCCCACCAGGTAAGGGGCCCGGCGGTGACCCCGATTGGCCGCTGTATCGCTGGCCCGGGCCAGCACCGGAGGGGCATCCAGCCGGGGCTCACTCAAGCCCTGGGCCTCGAAGGCCTGAACCAGCGGGGCATCGTCCATGTCCAGCGCGCGGGCAGCGGAGCGCAGATAACCGCGTATATAGGCCGGCTGAGGCAGTCGGGTGTAGTCGTCCGCCTCCAGGTCCTCGATGGTGGATACGGTCAGATGCAGGCGGCTGGCCAACTGTTCGACGCTCAGCCCGGCCGCCTCCCGGGCCCGTTGCAGATCACCACCAGGGCCTGGCCGGCTGGCTTGCCTAGACTGTGAATGGTTGTCCGACTCAGCGCGCACGGCGCTCAATCTCCATCAGGGCTGCCGCCTGCCTGGAATCGGGGAAGCGCTCCTTCAGGCGGATGGAACAATTGCCCGAGCCCTCCCGATTGCCCATGGCCGATTCGGACAGATAGCACAACCAGAGACTCTCGGCCGTATGATCATTGTCGCTGGTGAATCGCTGCAGAAAGGCCCGGGTCTGCAGATAACGCTCGGCCTGGAAGGTCAGCCGGGCCATTTCCATCAGGGCAGGCGAATACTGCGGATTGTTGTCCAGGGCGCGCCGAAAATACTCCTCAGCCGTTTTCACTTCACCCGTTTGCTGCATGCACACACCGGCGTTGGTCAGCGCTTGGGCGGGATTGAGATAGAAGGGGTTATCCAGCGCCTTCTCGAAGGCCTTCTGGGCCTCCGGGTAGCGCTGCTGCTGGCACAGGAAGCTGGCGTAATTGTTCCAAGTAAAGGAATCATCCGCCTGTAGTTCCAGGGCACGGCGGTAATGGGTCTCCGCCAGATCAGGATTATTGAGCCGCGTCAGGAACAGGGCATAGGCGCTGTGGGCCTGGGAGTAACCCGGATCGATTTCCAGGGCCCGGGTCAGATTCACGCGGGCCTGTTCCATGTTGTTGCTGCCCAGGTAATGCAACCCCAGGTCCACATTGATGGAGGCGGCCTGGCGGTCGCGATCCCGGCTCTCACTGGTGGGCTGGTTGGCGCAGCCGACCAGCATGGCCAGGGTCAGGCACAGCAACAGGGTCCACCGTGGCGATCGGGTCATGGTCATGGAGCGGTACCTCCCGTACCTTCGAGTCGGGCGAAACGCAGCGCACGGCGACTGCGATCATCCACCTTGCCCACCAGCTGACCGCAGGCCGCGTCGATGTCATCACCCCGGGTACGGCGGGTGATGGTGGTATAGCCGGCGTTGGCCAGCATCTCCTGGAAACTCCGGATGGCCCCCTCATCGGAGCGCTTGTAGCGGGTCTCCGGAAACGGGTTGAAGGGGATCAGGTTGATCTTACAGGGGACGTCGCGCAGCAGCGCGATCAGTTCCCGGGCATGCTCCGGGCGATCGTTGACGCCATCCAGCATCACGTACTCGAAGGTGATGCGCTGATGATGTCGTTCCTCACGCACATAACGGCGACATGCAGCCAGCAGTTCGGCAATGGGATACTTGCGGTTGATAGGCACCAGTTCGTCACGCAAGGCGTCGTTGGGTGCATGCAGGCTCACCGCCAGAGACACGTCCAGGGTGTCCTTGAGCCGGTCCATGGCGGGCACGATGCCCGAGGTGCTCAGGGTCACCCGGCGCTTGCTCAGGCCGTAGGCGTTGTCCTCGAGCATCAGGTTCATGGCATCCACCACCGCGTCGAAATTCAGTAGCGGCTCACCCATACCCATGAGCACGACGTTGCTCACCACCCGCTCCGGGAGCTTGCCTTCCACGGTGCGCGCCGGTGCCAGCCGGCGATTGGCCAGCCACAACTGGCCGATGATCTCGGCGGGTGTCAAGTTGCGGTTAAAGCCCTGGCGGGCCGTGGAACAGAAGGTGCAGTCCAGGGCGCAGCCCACCTGGGAAGAAATACACAAGGTGCCCCGGTCCTTTTCGGGGATGAACACCGTCTCGATGCAATTGCCGTCTTCCAGGCGCAGCAGCCACTTGTGCGTGCCGTCGGAGGAGGCCTGATCGTAGATCACCTCCGGGGCACGCACCTCGGCCACCTGCACCAGACGCTCACGCAGCGCCTTGGACAGATCGGTCATGGACTGGAAATCATTCACCCAATGCTGGTGTATCCATTTCAGCACCTGTACAGCGCGAAAAGGCTTCTCCCCCATTTCGGTGAAGAAGCCTTCCAGCTGTTGCCGGGTCATGCCCAGCAGATTGGTCTTCGCGCTATCAGTCATCTGGGACTCGCTACCTCCGCCCTGTGACACTGTGACCGTTCATGGCAATGGCGGCACAGGCCGCTATTGCCATGGTGCAGCTTAACGCGTACGGGCGCAGATCTCGTCGGACTTGAAGAAGAACTCGATCTCGTTGCGGGCCGTCTCGGCGGCATCCGAACCGTGCACCGCGTTCTCGTCAATGCTGTTGGCGAAATCGGCGCGGATGGTACCGGGGGCGGCGTCCTTGGGGTTGGTGGCGCCCATGATGTCGCGATGCACGGACACGGCGTTCTCACCTTCCAGCACCTGGACGATCACGGGACCGCTGATCATGAAGTCCACCAGGTCCTTGAAGAAGGGACGCTCCTTGTGTACGCCGTAGAAGCCTTCGGCCTGCTCGCGGGACAGATGCATCATGCGGGCGGCGACGATCTTCAGACCGGCCTTTTCGAAACGGGTGTAGATGTCGCCGATTACGTTCTTGGCGACGGCATCGGGCTTGATAATGGACAGGGTGCGTTCGACGGACATGGGGAAACTCCGGGGTATGATTTTGAAATTTCAAATGACAAACCCGCGAGCGGCGCGGGTTTGTCGTGAATCTGCTCGGGGGACGATGGACACCGGCTCTGGCGCCCTCAACCCACGCAATCCGCCTATTTTAACCGGCTGGACAGGGGTTTGGCAAAGGGGGTAGGTAAAGGATGAAGGTTGAAGGAGGAAGGTGGAATGGAAGGCGCGGGTTTCGATTCATCCTTCAACCTTCATCCTTCAGCCTTTTTCTTCGATCCAGGCCAGCTGCACCGCCTCCAGGATGCGCTCACCGCAGTGGGCAGGGTCATCGTCGAAGTCCGCCAGACTCATGATCCAGTTGCGCAGTTCCACGAAGTTGACCCGGGTGGGGTCCACCTCGGGGTGCTCCTCGTCCAGGGCGATGGCGATATCCAGGGTGTCGGTCCATTTCATGGGGGCGCTCCGCGTTCTAGTGGTGTTCCGAGACCTGATTGATGGTGTACTTGGGCAGTTCGACCACCAGGTCCTTGTCAATCACCTTTGCCTGGCAGGACAGGCGGGATTCCGGCTCCAGGCCCCAGGCCTTATCGAGCATGTCCTCCTCGTCCTCGGTGGGATCCCCCAGGCTCTCACCGCCCTCGCGCACGTAGACATGGCAGGTGGTGCAGGCACAGGACTTCTCGCAGGCATGCTCGATCTCGATGCCGTTGGCCAGGGCCGCATCGCAGATGGTGGTGCCGGACTGCACCTCAATCACGGCGCCTTCGGGGCAAATGTCCTCGTGGGGCAGAAAGATGATCTGGGGCATGTTGATCTCGTTCAATAGGGTGACTGGCATTTCAGAAGGGCATTCTATCGGCAACCGGGCGCTTACTCGAATTCCTCCACCCGGTGCCCAGCCATGGCCTTGCGGATGCTCTGGTCCATGCGTCGGGCCACAAAGCCCTCGCTGGCCTTCTCCACGCCCTTGATGGCGCGCTTGATGGTCTCGGCATCCTCGGCAGTACGTGCCGCCACCAGCCCGTCGCGGGCCTTGTCGATGGCCTGGCGTTCGGCCGCATCCAGAAGCTCGGCGTCGGCAGCCAGGGCGGCCTCCAGGGCCACCAGCACACGATCGGCCTCCACCTGCTGTTCGCGCAGGCGGCGGGCCTCCATGTCCTCGCGGGCGTGGCTCATGGAATCCGTGAGCATGGTCTCGATCTCATTGTCGGTGAGCCCGTAGGAGGGCTTCACCTCGATACCCGCCTGCACACCGCTATGTTCTTCCCGTGCGGTGACATTGAGCAGACCGTCGGCGTCCACCTGGTAGGTGACACGTATACGCGCCGCACCGGCCACCATGGGCGGAATCCCGCGCAGGGTGAATCGGGCCAGGGAACGGTTGTGGTCCACCACGTCCCGCTCCCCCTGGATCACGTGCAGGGACATCGCCGTCTGGCCATCCTTGAAGGTCGTGAATTCCTGGGCGCGGGCCACGGGGATGGTGGTGTTGCGCGGGATGATGTGCTCCACCAGTCCACCCATGGTCTCGATGCCCAGGGACAGGGGGATCACGTCCAGCAGCAGCATCTCCTCGTCGGGCTTGTTGCCCGCCAGGACATCTGCCTGCAACGCTGCACCCACGGCCACCACGCGGTCCGGATCGATGTCCACGCGAGCCTCACGACCAAAGAACGCCGCCACCTGCTCGCGCACATGGATCACTCGGGTGGAGCCACCCACCATGACCACGTCGATCACCTCCTCCTTGCTCACACCCGCATCACGCAGGGCGCGACGACAGGACGCCAGGGTTTTGGTGATCAGGGGCTCGATGAGGCAGTTCATCTGCTCGCAGGTGATGCAGCCGTTCCACACCTGATCGCCGGCGACCTGGATGGACAACTCCGTCTCGTCACTGTCGCTCAGGGCCTCCTTGGCCGCACAGGCGTCCATCATCAGCTTGCGCATGCGCTGATGATCGGACTCACCGGCCATGCCGGCCTCCTGCATGATCCACTCGGCGATGGCCCGGTCGAAATCATCACCACCCAGGGCGCTATCTCCACCGGTGGCCAGCACCTGGAACACGCCCTTGGACAGACGCAGGATGGAAATATCAAACGTGCCGCCGCCCAGGTCATAGACCGCGATCACCCCTTCTTGGCCCTTATCCAGGCCGTAGGCGATGGCTGCGGCGGTGGGCTCATTGAGTAGACGAAATACGTTCAGGCCTGCCAGGGTAGCCGCATCCTTGGTGGCCTGGCGCTGGGCATCGTCGAAGTAGGCCGGCACGGTAATCACCGCGCCGGAGAGTTCACCGCCCAGGCTCGCCTCGGCCCGTGCGCGCAGGGTACGCAGGATCTCTGCGGACACCTGCATCGGGGTCACATCACCGCCGGCGGTGCGAATGCGGGGTACCCCGCCCTCCCCGGCCACGAAGTCGTAGGGCACATGACCGTCGAGCACCTTGAGATCATCCACGCCACGGCCCATGAGGCGCTTGACCGAGGCGATGGTGTTGAGGGGATCCAGGGCAGCGCGACGCTTGGCGTCGTGACCGACAGTGATGGTTTCGGCGCCATAGTGCACCACAGACGGCAGGAGGTGACGGCCCTCCCCATCGGGCAGGGTTTCGGCCACGCCACTGCGCACCGTCGCCACCAGGGAATTGGTGGTCCCCAGGTCGATACCCACCGCGAGCCGATGCTCGTGGGGATCGGTGGACATACCGGGTTCGGAAATCTGCAACAGCGCCATGAATTAAATCTCAAGAGACAGGATGAGAGAGGCAAGTCATTACGACGCCTCTCGCACCTGTTTGGGTTTAGAGCAGTTCGTCTTCGAGGCGCTCGGCCGTGCGCCTGGCCTCGTCGCGAAGCTTGTCGTAAAAGCGCATCTTCAGCACCAGGGTCTTGGCCTCATCCAGACGACGCTCGCCAAAGGCCGAATCGAACGCCTCACCCAGTGATTTGCGTCGGGCGCCAATATCGGCGCTCAGGGCATCCAGGCGGGCCAGGGGATCGGAGACCTCCGGGGCCTCTTCCAGGGCCTCGCGCAGTTCCATCTGCTCCATGAGAAATTCCGGATCGTTGGCCGTGTCCCGCTCGTCGTTGAACTCCACACCCTGCAGGGTAAGAAGGTAGCGGGCACGACGGCTGTCATCCTTGAGCGTGGCATAGGCCTCGTTGACCCAGGCGGCGCCCTGCACCGCCAGACGTCGTTCCTGATCGCCAGCCTGGGAAAAACGGTCTGGGTGCAACTTACCCTGGAGTTTGCGATAGGCCTCGTCCAGAGCTGCAAGGTCCAGTGCGTAGGCCACCGGCTGCCCCATGAGCTGAAAGTGGTTCTGGCTGAAATCCAGGTTCACCGGTCCTGCCTGTCAGCCTGCCCGCTAACAGCCGCCTCAGACATTGAAGCTTTCGCCGCAACCGCAACGATCCTTCTCGTTGGGATTGTTGAACTTGAAGCCCTCGTTGAGGCCTTCGCGGGAAAAATCCAGCTCCGTGCCTTCCAGGTACACCAGGCTCTTGGGATTGATGATCACCTTGACGCCCTTGTCCTCGAAGACGGTATCGCCTTCATCCAGTTCATCGGCGAACTCGATGACATAGGCCATGCCGGAACAACCAGTGGTCCTTACGCCCACCCGCAAGCCCAAGCCCTTACCACGCTTGGCGAGGAAGGTCTTGACGCGATCTGCGGCGCTGTCGGTCAGAGTAACGGCCATAGGAACTCCTGTTGCTACTGTATCTATCGCTTGTGCCAGGGAGCCGCTCACGCGGTCTGTTTGGCAGGGGCTTCGCCGCCGGCCTTCTTCTTGAAGTCCTCGATGGCCGCCTTGATGGCGTCCTCGGCCAGCACCGAGCAGTGAATCTTCACCGGCGGCAAGGCCAGCTCCTCGGCAATCTGCGTGTTCTTGATCGTGCCCGCCTCATCCAGGGTCTTGCCCTTTACCCACTCGGTCAGCAGGCTCGAACTGGCAATCGCCGAACCACAGCCATAGGTCTTGAACTTGGCATCTTCAATCACGCCCTGATCGTTGACCTTGATCTGCAGCTTCATCACGTCTCCACAGGCCGGTGCACCCACCATCCCCGTACCCACATTGCGGTCCGCCTTGTCCATGGACCCCACATTGCGCGGGTTTTCATAGTGATCCAGTACTTTGTCGCTGTAGGCCATGCTTCACCTCCGGGTTGTCTTTGTGCCCTTCCCACAACTTGGGAGGGCGAATAATCTTCAACTAACAGTGGCAAGTCTCAAGTGGCTAGTGGCAAGGAACTTCCTTGAGACTTGCCACTTGCCACTGGCTACTGTGCGTTGCGCACCCTAGTGCGCAGCCCACTGAATACTCTTCAGGTCCACGCCGTCCTGGTACATCTCCCACAGGGGGGAGAGCTCGCGCAGCTTGGCCACCGCCTTTTTCACCAGGTCCACCGTGTACTCGATCTCCTCCACCGTGGTGTAACGACCCATGGAGAAGCGTATGGAACTGTGGGCCAGCTCATCATCTCGGCCCAGGGCACGCAGCACGTAGCTGGGCTCGAGGCTCGCGCTGGTGCAGGCGGAACCGGAACTCACGGCCAGGTCTTTAAGCGCCATGATCAGGCTCTCGCCTTCCACAAAGTTAAACGAGACATTGAGGTTGCCCGCAATGCGCCGCTCCAGGTCCCCGTTCAGGTACACCTCGTCCATGTCCGAGAGACCCGCCCAGAGGCGGTCGCGCAGCATGCGCACCCGCTCCACCTCACCGCCCATCTCCTCGCGGGCAATGCGAAACGCCTCACCCATGCCCACGATCTGATGCGGGGCCAGGGTGCCCGAGCGCATGCCGCGCTCGTGACC
>JBHEOJ010000035.1:0-16900 GCA_046260855.1 Thioalkalivibrio sp.
CTCATAACACCTTTCAATAAAACTGATAAAAAGGCGAATACAACCACTTAGCACGATTCCCCAGAATAGATTGTTGACACTTTCCGCAAACCGACTACGGTCCTAAGAGCCCGGACACAGATCCGGGCAAGCGCGTATCCACGACGATGGATACTTGCATTGGCCCTGCAGGCAGCAACCGAGGAGCGAGTCATGGGGTATGAGGCGGACTACAGTCGCGCAGTGCGCGATCCGGCAGCCTATTGGGCACAAGTGGCTCAGGACATCCACTGGGACAGACCCTGGGACACGGTGCTGGATGACAGCAACCCGCCCTTCTACCGCTGGTTTTCCGGCGGTCAGCTGAACACCTGTTACAACGCCCTGGACCGGCATGTGGACAGCGGACGGGGCGATCAGCCCGCAGTCATCTACGACAGCCCGGTCACCCAGACAAAACGCAGCTACACCTACCGGGAGATGCGTGATCAGGTGGCCCTGTTCGCCGGGGCCCTGGCACGCCTGGGTATCACCAAGGGTGATCGGGTGATCATCTACATGCCCATGGTCCCTGAGGCCCTCATCAGCATGCTGGCTTGTGCGCGCCTCGGTGCGATCCATTCCGTGGTGTTCGGTGGCTTCTCCGCGCACGAACTGGCCACGCGCATAGACGACGCCAGGCCCCGGGTGGTGATCGCCGCCTCCTGCGGCATGGAACCCAGCCGCGTGGTGCACTACAAGCCCATGCTGGACAAGGCCATCGACCAGGCCAGCCACAAGCCCGAGCACTGCATCATCCTGCAGCGCCCCCAGGGGCCGGCGGACATGGTGGCGGGCCGGGACCTGGAATGGCATGAGGCCCAGGAAGGTGTCGGGCCCCACCCCTGTGTGTCCGTGGCCGCTACCGATCCCCTCTACATCCTCTACACCTCGGGCACCACCGGCAAACCCAAGGGGGTGGTGCGCGACAACGGCGGCCACGCCGTAGCGCTGAAGTGGAGCATGGAACACATCTACGGTGTAAAACCTGGCGAGGTCTACTGGACCGCCTCGGACGTGGGCTGGGTGGTGGGCCACTCCTACATCGTCTATGCCCCCCTGCTGCACGGCTGCACCACCATCGTCTACGAAGGCAAACCCGTGGGCACACCCGATGCCGGCGCCTTCTGGCGTGTGATCTCCGAACACAAGGTCTCGGTGATGTTCACGGCCCCCACCGCCTTTCGTGCCATCAAGAAAGAAGACCCCGGCGCCGATCGTCTCAAGGACTACGACCTCAGCCATTTCCGTGCCCTGTTCCTGGCCGGCGAGCGCTGCGATCCGGATACCCTGGACTGGGCCACC
This sequence comes from Thioalkalivibrio sp., assembly GCA_046260855.1. Classification (GTDB taxonomy): domain Bacteria; phylum Pseudomonadota; class Gammaproteobacteria; order Ectothiorhodospirales; family Ectothiorhodospiraceae; genus Thioalkalivibrio_A. The sequence goes on from JBHEOJ010000035.1 coordinate 1,324, forward strand.
GAGATCCTGAACCGGCCGGTGATCGACCACTGGTGGCAGACGGAGACCGGCTGGGCCATCGCCGGCAACTTCCTGGGCATCGAACAACTGCCCATCAAATCCGGCAGCGCCGGCAAACCCGTGCCCGGCTATGACGTGGGCATCGTGAATGACCACGGCAAAGCACTGGGCGCGGGTAAGATGGGGCGCATCGTCATCAAACTTCCCCTGCCCCCCGGTTCCCTGCCAACGCTGTGGAACAACGACGAACGCTTCAAGGACGCCTACCTCAAGGCGGTTCCTGACCACTACCTCACCGGGGACTCCGGTTACCTGGACGAGGACGGCTATCTCTACGTCATGGGCCGCATCGACGACACCATCAACGTGGCTGGTCATCGCCTGTCTAGCGGCGCCATGGAAGAGGTCCTGGCAGCCCATCCCGCTGTCGCCGAATGCGCGGTGATCGCCGTCGACGACGAGCTCAAGGGCTCCCTGCCCCTGGGTCTGGTGGTGATGAAAAGCGGCGTCACCATCGACCGTGAAACCCTGAGCAAGGAACTGGTGGACCTGGTCCGCGAGGAGATCGGCCCTGTGGCCGTATTCAAGAAAGTGGCCGTGGTTGACCGCCTGCCCAAGACCCGTTCAGGAAAGATCCTGCGTGCGGTTATGCGCAAGATCGCCGACAACGAGGCCTATCAGGCACCGGCCACCATCGATGACCCGGCCATCCTGGACGAGATCCGAGGCGCCTTGACGTCCATCGGTTATGCGGATGGCAAGGCAAAGACATGAAGGGACTGTAAGAAATGGACAGGATGAACATGATTGACCGGATTAAAGACAAGGCCGGATGCAGATGCATCCGCCGATCAGGATATTGATGAGCATTAATCCCTTTAATCCTGTAAATCCTGTCAAGTTTTTTATTTTTCCTACTACACAGTCAGGCACAACACCGACACCCCGATGAAATCCGAACAACAAGACATCACCCTGGCCGACCGTGTCTTCAGCCGCCTACGCCAGGCCATCGTGGAAGGCGAGATCGCCTCCGGCAGCAAGATCAGCGAACCGGAACTGGCCAGTGCCTATGGCATCAGCCGGGGCCCCTGCGGGAGGCCATCGGACGCCTGGAGGCCTGTCATCTGGTGGAGCGTCGCGCCAATGTGGGCGCCCGGGTGGTCACTCTCACCCAGGCGGATCTCATGGAGCTTTATCTCTTGCGTGAAACCCTCGAAGGCCTCGCCGCGCGGCTGGCCGCCGAACGCATCACGGCCCCGGAGATCAGTCATCTCAGGGGCCTGCTGGGACAACACGAGCAAAAGGTGGAATTGCAGGAGGGTGTCGCCTACTTCCAGAAGGAAGGCGATCTGGACTTTCACTATCGCATCGTCCAGGCCAGCGGCAACGCACGCCTTATTCAACTGCTGTGCAACGACCTCTATCATCTGATGCGCATGTACCGCTACCAGTTCGGCATGGCCAGCAGCCGTGCCCTGGACGCCTTCAGGGAGCACGGCCACATCGTCGAGGCCATCGCCGATCGGGATGCCGAAATGGCGGAAATCCTCATGCGTCGCCACGTACGTGTCTCCCGGGAAAACGTGGCGCGACAGTTTGCAGATCACCCCGACCAGTCACCCAATATCAGGGCCGCAGGATAGGTGCTTTCATGAACGATCACGCCGCATCCCCAACGACTCCTGGCGCACGCCTGCGCCAGGCCGTGCAGGAGGAGCATCCTCTTCAGGTGATGGGCGCCATCAACGCCTATCACGCGACCCTGGCAGAGCAAAGCGGCTATCGCGCCCTGTATCTCTCAGGCGGCGGTGTGGCCGCCGGCTCCCTGGGCCTGCCGGACCTGGGCATCAGCACACTGCACGACGTGCTGGAAGACGTGCGCCGCATCACCTACGTCACGGACCTGCCCTTGCTCGTGGATGCCGACACGGGTTTTGGCCCCAGCGCATTCAACATCGCCCGCACGGTGCGCGAACTGATCCGCGCCAATGCCGCCGGTTGTCACATCGAGGACCAGGTGCAGTCCAAGCGCTGTGGTCACCGTCCCGGCAAGGCCATCGTCACCCGAACCGAGATGGCGGATCGCATCAAGGCCGCCGCCGACGCGAGGGACAGGGACTTTGTCATCATGGCCCGCACCGATTCACTCGCCGTGGAAGGCATCGACGCGGCCATCGAACGGGCCGTGGCCTGCGTGGAGGCCGGTGCCGACATGATCTTTCCCGAGGCGGTCACGGAACTGGATCAGTACCGGCGCTTCGTCAAGGCCACGGGTGTGCCGGTGCTCGCCAACATCACCGAGTTCGGACAGACCCCCCTGTTCACCACCGAGGAACTCAAGGGTGCCGGGGTGTCCCTGGCCCTGTATCCCCTGTCCGCCTTCCGTGCCATGAACCAGGCGGCGCTCAAGGTCTACGAGTCCATCCGCCGGGACGGCACCCAGAAGGCGGTGCTGGATATCATGCAGACCCGGGATCAGCTCTACGATCACCTGGGCTATCACGCCTACGAAGAAAAGCTCGACGCACTCTACAGCCAGGACAAGGGGAACCCAGATGAGTGACACCGACAACACCCAGGCAACGACCCCGCGTCCCAAGAAGTCCGTGGCCCTGTCAGGCACCGTGGCGGGCAACACCGCCATCTGCACCGTGGGACGCACCGGCAACGACCTGCACTACCGGGGTTACGACATCCTGGACTTCGCCGACACGGCGCAATTCGAGGAGATCGCCCACCTGCTGATCCACGGCACCCTGCCCAACCGCGCGGAACTGCTGGCCTACAAGGATCGTCTGCGCGGACTGCGCGGTCTGCCCGCCGCCCTGCGCAATGTACTCGAACAGATCCCCGCATCCGCGCATCCCATGGACGTGATGCGCACAGCCGTCTCCATGCTCGGCACCCTGGAGCCGGAGAAAGAGGAGATGTCGGATTCCGGCGCCCGGAACATCGGAGACCGCCTGGTGGCCTGCCTCGGCTCCGCCCTGCTCTACTGGTATCACTTTGCCCACAATGGCAAGCGCATCGAGGTGGAAACCGACGATGACAGTGTGGGCGGACACTTCCTGCACCTGATGCACGGGACCCCGCCCTCGGAGCCCTGGGTGCGCGCCATGCATACTTCGTTGAACCTCTACGCCGAGCACGAATTTAACGCATCGACTTTCACCTCCCGTGTGATCGCCGGCACCCACTCAGACATGCACTCGGCCATCACCGGCGCCATCGGCGCCCTGCGCGGCCCCAAGCACGGCGGTGCCAACGAGGTGGCCTGCGAAATCCAGCTGCGCTACGCCGATGCCGATCAGGCGGAATCGGACATCCGCGAAAGGGTCGCACGCAAGGAGATCATCATCGGCTTCGGTCACCCGGTCTACACCACCGGCGACCCACGTAATGAAGTGATCAAGGACGTGGCCCGGCGCCTGTCCGAGGAACGGGGCACCACCGCCATGTTCAGTGTGGCGGAACGCCTGGAGACCGTCATGTGGGATCTGAAAAAGATGTTCCCCAACCTGGACTGGTTCTCGGCGGTCTCCTACCACATGATGGGCATCCCCACCGCCCTGTTCACCCCCATCTTCGTCATCTCCCGTACCGCCGGCTGGGTGGCCCACGTGATCGAACAGCGCCAGGATGGCAAGATCATCAGGCCCAGCGCGAATTACACGGGGCCGGAGAACCGGGAGTGGGTGTCGATTGATGAGAGAGCGTGAGGGGTGAGGCAGCAGGGGTTAGGCGTAAAGAATCCTCACCCCTCACCCCTCCCCCCACGGCTTACGCCTAACGCCTTACGCCTTACGGAGCACCCCATGAGTAACCACATCGCCGACGCCAACCTCAGACCCGATCCTGATCCGGAACTCGCGGCCATCGCCGACTATGTCTGCGACTACACCATCGATTCCGCCGAGGCCCTGGATACGGCGCGCAACTGCCTGATGGATTCCCTGGGCTGCGCCATGCTGGCCCTGCAGTATCCCGAATGCACCAAGCACCTGGGTCCCGTGGTACCCGGCACCGTGGTGCCCAACGGCGCGCGCATCCCCGGCACCTCCTTTCAGCTTGACCCCATCCAGGGCGCCTTCAACATCGGCGCCCTGGTGCGCTGGCTGGACTTCAACGACACCTGGCTGGCCGCCGAATGGGGACACCCCTCCGACAACCTGGGCACCATCCTGGCCCTAGCCGATCACCTGAGTCGCGAGGCGGTGGCCCAGGGCAAGCCGGCGCTCACCATGGATCATGTGCTGCGCTACATGATCAAGGCCCACGAGATCCAGGGCGTGCTGGCCCTGGAGAACAGTTTCAACCGGGTGGGCCTGGATCACGTGGTGCTGGTCAAGGTGGCCTCGGCGGCCGTCGCCGCCCAGATGCTCGGTGGCAACCGCGAGCAGGTCATCGACGCGATCTCCCAGGCCTGGGTGGATGGTCAGGCGCTTCGCACCTACCGACATGCCCCCAACACCGGCTCACGCAAATCCTGGGCGGCGGGTGATGCCTGCGGACGGGCCGTGCGCCTGGCGCTTATGGTCATGAAGGGTGAGATGGGTTTGCCCAGTGTGCTCTCCGCGCCCCGCTGGGGGTTCTACGACGTGCTGTTCAAAGGCGAGAAGTTCAGGTTCCAGCGGGACTACGGCAGTTACGTGATGGAACAGATCCTGTTCAAGATCAGCTTCCCCGCCGAGTTCCATGCCCAGACGGCGGTGGAATGCGCCATGCTGCTGCATGGGCAGGTAAAGGATCGCATCGACGAGATCGACCGTATCGAGCTGACCACCCAGGAATCGGCAGTGCGCATCATCAGCAAGGACGGCCCGCTGCACAATCCCGCGGACCGGGACCACTGCCTGCAGTACATGGTGGCGGTTCCCTTGATCTTCGGCGAACTCACCGCCCGCCACTACGAAGATGAGATCGCCGGCGACCCGCGCATCGATGCGCTGCGAGAGAAAATGCGCGTGGTGGAAGACCCGCGTTACTCCAGCGAGTACCACGACCCGGACAAGCGCTCTATCGCCAATGCCGTGCAAGTGTTCTTCAAGGACGGGTCCAACACCGACAAGGTGGAGGTGGAGTACCCCATCGGCCACAGAAGGCGGCGCGAGGAAGGTATCCCGGTGCTTGAGGACAAGTTCCGCGACGCCCTGCGCACCCGCTTCCCGCGTGGCCAGGCCCAGCTCATCTTCGATCTCTGCAAAGACCCCGGCCGCCTGTCGGCCAAACCTGTGCACGAGTTCGTGGATCTGTTTCTGATCTGAGTCCGGCACTTGATGCGATGGGCGCAGAGAACGCGGAGGATGCTTGATGAATACAAGCCCAATCCGTCAAGATCGGACTCTCGCTCTATGAACAGCTTTACCTCTGCGCCCTCCGCGCCTCTGCGTCAAACATCCGGACCTGCAAGGATTCAACCATGAGTAATATCTACTACGAAGATCTCGGTGACGGCATCACCATGATCGATGCCCAACTGTTCCGCCAGGGGCAGGTATCCACCTACCTGATGATCCAGGGCGAACGGGCGGCCTTCATTGAGACGGGCACAGCCCATTCGGTGCCTGGGCTGCTCGCCGTTCTGGATGACAAGGGCATTCCCCGGAAGAACGTCGATTACATCATCCCAACCCATGTGCACCTGGACCATGCCGGCGGCGCCGGGGCACTCATGCAGCACCTTCCCAACGCGCGCATGGTGATCCACCCCCGTGGCGCCCGGCACATGATCGACCCCGAGAAGCTCAACGCGGGGGCGTCCGCCGTGTACGGAGAGACGCAGATGGAGCGCCTGTTCGGCAAGGTGGTACCTGTAAACGAGGAACGCATCATCGAGGCGGACGACGGATTCGAACTGGATTTCAATGGCCGGCTGCTGCGCTTTCTGGACACACCGGGCCATGCACGTCACCATTTCTGCGTGGTGGACGAGGCCGGCGACGGCATCTTTTCCGGTGATACCTTCGGTCTTTCCTATCGTGAGTTCGACACCGAACATGGCCCGTTCGTATTTCCCACCACCACGCCCGTGCAATTCGACCCCGACGCTCTGCACAGTTCCGTAGATCGGCTGGTGGACCAGGGGCTTGCGTACATCTACCTGACCCACTACAGCCGGGTGGGCGACCTGCCCCGCTTGCAGGCGGACATGCATGAACTGATCGACGCCTTCGTGGCCATGGCGCGGGAACATGCCCATGACGGCAACGCTCGCCACGCGAACCTGTGCCGTAAGATGATGACCCTGCTGCTGAAGCGTGCCCGTGCCCATGGCTGCACTCTGCCGGTATCCGAGATGACCAAGCTGCTCGGGCCGGACGTGGGCCTCAACGTCCAGGGTCTCGGCGTCTGGCTGGACAAGCAGGCATCCGACTGATGCCATGGGTCGGACATCGACCCACGTATGCGTATCTCTATTTCATCTCTGTGACATCTGTGACCTCTGTGGCCATTTTGTTGTTAAGAGATTTTTTTGCCACAGAGGTCACAGATGTTTTGGAAAACCCGACTCACAGGAGTATCCCATGACCAACACCTTCAAGGCCCTGATTCTCGAAGAGGCCGACAAGGCCCCCGCCAGCACCATCAAGGAGCTCACCGTTGCCGATCTACCCGAGGGCGACGTGCTGGTGCGCGTGTCCCATTCGGCTCTCAACTACAAGGACGGCATGGTCATCAAGGGACTGGGGCGTCTGGTACGCAACTACCCCCATGTGCCCGGCATCGACTTCGCGGGAACCGTGGAGGAATCATCGGACGATCGCTACAAGGCCGGCGATGCCGTGGTACTCACCGGCTGGCGTGTCGGGGAGGCCCATTGGGGCGGCTATGGGCAGATGGCCAGAGTGAAGGCCGACTGGCTGGTACCCCTGCCCCAGGGGCTGTCGCCCAAGCAGGCCATGGTGGTGGGCACGGCAGGTTTCACCGCCATGCTGGCGGTGCAGGCGCTGGAAGACCACGGACTCTCACCCGATGACCAGCAGGGCGACATCCTGGTCACCGGTGCCTCAGGTGGCGTGGGCAGTGTGGCCGTCTCCCTGCTCGCCCGGCTGGGTTACAGCATCGCCGCGGTCACAGGAAGGCCCGACAACGCACCCTACCTCAAGGACCTGGGGGCGCAGACCATCGTCCCCCGTGAAGAACTGGCGGACACTCCGAGCAAACCGCTGTTGGGTGAACGCTGGGCGGGCTGCGTGGACGCCGTGGGTGGCGACATGCTCGCCCATGTCCTGGCCGAGATGCGCTATGGCAGTTCCGTTGCTGCCTGCGGCCTTGCCGGCGGCCCGGGCCTGAACACCACTGTGCTGCCCTTCCTGCTGCGTGGCGTGAAGTTGCTGGGTATCGATTCGGTGATGTGCGACTACGAGACCCGGGTGCTCGCCTGGGAGCGTCTCACCGTTCTTCTGTCCGGCGAGAAACTGGATGCCATTGCCAGCGAGATCCGCCTGGAAGACCTGCCCGACTACGCCGATCGCATCCTCAAGGGTCAGGTGCGCGGCCGGGCGGTGGTGGTGCTGGACTGAGATGCATTCAACACGAAGGGCAGCAAAGCCTTCTCTCTCGCCAGGTCGCAAAACACGCCAAGGAAATCTGATCGATAGGGCGGGCCGTGCCCGCTGCAGCGAGCGTAGGTTGGGGTGAGCACAGCGAACCCCAACACGACAATGGCCGGGCAATCTCAGCCGATGTGGCTCTCCTCCCTCACCCCACCCGGCCTGTCGAACTCGACCACAGCTTCCAGGGCCAGCGCGTCACCACCCGCCAGCCCAGCAACAAGGCCAGTAGTCCCCCGTAGAGCAGGGGTTCACGGTAGTCCGCGCGCGTCAGCCACCAGAAGTGCAGGACCGCAATTATGGCTGCCGGATAGACCAGCCGGTGCAGTTTCCCCCAGCGTCGTTTCAGGCGGCGCATCATGGCGTCCGTGGATGTGACGGCCAGGGGTAAGAGCAGCAACCAGGCGGTGAAGCCTGCGGTGATGTAGGGCCGGTTCAGGATGTCATCCCAGACCAGGGTCCAGTCGAAGAACAGGTCCAGGCCGATCCAGATAGACAGGTGCAGGCAGGCGTAGAAGAAGGCAAACAGCCCCAGCATCCGGCGCAGGCGCATGACACTGCTCCAGCCGGTCAGGCGACGCAGGGGACTGACCAGCAGGGTCAGCAGCAAAAGTCGCAGGGCCCAGGTGCCGGTCTCGTGGGTGATGAACTCGATGGGGTTCGCGCCCAGCCCTCCCAGCCAGCCAAAGGCTCGGGCCGCCAGCAAGGCCACCGGCACCAGACACAGGACAAAGACCGAGGCCTTGATCCCTTTAAGCAGCATGGTGAACCCAGGGCCGCGCAAGACCGTACGCGCTCGTTCCGTCCCGCGCAGGTCCTGAATCGATAAACAAGCCCCTGTAGGCCGGACAGGCGCAGCGCATCCGGCAATCACACACATCGTTCGCCGGATGCGCTACGCCTGTCCGGCCTACCCGCCTGATCCAGGCCGAAGTCAGAACTGCTTCCTCAGGTCCATGCCGGTATAGAGCTGAGCCACCTCCTCTTCATAGCCGTTGAACATCAGGGTCCTGCGGCGGCGCAGCTCACCGATGCGCCGTTCGGTTTTCTGGCTCCAGCGGGGATGGTCCACATCGGGATTCACATTGGAATAGAAACCATATTCCCGGGCCGCGGCCACGTTCCAGCTGGTGGGGGGTTCGTGCTCCGTGAATCGGATATGGACAATGGACTTGATGCTCTTGAAACCGTACTTCCAGGGCACCACCAGTCGCAGGGGCGCACCGTTTTGGTTGGGCAGGGTCTCACCATAGAGTCCCGTGGCCATGATGGTCAGCGGGTGCATGGCCTCATCCAGACGCAGCCCTTCCACGTAGGGCCAGTCCAGCGCCCGCAGGCGCTGACCCGGCAGGTTCTCCGGATCCATGATCGTAGTGAAGGCCACGTAACGGGCGCTGCCCGTGGGCTCCGCCTGCTCGATGATCCGGTTCAATTCAAAGCCCACCCACGGGATCACCATGGACCAGCCTTCCACGCAGCGCATCCGGTAGATGCGCTCCTCCAGTGCATGGGGCTTGAGAAAGTCTTCAAGCTGATAGCGGCCGGGATTCATGCACAGGCCGTCCACGGTGACGGTCCAGGGCTCGGTGACCAGTCGGTGGGCATTGCGTGCCGGGTCCGACTTGCCGGTACCCAATTCGTAGAAGTTGTTGTAGCTGGTGATATCCCCCCGAGGGGTGAGTGCTTCGTCGGTGCCGAAAGGCCCCTGGGTGTATTCCTGAGACGTGGTGCCGGTGGCCGCCGCGGCGGGGCCCAGAGCGCCCAGGCCCAGACCAGCCCCGGCGGCCAGGCCCATGGCCTGGAGAAAACGGCGCCGTCCCAGGTAGACCTCAGGGGGGGTGATCTCGCAGGCACGGGCCTGGTTTCGGGTCGGGATTTTGATGAGCATCGCAGGCTCCAGGGTTGGTTGGCATCAGGCAATCTTACGTATGCACAAAGCCTTTGGATGCACCCGGGCCGGTTTGGTTTCCCCCGTCGGTCGATCCATCAATGGAACTTTGGCTGCTCCATAGAAAAAATCTTGTTGCAGATTTCCATCAGCATTGTATAAGGGCCTCGTGTAATGCCACTGACACAATGGCACCCAAACTGGAGACCTCAGCATATGGCACGGGCCGACGACATCCTGACCCTGGACTATGATCTGGACAGTCCTGAATGGAAGCAGGAAGACAGCAACCGCCGCCCGGGCGCAAGACGCTCCCTGGAACTGTATCTGGAACGCCGTGCCCTGCGCCGGCAGCTGGAAGACACCTTCGGCGAGGACTGCTACGGCATGGCCGAGCTGGACATGTAAACGAAGGCTGGAATAGAAACAAAAAGGACGAGCCCCTGTGCTCGTCCTTTTTTATTCCTGATTCACCCTGCTCTCTTCAACCCGTCCATGTCCTCGCGTTCCGGAACAGCCGCAGCCAGGGCCCGGTCTCGCCCCATACAGCGGGGTGCCAGGAGTGTTGCACGGTCCTGAACACTCGCTCCGGGTGGGGCATCATGATGGTGACTCGCCCATCCTGGGTGGTGAGGCCGGTGATCCCCGCAGGGGAGCCATTGGGGTTCTCGGGATAGTGTTCAGTGACCTCTCCCCGGTTGTCCACATAGCGCAGGGCCACGCCGGGGGCGCTGGCGGCGTCCCCGGACTCGAACGCCGCCCGGCCCTCGCCATGGGCAACCGCCACCGGCAGTCGTGACCCCGCCATGCCCTGCAGCAGGATGGACGGGCTCTTGGCCACTTCCACCAAAGACAGGCGCGCCTCGAACTGCTCGGAGCGGTTGCGCAGAAAGCGGGGCCAGTGGGCGGCACCGGGGATCAGTTCCTTCAACTGGGACAGCATCTGGCAGCCGTTGCACACCCCCAGGGAGAAACTGTCGTCACGCTCGAAATAGGCCTGGAAGACCTCCCGGGCACGGGGGTTGAAGAGGATGGAACGGGCCCAGCCGCCACCGGCGCCCAGCACGTCACCGTAGGAGAAACCACCACAGGCGGCCAAACCCCTGAAGCCGGACAGGTCGAGTCGGCCAGAGAGGATGTCGGTCATGTGCACATCCACGCTGGTGAAACCGGCACGGTCAAAGGCCGCTGCCATCTCGATCTGGCCGTTCACCCCCTGCTCGCGCAGGATGGCCACCCGGGGCCGGGCGCCGGTGTTGACGAAGGGAGCGGCCACGTCTTCTTCCTGATTGAAGGACAGTAGCGCGGACAGCCCTGGATCACCGTCATCCGCGATGCGTTCGAACTCCTCCCGGGCACAGTCCGGGTTGTCGCGAAGCGCCTGCATCCGATAACTGGTCTCGGACCAAATGGCATGGAGCGCAGACCTCGGCCCGCTGAACAGACACTTGCTGCCCCGCAAGACCTGGATCTCGTCGCTATCGTTGGGGCTGCCGATAACATGGCTGTGATGCCCCAGTTCCGCCTCGCGCAGGACCGAGAGCACCTCTTCGGTGTCTTTATGAGACACCTGAATGACAACACCCAGCTCCTCGCTGAACAGGGCCGCCACCGGATCGGCACCCAGGTCGTCCAGGTGCAGGGTCACACCGCTGTGACCGGCAAAGGCCATCTCGCAGACCGTGGCAAACAGTCCACCGTCGGACCGGTCGTGAAGGGCCAGCAGACGACCCTCGCGATTGAGTTCCTGGAGTGCCCCGAAGCAGCGCTTAAGCATGTCCGGATCGTCCAGGTCCGGGGCATGATGTCCCACCTGCTTGTACACCTGGGCCAGGGCCGAACCGGCGAGGCGGTTGTGACCCTTGCCCAGGTCGATGAGGATCAGGTCGGTATCACCCAGGTCCGTGCGCAGCATTGGCGTCAGGGTGCGACGGATATCCTCCACCGGGGCAAAGCCGGTGACGATCAGGGACACCGGTGAGGTCATCACCTGTTCGCCGGTGCCGTCGTTCCATACCGTCTTCATGGACAGGGAGTCCTTGCCCACCGGGATGGCGATACCCAGTTTGGGACACAACTCCTCGCCCACGGCCTTGACCGTATCGAACAGGGCCGCGTCCTCCCCGGGGAATCCGGCGGCGGCCATCCAGTTGGCGGACAAGCGGATCTGACCGACGGCACCGATGTCGGCGCACATCAGGTTGGTCACCGCCTCGCCGATGGACATGCGTCCCGATGCGGCGGGATGCACCAGGGCGATGGGGGCACGCTCGCCCATGGCCATGGCCTCGCCGGTGTAGCCGTACAGGTCCGTGGTGGTGACCGCGGCATCCGCCACAGGCACCTGCCAGGGACCCACCATCTGGTCCCGAGCGACCAGGCCGGTGATGCTGCGATCACCAATGGTGATGAGAAAGGATTTAGAGGCCACCGAGGGCAGCCGCAGGACTCGATGCACCGCATCGGCAAGGTCCAGGTCGGCGGTGTCGAACTCGGGTTTGTGGAAGGTCTGGTGATGCACCTCCCGGAGCATCTTGGGGGGCTTGCCCAGCAGCACTTCCATGGGCATGTCCACCGGCTCGTTGTGGAACAGGGCGTCACCCACCAGCAGATGCTGATCGGCGGTGGCGCTGCCGATCACGGCGAAGGGCGCCCGCTCCCGCTCGCACAGGGCCGTGAATGCCTCCAGACGCTCCGGATCAATGGCCAGCACGTAACGCTCCTGGGCCTCATTGCACCAGATCTCCATGGGGGACATGCCCGGCTCATCGGAAGGCACGGTGCGAAGCTCGATGGCCCCACCCCGCCCGGCATCATTGAGTATCTCCGGCACGGCGTTGGACAAGCCACCGGCACCCACGTCATGGATGGACAGGATCGGGTTGGACTTACCCATGGCGGTACAGCGGTCGATCACCTCCTGACAACGGCGCTCCATCTCCGGGTTGCCCCGCTGCACGGAGGCAAAGTCCAGGTCCTCGGCACTCTCGCCGCTGGCCACGGACGAGGCCGCGCCGCCCCCCAGGCCGATGAGCATGGCCGGCCCACCCAGCACCACCACCGGCGTACCCGCGGGCAGTGCCAGTTTCTCCACATGTTCGGGACGCATGCTGCCCAAACCGCCGGCGATCATGATGGGCTTGTGATAGCCACGCAGTTGCAGGCCGCCGGGGCCCGGCACCCGCTCCTCGAAGGTACGGAAATAGCCGGCCAGGGCCGGGCGACCGAATTCGTTATTGAAGGCCGCCGCGCCGATGGGGCCGTCCAGCATGATACGCAGGGCGTTCTCGATACGCCCCGGCTTGCCATGGTCCGTCTCCCAGGGTTGTTCGAAGCCGGGGATACGCAGATTAGACACGGAAAAGCCTGAAAGCCCCGCCTTGGGCTTGGAGCCGCGGCCCGTGGCGCCCTCATCGCGGATCTCTCCGCCAGCGCCAGTGGCCGCCCCCGGGAACGGCGAGATGGCCGTGGGGTGGTTGTGGGTCTCCACCTTCATGATGATGGGCAGATCCATCTCCTCGGCGCGGTACTCCCCACTGACAGGGTCCGGCATGAAGCGCCGTCCCTGGGCACCCTCCATGGCGGAGGCATTGTCCCGGTAGGCGGAGAGGATGCCCTGGGGGGCGTGGGCGTAGGTGTTGCGAATCATGGCGAACAGGGATTTCTCCTTCACCTCTCCGTCGATCACCCAGTCCGCATTGAAGATCTTGTGCCGACAGTGCTCGGAATTGGCCTGGGCGAACATCATCAGTTCCACGTCCGTGGGCGCCCGCCCCATCTGGGTATAGGCCTCGGCCAGGTAGCCGATCTCCTCCTCGGACAGGGCCAGCCCCATCTCGACATTGACCCGGGCCAGGGCCCCGACGGGGTCATCACCCAGGGCCACCACGCCCACCGGTGCCGGATCATGATGGACGAAAAGTCGCTCCAGCTCCGAGGTATCCAGGAGCACCGTCTCGGTCATGCGATCGTGTAGCAGGCTCGCCAGGCGACGCCGGCTCTGGGCATCCAGCGCCGCGTCCCTATCCAGCCGGTAGCTGATGCCCCGCTCGATGCGGGCCACGGCACCGTCCAGGCCACAATGATGGGCAATGTCCGTGGCCTTGCTGGACCAGGGGGAGACCGTGCCCAGGCGGGGCACCACAAGGAAATCCTGCCCACCCGCCTCGGCCCCGTCGGCGGTCTCAAGCAGGGAATCCAGCACCGTCCGCTCCGCCGGACTCAGGGCCCGGTCCAGTTCCACGAAGTAGACGAAGCGGGCATCCAGGCCCGATACCGAGGGCTCGGCCTCACGGAGCAGGCCCAGGAGGCGTTCAAGACGGAAGGCAGACAGGGCTGGCGCCCCAGGTAGAAACAGCATCACGAACCCCAGGAAAAAGGCTATGGACGGAAGGCCGCCTATGATACTGTAAAGGCCTGTCTGCGGCACCGTCGGAACGATGCCGGCGGGGGAACTTCCGCAGACGGGATGAGTCATAAGTAGTGCAAGGGGGCGACCTGGCTTCGACGTGGTTCGCGAAACCCAAGGTGCATGCCGAGGATACAGCTTCCCTCGTAAAACCAGCTGTCACGCTATAGTTGCCAACGACGACAACTACGCTCTGGCTGCGTAAAACCAGCTAGACCTTCGACTGGACTTGCTTGTGGGTCCTACTTGAAGGTCATCGAACACAAGCTCGCGGAGACGGACTCGCCCGGGTCTTAACCGTTAAATCCAATCGGGATCGCGTCTGGGTATCTTGTCCGTCAGAGACTCAGTCGTAAAATTAAATGACGGCACTAAGCATGTAGTATCCAAGGATGTAGGTCCTGCGGACGCGGGTTCGATTCCCGCCGCCTCCACCACTTCAAGGTTCCAAGGCGCCCCAGGGCGCCTTTTTTCTTGTCTTTTTTCTGGCAATTACATGCGTTTCTAGGCTGCAGGCTTCCTAATACCACTGTGTGATTAATTACCTTTATCTCTCCGGCAGCCGCAACACGGACATCGCAGCAACGTTGGGGCAATCGCACGGGCCAAGCCAGGCATCGGGCCGTTGCGCCTAGAGCGCCGATCAGGGCCAGTTCGGCGACCAGCATTTCCATAGCGGCCTATTGGCGGCGCAAACGCTGGAGCTTAAGGGTATCCGGGAGCCATTGCGACGCCGACCGGCGGCAAAGACAGGTGGCCGCTGGCCGCGTCAGGAAAGGGCCTCCCGCACCTTGCGGGCGAGTTCGGCGCGGCGGTAGGGCTTGCTCAGCAGGTGCACGCCGGCGTCCAGCCGGCCGTGGTCGATGCGTGCGTTCTGGGTGTACCCGGAGGTGAACAGCACCTTCAGCCCGGGACGCAAGCTGCGGGCTTCCTCGGCCAGCATCAGTCCGTTCAGCCGGCCCGGCATCACCACGTCGGTGAACAGCAGATCGATGTCGTGGCGGTGACGCAGAACATCCATAGCCTGGTCCCCGTCGCGTGCCTCTTCCACCTGGTAGCCCAATGCCTCGAGCTGCCGCACCACGAAGGCGCGCACCAGGTCCTCGTCCTCCACCACCAGGATGCGTTCTGAACCGCCAGCCAGCGCCTCATCCCTTGGCGCCGCCGCACCTGCCGCCGTCTCGGTCTCGCCGGCGCGCTTCAGCAACAGCCTTACCGTGGTGCCCTCCGCCAGCGCGGAGTCGATGGTCACGGCGCCGCCCGACTGCCGCACGAACCCGTAGACCATGGAGAGTCCGAGCCCGGTTCCCTTGCCCTTCTCCTTGGTCGTGAAGAACGGGTCGAACACCTGGTCGATGTGCTCCGGGGCAATGCCGCTGCCGGTGTCGGAAATGGCGAGCTCGACGTATTCTCCGGCGGTGAGCTCCGCGTCGTGATTTGCCGCCGCCTCGCTCAGCCGATGGTTCACCGTTCTGATGGTCAGCCGTCCTCCCCCGGGCATTGCGTCCCTGGCATTCAGGCAGAGGTTCAGGATGGCGCCCTCGAGCTGACCCGGGTCGATTAGCGCAGGCCACAGCCCCGGCTGCAGCAGCAGCTCCACCCGCACCTGCTCGCCGAGGGTGCGCCGCAGCAGCGGGTCCATCCCGGCCAGGAGCTGATTGACGTCGACCAGCTTCGGCACCAGCGGTTGCTGGCGCGAGAAGGCGAGCAGACGCTGTGTGAGCT
>JBHEOJ010000035.1:17144-17520 GCA_046260855.1 Thioalkalivibrio sp.
CCACCGCCAGCAACAGCACTTCACGCGCGGCGTCTGTCTCATCCGGCGGCACGAAGGCGGTCACGTGCTCGCCCCCTCGTGCGCTCAGGTCCAGAGTAACCTGTGCGCAGGACGCCTGCATGACCTCGCGCGCCGCGCTCGCTGCCAGAGCCGGCAGCGCCTCGAGCGATTCGGTGCCTTCGATCAGCAGAATGCCGTTGTTCAGGCGCGCAAGCAGTTCGACCCGGTCTCGCGAAACCAGCAATGTCCGGCGCAACTCCAGCTCGGAAACCACCAGTTCCGCAAGTACCGTCAGCGTGGCCAACCCGTCCGCGGTGAATGGCTCGCGTGGTTTGGTGTCGATGACGCACATGGTGCCGAGGCGGTGTCCCTGGCG
>JBHEOJ010000036.1:0-17336 GCA_046260855.1 Thioalkalivibrio sp.
ATTACGTGCGATTTGCGCCTTGATAGCACGAATTCGAGCGTCCAATCTGACGCACTCAGAATAATTAGAGGCGCCCTTGAATGGGTTCAGGATGGCAGGATGGAGTCCTGCGTGCGCTAGCCTCGATCCTCCGGGACCGGGGTGTTCGTATCTCTGCCAAAACCCACCTCCCCGATCCCCGGCAACTTGATCCCTGGCCGGCGCGGATCGAACCCCAAGACCAGGCCGAGCAGGTTGATTTCCAGGCCTTCCCGGGGTGAGATCAGCACCCCGAGCACGCCGTAGGCGGAGACCTGCAGCCCCGTACCGCTGGGGGCCGCGTCCACCCCGGCGCCTTGCTGGTAGTCCTTGCCCAGGGCGATCGAGGGCAGGCGGGTCTGTAATTCGGGGACCTGGCGGGTGATCCAGGCCACGAAGGTGTTGCTGTTGGGGCCAGGCCAGGCGCGGTAGCGGTCACGGTAGGGGTAGTTATCCATCAGGGCCTCGATGCGCTCGATGGCCCGACTCGCCTCGGCGCCACGCAACTCCCCCAGCACATGGGGCGGGTTGCCGAACCAGTGCATGTCGGCCACGCCGGGACTTGCCTGCATGCCCCGCCAGCGGGTGACCTGGTAGAGGGTGTACCGGGCGGCCCCTTCGTCTTTGGCGGCGATCCAGGTGTGGGCGGCGAAGATGCCCCGCCAGTTGAAGGCCCGGGCGCCATAGACCTGCACCACTGCCTCTGGGGTCAGGGCGGGATCCGGGGCCAGGCCGGCGCTGGACCGGTCGGCTCCCTGCCAGGTACCACCCATGGGGATGCTGCCGCTCATGGCCAGCAGGGCGGGGCCCGTCAGCAGCAGGATCAGCAGCAACACCAGGACTGCAAGCCATCGTACGAGATGATTCATGATCCCCCAGGGTTAGTTTGATCGTTGCTTGAACCAGCCAGGGCCACTGACTGTCGTGATTATGATTTCATCGGCGGCGGAAAATTCCCCCGGATACCAGTCATCGGTGATCAACGATGCATCGTCGGATCATGCGTTGTTGTGTGTTGTTCGTCACACTACACTGGGAATTCACGATCCGTTTACTCGCAATGACCCAGCCCCTCAGACCATTTTCCAAGAATGATAAAAAGCCTGGCCGAGCTTCTGTTTGCCTCCCACAAGCGGCCCAGTCTCATCCTGGTGCGGCGTGTGGTGTTGCTGATCCTGATTCTGCTCAGTGTCCTGGCGGCCCTGAGCTTCTCCTATCTCGCCAACCTGCAGTCCGCCATGACCCAGGTCTCCGAGGTGCACAACCGCAAGGTGGAGCTGATCCACCGCATGTCCAACATCGTTCAGGCACGATCCCTCCAGCTCTACAGCGTCGCCTTTAGGGATGATCCCTGGTTCCGGGACGAGCGCTACATGGAGTTTCGTGCCGTGGCCGTGGACTTCGTGGAATTGCGTGACCGGCTGATCGAGCTGGGACTGGCGCCGCAGGAGCAGGAGCTGATGGACGAGGCCCTGGACATGATCCGGGTGACTGCACCGCTGCAGGAGGACCTGATGCAGCGCATGCTCGGCGGTGACGAGATCGAGACGGTCTGGTCCGACCTCGTGGACATCGATCTGCCCCTGGAGATGGCCCTGTTGCAGCTGTTTGCCGACCTGGGTCGCAGGGTACAGGACAACGCCTATGCGGCCCGCCTGGATTCCGAGGCACGCTACCACTCTGCGCTGCGCATGTTGAGCCTGGTCACGTTGCTGATCATTCTGTCGGTGCTGCTGGGCGGTGCCCGTATGCTCATGCGCCTGCGCACCATCGAGGCCTCCCTGAGCGAGGAGCAGGAACTCTCCCTCGGCACCCTGAACAACATCGCCGATGGCGTGATCATCACGGATGAACAGGGCCTCATCCTGACCATGAACAACCGGGCCGCCCAGATGACCGGCGTGGCGGCGGGGGAGGCCGAGGGGCAGCCTATCGAGGAGGTGTATCGGCTCAGCCGGCCGGCTGGGGATGCCTGTATGCCGGCCTCGGTATTTGCGGGTTTGCTGGGGGGTGTGGCCACGCGGGCCTATCGCCACCACGTGCTGCAGGACCGCCAGGGCACACTGCATTACATCGAGGAAACCATCTCACCCATCTTCGATCAGGGCGGCGGGCTGGTGCGGGTGAGTTACATCTTCCGGGACGTGAGCGCCGACCTGGCGCGCATGGAACAAATGAGCTGGGATGCGCGCCACGACCATCTCACCGGGGCGCTTAACCGGCGTGCCTTCGAACTGGAGCTGGAGCGGGCCTGGCTGGAGGTCAAGCAGGGCATGACCTGCACGATCATCTATCTGGACCTGGATGATTTTAAACGACTCAACGACACCCATGGGCACCACGCCGGCGATGCCTTCCTGGTGGGGCTGGTGCGCACCATGTCCAGTTGCATCCGGCGCCACGACAGCCTGGCGCGCATGGGCGGAGACGAGTTCGCCATCCTGCTCACCGATTGCAGCCTGGATCATGCCCGTCAGATCGTGGACAATCTGCTGACGGCCATTCGTGACATGGCCTTTACCTTCGAGAGCCGCGTGCTGCACGGAGTGGGGGCGAGCATCGGCGTCCTTGCCCTGAATGGCAGTGAGCAGGATCCCGAGGCTGTCATGCGCAGGGTCGATCAGGCCTGTTACGAAGCCAAGCGAAGCGGCAAGAATCAGGTGCGTGTGGTGGCCTGAGGACCCGCACACGCACCTATCGGAACCACTCCAACGTGGACGTATACAGTCTCACCGAGATCCTCGTGGTGTTGGCCATTGTGCTGGCCGCCGGACTGGTGCATGGCCTCTTCGGTGTAGGCTTCCCCATGGTGGCCACGCCCGTGCTGGCGCTGTTCACTGACGTGCAGTCCGCCATCCTGCTCACCTTGGCTCCCAACATCGCGGTCAACCTGTGGAGCATGCTGCGGGGCGGCAACTTGGGCGACAGCCTGGGCCGCTTCTGGCATGTGGCGGTGTGGATGCTGGTGGGCTCGGTGCTGGGCACCTTGCTGCTGGTGGCCCTGGACCCCAACCCGTTTCGCCTGCTGCTTGCCCTGACCCTGGTGGTCTATTTGCTGGAGGATCGTCTCAAAGGTGTGGATTGGGGGTTTATCCGTCGCCACCCCCGCGGCAGCGGCACTGCGGCGGGGATGACAGCCGGGTTGCTGGGCGGGACAGTCAACGTGGGCGGGCCGGTGCTGATGATCTATTTTCTGGAAATGCGTGTGGCGCCCCTGGTGATGGTGCAGGCCATCAACCTGTCCTTCCTCCTGGGCAAGGGCGCCCAGGCCGTGACCTTCGCCTCCCTCGGCATGGTGAGTAGCCAGCTACTGCTGGTGTCCATTCCCCTGATGATGCTTTCCCTGGCGGGTTTGCGCGGGGGGATGTGGATTCGCGAACGGGTGACCGTCGTGACCTTTCGTGTCTGGCTCCATGGCCTGTTCTGGGTGTTGGCCGTGATGCTGGTGGTGCAGTTCGTGAGGGCCCTTTAGATGAAATGGTTGTGGTGGTTCGTGCCCTTGGCCGGGGTCGCCCTGGTGTTGTTTACCTTGCTGCGTTGGCCGTTGATCAATGACGTGGCTACCGGCCAGACCCCAGAGTATCCGGACATCCAGCCCCAGCATTTGAGCGCATCACCGCAGGCGGCGTTTCAGGCATGCCTGGAGCTGGCCCGGGAGTCGGGCTGGGAGATCGTCGAGGAGCAGGCCTCGGCAGGTCGCATCGAGGCGGTGGCCAGTACCCGGGTGCTGGGGTTTAAGGACGATGTAAGCATCCAGGTGCAGCCCCAGGAGGGCGACGCAAGCCTGGTGCACATGCATTCGCGCTCGAGGCTGGGTCGTGGGGATTTCGGCACCAATGCGCGGCGTATTCGCGCCTTTCAGCAGGCGCTGGCCACACGGCTGGATTGAGTTGCGATGTTCAGGCCCGCGAGGGCAGGGCCTTGAGCCGTGTCTGCAGGGTCCTGAACTGGTCCGGGTCCGGTTCGGGGCCGTAGCGCAGGGCCTCGTAGGTCCGGGTGAAGGCCTCTACCGCGCCTTGAAGCTGGGGACGCTCCCGGGCCACCCGCCGGGCGTAGTCCCGAGGCCCTTCATAGGACCTGGGCGGGATGCCCAGGCGCGCCATGCGCCGGGTGAAACGCCGATAAATCCGGGCCAGGGGGTCACGCTGCGGTCGCCGGTTGCGCCACAGAAAGACCAGGGCGAGCAGCCCGGCGGTGAGCATCAGCAGGGCCACCATCAGGGCCGTCACGCCGCGCCAGTCCAGCCACCCCAGGCCGAGGCGTTGCAGGAGTTCCTTCTGGCGTTCGGGGCCAAAGGCCAGCACCCAGCCGTTCCAGTAGTAGTCGGCCATTTCGCGCCAATATTCAAGCTGAATACGCAGACCCATGAGCCCCAGTCCCCGCCGGTCACGCAGAAAGTCCGGCAGGTCATCCTCATTTCCCAGCGCGCCGCGAATGCCCAGTTCGATGCGTTCCGGCGCCACCGCCCCGGTGGGGTCCACCCGCACCCAGCCGCGTCCCTCAAGCCACACCTCTGCCCAGGCATGGGCGTCGGACTGGCGGACCACCAGGTAGCCCCCGGCACGGTTCCACTCGCCTCCCTGATAACCGGTGACCACCCGGGCAGGGATGCCTGCGGCCCGCATCAGGAACACGAAGCTGCTGGCGTAGTGTTCGCAAAAACCCGCGCGGCTCTCGAACAGGAATTGGTCCACGGCATCGCCCGTGAGCAGGGGCGGGGTGAGGGTGTAGTGGAAGGCCTCTCGGTTGAAATGGGTCAGGGCCTGGCGAATCACGTCCTCGGGATCGCTAGAGTGTTCGACCCACTCCTGGGCCAGGGCCCGGGCGCGGGGGGCCGAACGGGAAGGCAGTTGCAGGCCCTGCTGGCGACGGCTGTCCGTCAGGGTGGTCTCCAGTGGCGCGCCGGTATCGGCGCTTAGTGCAAAGGATTCCACCCGCTGCACGGGCCGGTGGGTGGTCAACACATAATCCGCGTTGAGACTGGTCCCTGACGGAGTGTCCACGGGCCGGTCCAGGGCCAGCAGCCAGCGTTGCCCATGGGGCTCCAGCATGATGCTGTACTCCAGGGCCTCGTCGGTCGACGGGGGCAGGGGTTCGGGGATGTCCATTGGAGTGTGGCCCGCACGCCAGGTGCGTCCGTCATAGAGGTTGAACACCGGGCCGCGCCAGTAGCGTTGGGGCGCGGACGGCGGGGCGTCGCTGAAGCTGGCCCGAAAGGCGATGGCGTTGGACTGCAGCAGCTCGCTGATGGAGCCCGGCGACATGCTGTTGGACAGACCGGTACTGGCCCGGCTGTAGTCCGGCTGGGGCATGGCCCACAGGGGGCCCGGCAGCCGGGGGAAGAGCAGGAACAGGATGACCATCACCGGCAGGGCCTGCAGCAGCATCAGACCGGCGAGCCCCAGTTGTTCGCGCAGGGCCGGGGGTTCGCCGCTGGCGTTGATGCGTATCAGTGCCATGGTGGTGACCAGCATGGCAGTCAGCAGGTAGAGCACCACCGGCAGTTCCTGGCTGTAGAAGAAATGGGTGATGACGACGAAATAGCCCAGGAACACCGTCATCATGGTGTCCCGGTGGCTGCGGGTCTCCAACATCTTCATGCCGGTCATGATGAGCAGCAGGGAGACACCGGCGTCCCGTCCCAGGAGTGTGCCGTGAGTGGCGATCACCCCGAGGGTGGCCAGCACCGCCATGAGTATCAACAGCCAGCGACCGGGCAGGGGCATCCGGCCGATGGCCCCGGCGTAGCGCCAGACCACCCCCAACAGGGCAAGCCCGACGATCCAGGCGGGCTGGTTCGCCAGGTGGGGCAGCAGCAGGACCACCAGGGCCAGGCTCAGCCAGCCCAGGGCCGGGGTCTCGGCGACGGGGGAGAGGCGGGCCTTCACGCGGTGCCCCGGGGCTGACCGAAGTGGGCCAGGGCGCTGAGGCAGCGGTTGCGGTGCTCGACGCCCTGGCCCGGTTCGATCTCCATGCCGGGAATGCGCAGCCCGAAACGCAGTCCCCGTTCGTGGGCCTCGAGCACCTGGTGACAGAGCATGGACAGGCGCGCTTCGGTCTCCCCCGGGGGCAGGTCATCCCAGCTCACCCAGACATCCCCGCCGCGCAGGTCTTCGAAGTTGCGAGTGTATAGCTCGCCGGTGCGGGCCAGGGCCTTCCAGTCCACTCGCCGGGGCGAGTCGCCGGGCTGGTATTCACGTAGCCCGGCAAACTCATCCCCAGGATCGCGAGCGGGTCGACCCGCTTCCTTCTGGCCTGAGGAGGGGAGTAAGGGGCTGTCCATGTCCAGGGGTCTGGGGTAGACGGTCAGTGACTCGTCGAATTCGATCCATGACCAGGCGCGGAACAGGCCCAGGGGATAGGTGGTGGAGACACTGAAGCGTCCCGGACGCAGGCGTCCCCGCCGGGTGGTGGGGATGGGCAGTTGCGCCGTGGAGTCGCTACGGGCAGGGACAGACAGCGGCACGGAGACCTCATCCTCCCGTTGCAGGATCAATCCGCGCCGCGAGACATGGCTCGGGTTTTCGATGCGGTAAAGGCAAACCGCGGTCTCGCCGGCGAACACCGGCGCCAGGGGCAGGCGGGCCACCCGCAGGCCCAGGAGGTTGCGATGGGTATGCCAGATGCCGTTGGCGCCCAGGCCCGCCAGCAGAAAGGTAAGCAGAAAGGCCATGCTATTGCTGTAGTTGATGGCGCCCAGCAGCATGATGATGAGCATCAGGGCGAACACATACCCCTGGCGTGTAGGCAGGATAAAGATGCGCCGGCGGTGCAGGGTCACTTCCCGCCCGGCCGGATGCTCCCGGCGTGTCAGCCAGCGTATCGCAGGTTCCAGTATCTGCTGCGTTGTGTGCATAAAGGCTAAAGGCTCTCTACCACGAAGCATCGCAAGAACAGGTTTTCTCGCCAAGACGCAAAGGACGCCAAGAATTATTCAGATCTTTAACTCCGCGTTCTTTGCGTCTCTGCGAGAGTCAAAGACCTTGACCTCATTAAAAGCGCTCTACCACGAAGCACACGAAGGGCACGAAGGATGACAAAAGGCATCTCTCGCAAAGACGCAAAGGGCGCTAAGAAAGCTACAAATTACTATTAACTCTGCGTTCTCCGCGTCTTGGCGAGAAAACATTCCTTTCTTTGTGCCCTTCGTGTGCTTCGTGGTGAATCGTTTTTTGATGAAGCGTTTCACGGAATCGCCACCGCTTCGATCAGTGCTCGGGTCAGCTGCTCGGGGGTCTGGCTGCCGCCTTCGGCGGCGAACAGGCGATGGCCTGCCACCGGCGGGAGGACGGCCTGGATGTCCTCGGGGATTACGTGGTCCCGTGCGTCCAGCCAGGCCCAGGCGCGGGCGGCGGCCAGCAGGCCCAAGGCGGCGCGGGGTGAGAGACCATGGGCGTAACGCTGGAGCTCGCGGGTGTGGGCGATGAGGCGCTGCACATAGTCCACCAGGGCCTCGGAGACATGCAGTTGGGCGATGTGCTGCTGCAGGTCCAGCAGTATTTGAGACTCCAGCAGGGCAGGCAGTTCGGCGATCAGGGAGCGCCGGTCGCGGCCTTGCAGCAGGGCCCGTTCGGCGGCCGGGTCCGGGTAGCCCAGGTGGATGCGCATGAGGAAGCGATCCAGCTGGGATTCGGGCAGGGGAAAGGTGCCGGCCTGTTCCCGGGGATTCTGGGTGGCGATGACGAAGAACGGGTCGGGCAGGGCGCGGGTGACGCCTTCCACGGTCACCTGCTGTTCCTCCATGGCCTCCAGCAACGCGCTCTGTGACTTTGGCGGCGCCCGGTTGATCTCATCGGCCAGCAGCATCTGGGTGAACACCGGCCCGGGATGGAATTCAAAGCCCTTGTGCTGGCCCTGGACGCCATAGACGGAGACGCCCAGGATGTCGGCGGGCAGCAGGTCGCTGGTGAACTGGATGCGCTGGAATTGCAGGCCCAGGGTGCGGGCCAGGGCGTGGGCCAGGGTGGTCTTGCCGACCCCCGGCTGGTCTTCCATGAGCAGGTGCCCCCGGGCCAGCAGGCAGGCCACGGCCAGGCGGATGGGCCGGGCCTTGCCAAGGATGACACTGCCAACCTGATCGACGACCTGCTGAAGCAATGCGGCGCTGTGCCGGGGTTGGGGCATGGGGGAGATGGACATTGTCTGGCGTCTGGTCCGTTGTTGTCCGTGGGTTGAAAATGACTCTAACACCCCGGCGACGAAGGCACACAGGCCGCACAGGTCTTCCTGGGGTTGGTCAACGGGAACTGTGACGGGTTCCCTTCAGGGGTAATGCCCATTCCTTGTCCATGATGCGGCAATGCGTCCGTCTGTATCAGCGTGAAAAGAACTGGCAACTGTGGCAAGTTGGGTGTGTGGGCTCAAAGGCCCGCTGACGAAATGAGGGAGTGTGTTAATTGACCACCGGGGATGCAGGTCTGGCCTGGGACGAGGCCGCCGACGGGTTGGTGCTGCGCCTGGCCGGGCGTCTGGACGCCCATAGTGTGTCCCGGGTCTGGGGACAGGCGCTGGACGGGCTGCGTTCCCGTGCCGCGCAGCCGGTGCGCATCGATACCTCATCCGTGGAGTATTGCGATGGCGCCGGCGTCGCCATGCTGGTGGATCTGTTGCGCCAGCCACGGGATGCCGGCGCGGCGGTCGAGCTGGGCGAGACGCCCGAGGCTGTGCATCGTATGCTGGCACCCTTCGATGTGCGCGATTTCCAGCTTGCGGACACTGGTAGCCGCACTTCCGGCCCGGGATTTGGCCGTCAGCTGACCGAGGCCGTCCATGACATGGGCCGGCATTTGTATCATCAGGTGGAGTTCGTGGGCGAGGCCACCGCCGCCCTGGCCCATGCCGTCCGACACCCCGCCCAGGTGCGCTGGCGCGATGCCCTGAGGCTCGCACAGGAGGCGGGCGCCAATGCGCTGCCCATCGTGGCGCTGATTGCCTTTCTCATGGGCGTGATCCTGGCCTTTCAGTCCGCTGTGGCCATGCGCCAGTTCGGTGCCGAGATCTTCGTCGCCAACCTGGTGGCCCTGTCCCTGTTCCGTGAGCTGGGCCCGCTGATGACCGCCATCCTGCTGGCCGGACGCTCCGCGGCGGCCTTTGCCGCCGAGATCGGCACCATGAAGGTGAATGAGGAAATCAACGCGCTGACCACCATGGGGCTTGATCCGGTGCGTTTCCTGGTGGTCACCCGGGTACTGGCAGCGGTGGCGGTGATGCCCTTGCTGACCATTGTCGCGGACCTGGTGGGCCTGCTGGGTGGCGGGCTTGTCATGCTCAGCTTCGATGTGCCACTGGTCACCTTTTTTCAGCAGGTGACCAATGCCGTGTCCCTGGGGGATTTTCTCGGCGGCTTGTTCAAGGCCGCGGTCTTCGGTCTGTTAGTGGCGGGAGTCGGTTGCCTGCGTGGTCTTGAGACCCGCAACGGAGCGGCCGCAGTCGGTGTCTCCACGACCCGTGCGGTGGTCAGTGCTATCATCCTGATCGTGATTGCGGACGGTCTGTTCGCCGTGCTGTTCTTTCACCTGGGGATCTGATGTCAGCGCCCTCGCCAGTGTCTCAATCATCACCCACTTCGCCAGCGGATGATGCCGATGTCCTTATTCGCGTACGGGATCTGAGCATCGGATTCGACGGTGTGCCCCTGCTCGAGCACCTGGACTTCGACGTGTTGCGCGGCGAGGTGTTTGTGATCCTGGGCGGTTCCGGCTCCGGCAAGAGCACCTTGCTCAAGCACATTATCGGCCTGAACGAACCCATTGGCGGGCATATCCTCATCGACGGACAGGACATGGCCGGCGCCCGGGGGGAATCGCGCCTGGCCCTGTTGCGCAAGATCGGCGTTGCGTATCAGTCCGGCGCCCTGTTCGGTTCCATGACCCTGCTGGAAAACATCTGCCTGCCCCTGGAGGCCCACACCGAACTGGACCGCGAGGCCCGCGAACTGGTGGCGCGCATGAAGCTGCACCTGGTGGGCCTGTCCGGCGCTGAACACCAGCTGCCCTCGGCGCTCTCCGGTGGCATGCAAAAGCGGGCGGCCATCGCCCGGGCCATGGCGCTTGATCCCATGATCCTGTTCCTGGATGAGCCGTCGGCAGGGCTTGATCCCATCACCGCCGCCGACCTGGATCTGCTGATCCTGCGCCTGGCAGACAACCTGGGCATGACCTTTGTGGTGGTGACCCATGAACTGGCCAGCATCGACACCATCGCCGACCGGGTGATCATGCTGGACATGGAAAGCCGCGGCATCATTGCCGAGGGTGCCCCTGGCTGGCTACGCGAGCACGCCGAGCATCCCTGGGTGCGGCGCTTCTTCAATCGACAGGCCACGGAGGCGGCATGAGTGCAACAATGAGTCGCGTACAACTATGAGTGACCGCAGAAGTTACTTTCGTCTTGGCCTGTTCATAGTGGGCGCACTGCTGGCCGGTGTGGCCATCCTGGTGGTCCTGGGCGTAGGCAACATGTTTCGCCCCAAGCTCGTGCTTGAGACCTACTTTGATGGCACCGTACAGGGCCTGGATGTGGGCGCGCCCGTGAAGCTGCGTGGTGTCAGCATCGGTGAAGTCAGCTACATCGGTTTTACCCGCGGCCGTTATGAACTGGACGTGCTGCCGGTGGAGCGACGCCAGTACGTGCTGGTGGAAGCGGTGATCCGTCCCGATCGCCTCAGCGCCACGGGTCGTGCGCCGAGTCCCGAGGTGATAGATGCCATGGTGTCTCGCGGTCTGCGGGTGCGCATGACTGCCCAGGGCGTCACGGGCATCAATTTCCTGGAATTGGATTTCCTGGACCCTGCGGAGAACCCACCGATCGCCATCGACTGGATCCCGGAAAATCTCTACGTGCCCTCGGCGCCGGGTACGGTGACCCAGTTCATCCAGTACGCGGAAAATCTTGCCCGGCGCCTGGATCGCCTGGACGTGGAATCGCTGCTGGATAACAGCAACCGCCTGCTGGAGACCCTGGACCGAAGCGTGGCGGCCCTGGATGTGCCGCGTATCAATACCGATATTGTCCTGCTGCTGGAGCGCCTGGGCACCACCCTGGGCCGGGTGGATACCATGCTCTCCTCCCCGGCGCTGGCAGATATGCCCGAAAACCTGGGCGTGGCCGCAGCCAATCTCAGGGCGCTCTCGGAAAGCCCGCGTTTCGATGAATCCATGGATTCCCTGGAACGAACCCTGGCTCGTCTCGAACGCACGGCGGAGGGCGTGGAGGATGCGGTGCAGGGTTATGAACACAACCTGTCCCAGACACTGGACAACCTGCGTGCATTCAGTGAACAGCTGCGCGTGCTGACCGAAGAGGCCGGGCAACACCCGGGCCTGATCTGGAGTGAGCCCCCGGCCCCTGTGGAGATCCCCCAGCCATGATGTCCCCAGACACCCTGCACACGTCATCCCTCTGGTCATCGACCTCTCTGGTGTTGCTGATGCTGGTGCTCCAGGCCTGCACTGTGGGCGTGGACCTGCAACGCCCCGCGCCGGTCAAGCAGACCTATCTGCTGGAGATGGACCGCGCACACCAGGTGGCACCGGATAACGCCCCGACCCTGCGCATTGCCCCTGTGCGTGTGGCGGCAGGTTTTGAGGGCAGGGCGCTGGTGTATCGCATGGCGCAGGGGCGTTTTGAAGCGGACTTCTACAACCAGTGGTTTACCAGTCCCCGGGACCAGGTCTTTGAGGTGGCCTCTCAGTGGTTCAATCACGGTGCTGTGTTCAGGGAAGTGGTCCCCCAGAACCTGGCCACCCAGGCGGACTATCGACTGGATCTACTGGTGACACGCCTCTACGTGGACATGAGCGATCCCGCACGACACGCGGGTCGGGTAGGCCTGCAGGCCTACCTGTCCAGCCGGGATGCCGAGGGGCGCAGCGTGTTGATGCACGAGACACTGGAGGCAGACCGGCCGGTGTCGGTCATGGCGGGAGAAGTCGTGGGGGATGCCGCAGCCCGGGTGGTGGCGCTCACGGGCGCCCTGGAAGACGTGCTGTTAGAACTTGAGCAACGCATCGGGGAGCATCTGGCCGGCAACCCCGTCGGTGGTCGATGACGCTCTCGATATTTAGAACTTGCCTAAAGCCCCTGACTGGCCTGCTGATGCCGGTAGGTTAATCCTTGGGGCGACGCGAACGGATCAGGTTCAGGGTCAGTGTGCGGGACGCTTGGTGGCGGTCATGGCGGGGATTGAGCGCCTTGTGTAACACCCATCCCTTGTCCTTGCGCAGGTTGATGAAGCGTGGCCCCATATCCAGCACCACGCCTGTGTCCGAATCCGTGTCCGCCGTCTCTGCGTGGGCCAATGCCCGATCCGCAATCTCCCGCAGTTCCTCGGCGGTCACATCCACGATCACGTTCAGCTCCCGCATGGCGTGGGCCAGGTCTTCCTCGCTGACCCGTTCGGGCGCTGGCGTTTGCTGATGCAGGCTGCCCATCAGGGCCAGCGGGTAGCGGCGCCAGCGAAATGGGTAATTGGCGAGCACGGCGATACAGAACAGGATCACCACGTTGAGCATCACCGGTGCGAGGACGAAACCATAACCCATGCCGTAGACGGTGGTGCCGCCTAGCGCGGAGGCCAGGGCCGTGGCGCCGCCGGGTGGGTGGATGCAGCGCAGCAGGTGCATGAGACCCACAGCAAGGCTCACGGCCAAGGCGGTAGCCAGCATTGTGGAGGGCACCCATATGGCGACGGTGACACCGGCCAGTGCGGAGATCAGGTGGCCGCCGAACAGGGGCCAGGGCTGGGACATGCTGCCATGGGGCACGGCAAACAGCATCACAGCCGATGACCCCATGGATGCCACTATGAGCAGCGCCGTGTAGGTTTCCAACAGCCAGTCGCTGATGAAATAGACCAGTAGGATCCCGAACAGGGCGGTCAGCGTGGATACCAGCATCTCGGTCCAGTGGACCGGGTTGGTCATGGATGCCAGCAGACGCAGGGTCTGGCTACGTTGGTTGGGTTGCCCCATGGAATCTCCCCTTGAATGGTGTATCTACATGCGCTCCCTGCGTGTCTATAGATATATAAATGATACATTAAACGGACGGCTTGAATAGCCCTTCAGGATAGGTATGGGGATGGCGCAATGAAACGATGCCGTCAAGCGACAGGCATCGACTCAGCGGGTCGCCTGTATGGGGTCGTCCTGGTGAATGGCTGAGACACCCGGAGACAGTGTCCCTAGCCCGGTCTGTCTATAGTCGTCGAGCCAGGTGCGTATCTGTGAGAAAGGCGCTGGGCGACACAGGTGATAGCCCTGGGCATAGTCGCAGCCCAGGGAGGCGAGGACGGTCATCACCTCGCCGTTTTCAACGCCTTCCGCCACGACGGAGAAGCCCAGGTTATGGGCAAGATCGATGGTGGAGCGCACGATGATGGCGTCGTTCTCGTCTTCCAGCATTTCCATCACGAAGGATCGGTCGATCTTTAGGACGTCCACAGGCAGGAGCTTGAGATAGCTCAGGGAAGAGAAACCGGTGCCGTAATCGTCCACGGCCAGACCGATGCCCTGTGCGCTCAAGAGTTCCAGGATCTCCCGTGCGTGGACCGGATCGGTCATCATTGCGCTTTCGGTGATTTCCAGGGACAGCGAGGAGGGTGACAGCTCGCACTTGTTCAGGGCCGTGCTGATCACCGAGGGAAACTCCGGGTCCTGGAGGTTCCACGCGGACAGATTCACGGACAAGACCATGTCGGGGTGTTGATCCAGCAGCTGGCTGAATTCGCACAGGGCCGTTTCCAGCACCCAGCGGGTGAGGGGGGCGATCAGGCCCGTGTGTTCGGCCATGCGGATGATCTCATCGGGAGGGATGTGGCCATGGACCGGATGCTGCCAGCGCAGCAACGCCTCCATGCCGACGATATCGCCGCCCGGCAGACTGGCTTGAGGCTGGTAATGCACGCTCAGGTTTTGGGTCTTGCACAGTTCCTCGTGAAGCTCGCCGACCAGAGACAGCCGATCTGCCCGGTTGTCGTCCTCTTCTGGGCTGTAAACGTAGCTTCCCAGGCCCTGGTGCTTGGCCGCGTACATGGCGATGTCTGCTCGGCGCAGCAAGGTGCTGGGGTCATGTCCGTGGTCAGGGAACAGGGCGATACCGATGCTGGTGCCCACGTAGACGTTCATGTGTTCGATACTGAATACGCCGCTGATGGCGGTGTGGATCTTCTGGGCGAATTCAACCGCCCCTTCTGCATCGGTGTTCTGGGCCAGGATCGCAAATTCATCGCCACCCAGTCGGGCCACGGTGTCTGAACCACGCAGGCTGGAACGCAGGCGTTTGGCCACCTGCTGTAAAAGCCGGTCGCCCACCGGGTGACCCAGGGCATCGTTGACTTCCTTGAATCGGTCGAGGTCCAGCAAAAGCACGGCCATCCTGCCGCCGTTGCGTTCCAGCAGCTGGATGGCCTGACAGAGACGGTCATTGAGCAACACGCGGTTGGGCAGTCGGGTCAGGGAGTCATGCAGGGCCTGGTGTTCCAGGGCCTTTTGGCGGTGATGAATCTGGCGCTGCATGCCGTTGAAGGCCCGCACCAGTTGCTGAATCTCGAAGCTGCTGTGGGGCGTCCTGCCCGACAGTGGGCGGGCGCCGTCTTCATTAAGCGAGCGCGCGATGCCCTGGATGGGCACCAGCACCGAGCGATTGATCATCAGGTAGACCAGCAGCAGGAACAGCAGACTCAGCCCGGTGAGGGCCCATAACTGGTAGGCGGTCTGGTTGGCTGCCTGCTGCAGTGAGGTGGCGTTCTTTGCGTTCCAGTCCAGGATGGCCGTCTCAACCTCGCTGAGCATGTCGAAGACCCTCTGCTGGGCCGGCCGTACGCTCACCTTGAGATACTCCGTATCCGCCCTCCAGATCTCGGCATCCCGGATATCCCGGGCGGTGGTCCAGCTGTTCTTCCACTCGATGGCTGCCTGGCGCATGACAGCCACGGCGTGTTCCGACTCCAGGCCCAATTCACGCCGGCTGAGGCGGCCATCCAGATGATCCAGGCGCTCGATAATGCCCGGGAACAGGATGCCGATATTCACCTCCTGTTCCTGCTCCTGGACCCTGGTCTCGCTGAGCCCCGCGTAGCGGATCATGCCTGCCCGGAAATTGAGGATCATGCGCCGCCATAGATCACGCAGATCGTTGAATTCACCATAGATCACCGATGCATGGCTGCGCCCGTCAATTTCGGCAATCTCCTGCAATGCCAGGTTAACGGCGGTTTCGAAATTGACGTTGGGCACCAGCAGGTACTCCGTGAGATAGGGCAGGAGCGGGTAGACCCAGTTGGGATCACGCCGCTGCTCCATGAGATGGGTCACCACGCGGTCCAGGTCATCGAGATATTGGTGCAGCGTGTCGATATGATCGGAAAGGGTCGGCGTGCGAATGTCCGGATCCTGCCTCAGCAGACCAAGGCTTTCCCGGGCCTTTGACATGTAATAGGTGATTTCATGCTCGTGCCCGAGCATGGGCGCGATCAGCATGGCGCTCAGGGTGTTGTCCGCGATCCACACGGCGTTGCGGATCTCATCCAGCGAAGCTCGGGCCCGGTTGCTCAATTCCAGGGCGGCGGTATTGTCCGCAACCGCCGTACGGGTATACCAGGTGGCCGTCACGGCGCCGACAACGAGCACGGTGGCCACCAGCACAGATAAGAGCACGTAGCGACTGCGCAGGCTGGGCAGTCGGCGTGCGCTATGCTTGTGGCGACCCGGTTTCATTCGTTGTCGGACGTCTCTAGGCGGACGATTCATGGTGCTGCCCCTGCAACGGACAATCCGCAATTCGAACGGGTTATTGTCAGATGCACCGGCTGACCGGAAAATTCCTTGTGGGCAGGCTCCTGGCGATTATTCGGTGTCCCGGCTCTGGAATCATCGGGAAAAGGATAACAGGAGGGCTTTCCCCGACAGGCGGGCAGGCTTGTGTGACCCAGTCACTTTGTACCTGGCGGCGGGTATCATTGCCTACGCACACAAAGCCGAGGATGGATGTTTTGAGGGCACCTCTAACTATTCGTGAGCACGCATCTTGAACACTCAAACTCGCGCTCTCGGTGATGAAAATCTTCGCAAATAGCACGTTATTACGTGCTATTTGCGCCTTGATAGCACGAGTTTGAGCGCCCAATCTGACGCACTAATTAGAGGTGCCCTTGAGAATACCCGCGCGCTACTACAACCTGGTGTTCGCCTTCGTGATGTCTCTCATGATGTCCTTTCTCATGTCAGGTGCCATCACGCTCATCAACCTGGGCTGGGTGGATGACCTCCTGGCCCGCTGGCTGTTGCGGGCCTTCCCCAGTGCCTTGGTGATCGCCTTTCCCATCGCCCTGTTCGTCGTGCCCGGGGTCCGCCGACTGGTCGGCTGCATGGTGGAGTCGGAGAGCAAGGGCTAATGGGGCTGAAATCCGTGCCAGATCACATTAAATGTACGCAATCCAGGCGCTGCGCAAGCAGATCAAACGGTTGTCGGTTACCTAAAGGGCACCTCTAAGAATCAGCTGCGGGAAAAACAGGCCATCTGTGTCGAACTACCCACGGAGGGGTCAGGCGGGCCGATATCACTGAAGCGAACGTGGTAGCCCTGTCGCTCTGCCACGCCATTGCACCACGCCCTGAACTGAGCGCGTGTCCACTCGAAGCGATGACCGGGGTGTCGCCGCTCGCCGGCAGACAGTCCATGCAAGGGGTTATATTCTTTGTTGGGGGTGGTGACGACGATGACTTTTGGGTGAAGCTGGCAAAAAACCGCACGCTCTACCCGAGAGAGCCGTCCGGGATCAACATGCTCGATGGTTTCCAGCAGAACGGCCGCGTCTATGGTGCCCTGCGCCCAATCGCTGTTCTCGAACGAGCCGTGACACACATGTAAACGTTCGTCGTGGCTGAAGATGTCGAGGCCAAGCCGCTCGCGGACAAAGGCCAATGCCTGGGCATCGGTGTCTATACCCAGCAGTCGGATAAACTGGTCTTGGTCGCGGAGCCGCTGCAGCAGTTCTCCGTGACCACAGCCGAGATCAGCCACATGTCGCACACCCGAAGCAAGCAAGGTTTCAACAACGGCATCCAGGCGGAAGCGGTGCAAGACCGTCGCCATTAACAGATCAACCGACAGAGATCATTCATGACTGCGATTATCGGGGATATTAGAGCCCGTGCCAATCGGTAGCAGATGAAGACACCCCTGAGCGAAAAGGCAGAAATACTGCTGGGCCTGAGGCCCTGTCCCAACAATGAGTAACCCCAAAAGTCAGACAAGTCACCGATAGCCACTCACCGAAGGGAGGCGCTGATGGAGGGGGTTTCGTCAGCACCCTGGCT
>JBHEOJ010000037.1:0-17011 GCA_046260855.1 Thioalkalivibrio sp.
CCTATGAACAGATATTGCGCGAGCGTCTGGGGGACCGCGTGGGTGAGGTCGATTCCGCAGCGTATCCCGGCGCCGTCGAAGTGGCCCGCCTCGCTGTGCGCGACTTCGCCGGCGGCTTGGCCGTCCCTGCCGAGCAGGCCCTGCCGGTGTATCTGCGCGACAAGGTGGCGGAGAAACCCAAGGGCTGAAAGGCGTTCAACGCAAAGACGCCAAGACGCAGAGGACGCAAAGCGAAACATGAATAAGACCGGAACGTCCCGGTATTGCTGCGTAATGGCCTTTCCATTGCATCATTGCCTTTTTGCGCCCTTCGCGACTTTGCGTCTTTGCGTTGAACGATTTAAAAAGCCATGCACAACACCCCAACCAATCCTCCACTGTTTAAAGCCCTTATCCGCACCCGCCCCGAGGACTTCGTGGTGGAGGAGATCCAGGCCACGGAGCCGGACGGACAGGGCGAGCATGTCTGGGTACTCCTTGAGAAGACCGGTTGCAACACCGAGCACGCCGCCCGCTGCCTCGCCCGGGTCGCCGGCGTGTCGCGCAACGCAGTGGGTTACGCCGGACGCAAGGACCGCCATGCCGTCACCACCCAGTGGTTCAGCGTCCAGCTGCCCGGCAAGGCCGACCCCGACTGGTCCGGGCTGCCCGCCGAGGAGATGGGCGTGCTGCGCAGCGAACGCCACAGCCGAAAGCTCAAGACCGGGCACCTCAAGGGCAATCGCTTTCGCCTCACCCTGCGCGAATGCCGTGGCGATCCCGCAGGCCTGGAGGCGCGTCTCGCCCAGATCCATGAGCATGGTGTGCCCAACTATTTCGGCCCTCAACGTTTCGGCCGTGACGGTGCCAATCTCGACAAGGCCCGGGCCCTATTCGAGGGGAGGATGCGGGTGCGGGATCGCAAACTGCGCGGCATTTATCTCTCCGCTGCCCGTTCCGCCCTGTTCAACCAGGTGCTCGCTCGACGGGTGGAGCAGGGCAGCTGGTGCCAGGGGCTGCCCGGTGACCTGATGAACCTTGACGGCAGCCGCAGTCACTTCCTGGCCGAGACCGTGGACGCGCAGCTTGAGACGCGGGTGCATACAGGTGATGTGCACCCGACCGGGCCGCTGTGGGGCAAGGGTGAACTGGAAACCCGTGGCCAGGTGGCGGCCCTGGAGCAGGCGGTGGCCGACGGGGAGCCGGTGTTTACCCAGGGTCTCGCCGAGGCCGGGTTGAAACAGGAGCGGCGGGCGCTGCGCATGCCGGTGAACGGGCTCTCCCACGAATGGCTCGATGCAGAGACCCTGGTGCTCGAGTTTGAACTGCCGGCCGGTGGCTATGCGACCATGGTGCTGGCGGAGATCGCGCAGGTTGAAGACGCTGGGACCGGGGGAATGGAAGAATAGGCGGAAAGTCGCAGGATAGGTGGCTAGACTTGATTGTGCAGGGAAGGACAAGGTCTTGTCCTAGCGCCGATGCGGCGTTCATCCATCGGATGAGCACCGCCAGTGTAAGGAGACACGGTATGCCAGAAATCAGCAGATTTCTCGGGATCATCATTGCCATGTACTACAACGAGCACGCCCCGCCCCACTTTCATGCCAAATACGGCGATAATGAAGCGGTGATCGCCATCGTGAACGGTGAGGTCGTTGATGGACAATTGCCACCACGTGTCCTGGGCCTGGTACAGGAGTGGCGTGAGCATCACAAGGATGAACTCAGCGAAGACTGGAACCTGGCTCGCGAAAGAAAGGCGCTTAAGCGCATCGAGCCACTGGAGTGAAGATCATGATTCCTAAACTGACCAAGGCTAGGTACGAAGGTGATTATCGTGTATGGCTTGAGTTTCAGGATGCCGTTCAGGGCATCGTGGATCTTGAGAGCGAACTCTGGGGCGAGATGTTTGAACCCTTGAGGGATAAGGCCTACTTCTCCCAGATTCGATTTGACCATGAACTCGGAACCATCGTCTGGCCTAATGGTGCAGACTTTGCACCCGAGTTTCTCCATGAACGGCTCCGGGATAATGAACGACGGAGTGCTGTTGCCAGGTAGCCAGCCAAGTGCGATTGGACGTGGTAAGACGGTGGCAAACGACCGAAACAAGACTCACCACAGAAGTCAATATTGATTGCCCCGGTTCCCCTGGTATTTGCCGAGGTGTCACTACTTCCCATGACCTGATCAGGGCGATAACCCTACAGGTTTCGCAAGCCCTCGAATCCTCTTTGGCTCCCCTGATGTCCTGGATCTAGGGACAGTGCCCGTTCGTAGGCGGTCTTTGCCTCCCGCAGTAAGCCCACGTCCCGTTGCTGGTCACACGCCTTGTGATGGATCAGGCCTCGCAGGTAGTGGGCGTAGGCGTTGCGCGGGTTGTGGACCAGGGATTTTTCCAGCACCGCCAGGCTTCGGGCGTCATTACCCTCCTGGTGCAAGCGCAAGGCCCAGCGGTTGTAGTGCTGGCTGGCGGCGGCGTCGATGCGCTCGGCGAATACCGCGAGGGATTCCTCCCTGCCGCCCCGAAAGGGGCTGAGCCTGATCGGGGTTTCGCCACTGGCGGGTACCAGCACGTAGAACGAGGGGTAGGCGCTGCCGCTGTATTGCCTGAACAGGGTCCTCTCCTGGTTGCCCCGTTCCGGGTTGATCTCCACCTTTTGTATTCCGGAGAGCGTTCTGCGCACAGCGCCGTTGCGCAGGTAGCGATCGTTGAGCTGGCGGCACCAGGGGCACCAGTCGGTATGGAAGTACACCACCAGGGGTTGTTCGGACCGGTGCGCGTCGGAGAGAGCGAGGGTGTGCCCGGCGGCGCCATGACGCCAGTCGGACCAGGTGGCCGGCTGAGCATGGGCGAGCGCGGGGGTGACGAGGACCAGGATTAAGAGCAGAGAGCGGATTTGTCGTATGGTCATGTAAATCCCTTTATGCGAGACGTGGCGTCCTTGTGGGTGCACCTGAGTGGTGCGCCTCGAAATATGCTGGGTTTTTGCCATGTTTTCAATGGCAGCCTCAACCGGGAGATGGTTTGGGACACTCGTGAGCTGCTTTCTGCGCACGACTGCTAAACTGCAGGGAGGTTTTATCGGAGGGATGAGCGATGAACGAGACCTCCAGGGATAGCGCCGAGGTCGAACACAGGGACCTGCTGTACAAGGAATACGTCCGCCTGGCTGAATGCTGCAACGGCTACGTCAAGGACTCCCTCTCGGATATCAAACTGCTGGGCGCCATTGGCGCCGTGCTGGCCTGGGATCCCGTTGCGCGGATGCTGGAGCTGGATGCCCGGATGAATCAGCCGGTCACGCCGGTGGGCTTCACGACGTTGCTGCTGGTAGTCATGTTCATCCTGTTCTACAACCTGCTCAAGCAGTCGATTTTCTTTTTCCACCAGGCACGCATGCGTCGTTTCGAAACCCGGCTCAATGCCCTGTATCCCGGCGATGAGCCAGTATTTGCCCTGGCGATCAGTTGGCCGGGGTGGCAACGGCGGGTGCATGATCGCATCGCCGTGCCGACCTTCATCATTTTTTACATGATCCTGATCCTGTTCCCCACGTCTCTGATGGTGCTGCAGGGCTTTGGCCTTTGGGCGGTCTTCTATGCTGGACTCGCGGTGTTCCTGGCGCTGTGCCACCTCGCCAGTGTGCTTTACCTAGTGCGTTGCCTGGAACGGGACATGCAAGATCCAGCATAGAGCTGGCCGCGTCGTCCGGCCGGTTTCCGAAGTTGTGACAGCCGCTGATGGCTGTACTTGTCCCCTTGCTCAGCTATAGATCATGGGACAGGGTCATGTACAGACCGAGGTCGCCCATGACGAACACCGAAGACACTACCCAACAGGTGGCGGAGGCCATTCGCCGCCTGGGTTTCGTGCGCTGGCATGAGCGCACCCTGATCGTGGCCCACCTGCACCTGGTGACCTGTCTGCTGGGCCTGTTGCTGATCCCAATCGGCATGGAGGCCTTCAGTGATCCCGCCAACCTCTGGGAGTGGGTACAACGCTATGGTTTGATGAGTATCGGCGCCCTGTTGGGCTTCTTTGGTCTGCATCGGTACGTGATCAACATGGTGAGGGCCTGGCGACGCTCGGAACGGGCCAGGTGCCCCCAATGCAATGCCTATGGCGCGTTCGATGTCCAGAGTCACGGGATTACACCGGCCGATGAGGCGGACGGTGCTGCAGGACGGTCCGACGAGGGTGCTGGCTGGATTCGTGTGCAGTGCCGCAAGTGCGGGGAGCAGTGGAATATCTAGCATCGGGGGGCGCGATGCTGGCGGAGGCCCGGCCAATGAAGCCGATGCCGATGCGGGTCTGTCGTTTATGGGAGCCCCGGAGAGACTCGCTTGCGGTCTTGCGTGCGTTTGGCGCATTGGCAGGCACGCGCCTTGTCGATCGATCTCTCCCGGGGCCCAGACTGAGACATGGTGGTGGTTAAGGGCTTAGGTCCCCCAGCGGTGCGCCAGCATCGGTGCGCTGGTCACTGGTGCATTATTTCGGTCTTTAGGGAGTAGGCGATGGCCAGGACGTCCTTTTTCGTCTGATCATCTATCTCGTGTTTGTCCAGGGTGCTCAGGATGTCATCAATGGCGGCCATATATTCGGCTTCATTGATGTTCATGCCGCGATGGGTCTCGGGCATGCTGCGCCCCATGTATTGCTCGGGACCACCACTGCCCATGCCCAGAAAGCTGCACAGGTGTGCCTTGACCTCATCGAGGTATCCCTGTCGCTCCAGATAGGGCAGAAAGCGGGTTTTGATGACCGGGTTGTGCATATGCGCCTCGACGATATCGTCCACCAGGATGGAGATGCCGGATGCAGCGCCCAGACGTTCATACAGTGTGCTCATGGTCGATCCTCCTCAGGAGGTTTGTGCCGGGATGCACCCGAGGGTGCATCCTTAAGCTAGTTCAGTGCCGGGAGACTGACTAGTACACGATCTGTACTGGCCGGCGGCCTGACTCGTATGTACTAGACTGTATCCATGAGCAAGGGCTACGGTCAGTTTTGTCCATTGGCAAAGGCAGCCGAACTGCTTTGCGAGCGCTGGACCATGATTCTGGTTCGGGAGCTTGTCGCCGGTTCTCGGCGCTTTAACGACCTTCGGCGAGGTCTTCCCCGGATTTCCCCCACACTGTTGTCCAGGCGACTGCATCAATTGGCCCAAGCCGGGGTGGTTCAAAGGCTTGTGGATGACGATGGGACCCAATCCTATGAGTTGACCTGTGCGGGCAGAGAGCTGGCGCCCATGGTGCAGTTCATGGGCACCTGGGGCCACCGCTGGGTGGGCAGTCATTTGGAGGAACAGGACCTGGATATGGGCTTGCTCATGTGGGACATCCGGCGAGGGGTGGATGCCGGCAAGTTTCCCCGTCAGCGCGTGGTGGTGCAGTTCGAGCTGATCGAGGCCCCCACAGGCTGGGCTGACTGGTGGCTGGTGTCGGAGAATGGCGAAATCGATTTGTGCCTTGAGGATCCGGGTTACGAGGTCGACCTCCTGGTCCGCTGTACCCCGCGCACCCTGACGGCTGTGTGGCTTTGCCGGCGTAGCGTTGCGGATGCCGAGGGTGCCCGCGAGCTCCAGATCCTTGGCAACAGCTCGCTACGCAAGCGGTTTCCCGAATGGCTCCAGGGCAGTCCCCTGGCCCGTCTTGGTGAAGCCTCCCTTCGCGCGGACCCGGTCCTTCAGGAATTGGTCGCCCCTAATCCAATCTCATGATTCAGCCAATGTGCGGTTCTTGAGCGCCCGCCCGAGACTTTTTCAACAGCCTGCTAGCCAAACAGCGCACGGGCGATGCCCGCCACGGACAAGACCATCAGGGTCATGAGCACGAAGCGGCGATAGGTGACTTGGGTGCTGGCTACGAAGGTGCGGTGTCCGAGGGCCACTCCGGCGAACATGGGGATCGTGAGGATGACTGCCACCACCAGGGTCTGCAGGTTCATCAGCCCATAGGCACCGGCAACCGCCGCCATGTAACTGCTCTGGAACATGACGTAGGCCACCAGGATGGCGCGGACCACCGCCATCTCGGCACTGATGGACGAGAACATCACCGCCACGATCAGGCTGCCGGGCCCGGCAGCCCCGGTCATCAGCCCTGAGGCCAGCCCGGTGCCAAAGGAGAGTCGCTTACGGCCTTTCATGGGGAAACGGTAGCCCCGCCATAGCAGGATCGTTGTGCTCAGCACCATGGCGGAGATGACTAGGCGTAACTGCGCATCGGGGAGATTGGCCAACAGATAGGCGCCCATGGGTACGCTGATCAGTGAACCCACCATGAGCAGGGTGAGGGTACTGCGGTCCACGTCACGCCACACCCTCGGCAGCATGTGGATGCTGGCGACCACCTACATGAGCATCATCACGGGTACCACCACCGCTGGCGGCAGGAACAGGGCTAGCCCCCGAACATCCCGCGGCGGATCAGGTTCAGGCCCAGCAGGATCAGGATGACTAGCAGGATCTTGCGAAAAAGCACCGGGTCGATGCGGTGGCGTATGCGTTCGCCGAGCCACATCCCCAGGAAGATCGGCACCAGCGCCAGGATGGACAGCCACAATTCCTGCCAGCCCAGGATACCCACAGCGGTGTAGGAGATCGCCAGGGGGATTGCGCCGCATAGGGCAATGAGCCCAAAGCTCGCCACGAAGGCCTCCTTGCCCAGGCGCAGGGACATGAGATACATCACGAGGGGTGGACCGTTGATGGTGGAGATGCCGTTCAGCACCCCGGCGAACAGGCCAACGCTGGGACCCATCCAGACCTCATGGCGGGGCGGCAGGTGCCAACTGGGGTTGGCCAGGCTCAGGGCGCAGATGACCACCACAATGCCCCCCAGTAGCCCCAGCAGCAGACTGGTGTTGATCTGCACCAGCAGGTAGGCGCCGCCCCAGGTCGCGAGGATGAACAGCAGGATCAGGGGCCACAAGCGTCGCATCTCCTCCCGAGGCAGACCGGCGGCGAAGGACTGGCGCAGGTTAGTGGCGATGATGGGCACGACCAGCATGGCCAGTACCAGCCGGGGGTCCAGCACCAGGGCCAGCAGGGAGATGATCACCAGCGGCATGCCCACGCCCACAATCCCCTTGATCAGGCCGCCCAGGGCAAAGGACAGGAACACGAAGCCGTACAGGGGCAGCAGGGCCAGGGACATGGTGGAACTCGCTTTGTGGAACAGCGCTCAAGAATACATGTGAGTCATGTATATGTCTCGATTCGCCGCCACGGGTCGTCACTGGGTGCGCCTGTTACGCTGTCAGACATCACCGCCCTGGAGCCTCGCCATGTTGATGTATACCCGACTCGCCCTCCCTGTGGCCCCTAATCTCACCCCCAGAAGATTACGCGCAGGAGGCGGCGTTTTATCGAGACCTGTTTCAGGCACATGGTGAAGGTGAGATGCACAGTCTGCTCGAACTGGGGTACCGCCCGTGATGGGCATGACGGGGGCGATGGGCTGGGGCTGCGTTATCTGGAGTGGATCTGGGGCTGGCTCAGGGTCAACTGGGTGCTAAAGCCGAAGCCGGAATAGTCAGTGCAGTTAGATGGACAGTTCCTCGATACCCACACCGTATTCGCCGGTAGCGAGTGTCTTCAGGATCCGCACCGCCTTGCCGTCCTTGCTGTAATCATCCAGGTTGGCGAGGGTGTAGGTGCCGTAGGGCTGCTTGTCCGCGCCCAGCAACAGGATCACGTCCGGGCGCAGGTTATGACCGGATTTCTGTGCCTTTACGATGGCCACTTCCCCGGAACTCAGTTCCACCAGGGAGCCTGTGGGGTAGGCGGTGAGGGTCTGGATGAAGTATTCCACCAGCATCTCGTCGAACAGGATGCCTCGCTGCTTGTAGAGCATTTCCTCGGCCCTGGAGGGAGAGATGGGGTCGGCAAAGGGGCGTGCGCTGGTGACGGCCACATACTGGTCCACGATACCTGCGATCTGGGCGAACAGGGGGATGTGGTCGCCCTCGAGCCCGGCGGGGTAGCCGCAGCCATCGAGCCGCTCGTGATGGCTGCGCACGATGCTCAGGACGGCGTCCGGGTAGCCCCCGGTTTCCTCCAGCAACGCGACACCCAACTCCACGTGGGTCTTCATCAGGTCCCACTCGTCGTGGTCGAGACGGCCGGTCTTGTTCAGTAGCGCCGTGGGCAGTCGCAGTTTGCCCACATCCATGAGCAGGCAGCCGATGGCAAGTTCATGCAGCCCCTGCTCGACGATGCCGAGCCGCTTGCCCAGGGCCACGGCCCAGACGGCCGATTCCAGGGAATCTTTGTACAGAAACGAGTCGTACTTCTTCAGTCGGGTCAGCCAGATGAAGGCATCCGGGTTCCTGGAGACACTGCCCACCAGGCTTTTGACGGGCTCGTTGAACAGGGCCACGGGCAAGGGCTTGTCCGCTCGGACCAGGGATTCGAGTTCGATGAAAAGTTCAGTGAACGCCTGATGGGAGGACTGTACCTTCTTGATCTCCTCCTGTGCCGGCCTGGTATGGGGGTGATCGCTGCTGTCGGTGACCCGAGTCGTGGGCGCGGATTCCGTCTGCCGCTCGGGTACCAGCGACAGTTCGATTTCCTCGTCGGGGATGATGACGTAGACGTGCCGGGTCAGGCGCTTGAGCTCGTCGATCTCATCCTGATCCTGAAGCTCAAAGCCCTGGAACATGAATGGGGTCTCCACCCAGGGGCGGTCCAGGCTGGAGACATACATGCCGAGTTGCAGACTCTCAGAAGGGATCTTCTTGATGGGCATGGGCGGTCTGAAGCTGTCCGAGAGATGGGCCGTGGCGGGGAAAGGTCACGATGCATTCGAGTGTACCTGCCCGCGTGGCAAATCCCAATGCGCCAATAGGCGTTTCGATTCAGAGAAAAGGCCGATCCGCTGACGCTGTCCCCCCTGCCAGGCGTCATGGGCGTGTTAGAGTTCCAGTCCTGATCGCAGGCGCTTTTGCCTGCCTCTTGGCGGGTGGCGTTGTGGCGGGAAAATTACCCTTAATCCTGTTGGCCTGGTACCTGGTCGCCTGCGTGATCACCTTCACCGCCTATGCCCTGGACAAGGCTGCTGCCAGGCAGGGCAGGTGGCGCACCCAGGAGAGCACCCTTCATCTCCTGTCCCTGGCTGGCGGCTGGCCGGGCGCCCTGGTGGCCCAGCAGTGGTTGCGCCACAAATCGAGCAAGCAGTCCTTCCTGCGCTTGT
This sequence comes from Thioalkalivibrio sp., assembly GCA_046260855.1. GTDB lineage: Bacteria > Pseudomonadota > Gammaproteobacteria > Ectothiorhodospirales > Ectothiorhodospiraceae > Thioalkalivibrio_A. The sequence continues at coordinate 9,178 of JBHEOJ010000037.1, forward strand.
TCTGGGTGACGGCCCTGCTCAATTGCGCGGCGCTGGGCTGGTTAATTTCTCCCTGGGGGGCTGATATCCTCGAGCGTGTGGCCACATGGGCCTGACCCTGGGACCCACTGCCGATCGTCAGGCCCCGCCCTTCCTCTCACTGGCACGATCCCATAACACGGTGAAATCGTCATGATTGAATCTATTCTGTTGACCTCTGCACGCATCTCCACCTTCGATGGCCAGAATCATCTGACTAATGCCAGCGGATTTTTCTTTGCCCGTGGTGAGCGACTGTTCCTGGTCACGAGCCGGCACGTAATGTACGACGAGCCCAGCAAGCACTTCCCCAATCGCATCGAGATCGAGCTGCATATCGATGCGGACAACATGGCCCGGTCCACGGGGTTCTCGATGTTGCTCTACCAGGACGGCAAGAGCATGTGGCGCCAAGGTGTGGACAATTCAGGCGAGATCGACGTGGCCGCCATCGAGATCAATCGCGCCGCGTTGCCGGACACGACCATCTACCACGCCTTCACGCAGGATCATCTGCTGGGACAGTACGACCAGGTCGAGGTGGGCAGTTCATTGGTGGTGGTCGGTTTCCCCCTGGGTTTTCACGATACCCTGCACCACATGCCGGTAGTGCGTCAGGCTGCTGTCGCCTCTTCCTTTGGCCTGCGGTTCAAGGGGGAGGGATATTTCCTCACCGATGCCCGGACGCACCGAGGTACCAGCGGGGCTTGCGTGGTGATGCGTATCCACGACCCTTTGCCGTACCAGGAGGTGCTGCCCTGGCGCCTGCTCGGCGTGCATTCGGCTCGGCTCGATGTGGGCACCCGCGACCTGGTGCTGGACGAGGCCCTCGGACTGAACTGTGCCTGGTACGCGGACATTCTGATGACCTTGACGGAAGCCTGATTCACTCAAGGGCACCTCTAAATATTCATCTGTGCTGAGACCCGGGTGCTTAGACGCGTGTTGCCCCTGAGGAGATGCCCGCCCTTCTGATATCACCCGAGAACCAGTCCATCGTAAACATCGAGATTTCCGACCGTCAGGATATCCCCTCGAAGATCGACCGACAGACTGCCCGGGACTCCGCCCGGGATCGCCTCTTAAGGTCGGCCAGACAGCGACTTCAGGCCTCTGGGTGGTCTCTCTGGGTCATTTCGTCGTCAAAAATGTGATGTTCATCACATATTCGTTGGGTTAGCCCCCGCCTCTCCCCATACTTCCTCCAGGCCCCGCACGGGTGATCTCTGAGCCTGGACGCTCCCAGGTTCAGAACGAATGGGTGGGTGCCCCCAGGCCCTGAGTCTGGGGTCGTCAGGGAGTCCGGGTGTGATGGATTTTGGTCAATCTCCCCGAGATATCGAGCACAGTCGCCGGGTCCTTCTGGTGGCCCTGTTCGCCGTATCCGGTTCAGCCTTCCTGGTGCCCCTGGGCCTGTATTCCCTGTTTGACGGGCGCATGCTCCTGGGCCTGACCCTGCTGGGCAATTCCCTGTTCTGCCTCAGTCTCATGCTCTACAGCCGTCTGACCGGACGGGTCACCGTGGTGAGCTATGTGTTCGCGTTCCAGGCGGGCATCCTGGCCCTCTTCCTGGCGTTGCAGGGGGGTATCGGGGGCTCCGGCGTCTATTTCTCCTTCGGCCTGGCCATGATGATGGTCATGGCTGGCTTTACCAGTATGCGCACCGGATTGTCGATCTGCCTGGTCTTCCTCGGGGTCCTGGTGGCGGGCCTGTACGGTCCCTGGCCCGAGGTCTACGAGTACCCCGACCATCATCCCAGCCGCATCGTCATGGGTTTTATTGCCCTGTTCATCATGTCGCTGATTGCCGAATGGATTCGCACTCGGTCCTATTCGGCCATCAGTCACTCCACGGAACGGCTCAGCGTGGATGCCCATCACGACCCCCTCACGGGCCTGCTAAACCGTCGTGGTCTGGAGGAGTCCCTGCAGGCGCTGGATGAGTCGGAGTTGCCGGCGGCGGTGGCCATTCTGGATCTGGATCATTTCAAGAGGATCAACGATGACCACGGCCACGAGGCGGGGGACATGGTGCTCAAGGATCTGGCCGAGACCCTGCGCAGCAATGTGAAGGGCAAGGATCTGGTGTGTCGCTGGGGCGGCGAGGAATTTCTTCTGCTGTTCACCCAGACGGCCCTGCACGGCGCCGCAAGCGTCATGACCAAGCTGAGGGAGGAGCTGGCCGCCAGACCCATCCATCACGGCGAGCAGGTATTTCGCATCACCTTCAGCGCCGGGCTGGTGGATCTGCCTGCCAAGGGCGTGTTCCTCACGGCACTGGGCCGGGCGGACGAGCTGCTCTACCAGGCCAAACAGGAAGGTCGCGACAAGGTCCTGAGCGGACGGATTACATCGAGCTGATAGCCCTCCTGCACGGGTCAGCGCTGCTTGCTGGCCACCAGCATGGCCTCAGGCACGCGCACCTTCAGGGCGGCGGGCAGTTCCAGGCAGATGCCCGGTATCGGCCGCACCGTCACCCAGAGAACATTCAGTCGCAGGTTCATGTCGGCAAACACCACCGCATGGCGGTAGTCCTGCAACACGGCGTCGATGTCCGACAGGGTCCGCCGGATGATCAGGCCCGGTCGTTTGCCCAGCCTGGGGATGAGCATCATGAAATCGGGCAGGGGGTGGCCGTTTTCATCCCGGCCCGGGGCCCGTTTCCACAGGGGCTCGGCCGGGTGCAGGTCAACGGCGGTCCGCAGTGGGGAGAAGTCGGTGGAAGTCGGGATGCCCATGTCCTGAGCTTAGTCGGCTCGAGGGGGAATGCCATGGGCGGGTGTTGGGCGCCAGGGGGTGACGCCTGGGGATGGCATGAAGTCCGGGTCAGGAACCGGACTTGCGCAGTTCTTCCAGCTCGCGCAGGGCTTCATCCCGCTGCTGTTCGGCGACCACCCGGTCGGTCACGTCCTTCTGGATGCCGATGTAGTAGGTGAGCTTGTCCTGCTCGTTGTACACGGGGGTGATGCTCAGTTCATTCCAGAACAGGGTGCCGTCCCGCTTGTAGTTGCGCACCACGGTGCGACAGGGCTTGCCGTCCTTGATGGCCTCGCGGATCTCTTTGAGGCCTTCCTGGTCACGGTCGCCTTTCTGCAGGAATCGGCAGTCCTGGTAGAGGATGTCATCGGCGTGGTAGCCGGTGAGGCGCTCGAAGGCGGGATTCACGTAGATGAGGATGTTGTCGTCGCCTTCCTGTTCGGCAATGGTGATGCCGTCGTTGGAGGCATCGATGGCCAGTTCCAGCAGTGCGGCGTCGATGAGCCGTTTCTTGTTCATGGAGTTCCTGGTGCTGCGGTGACATGGGTGTCGGGCGATGCCGACGTCAAGGCAATTTACCATGATCCCGGTCACTCACCAACGCCGTCCCGCCGCTGCGCTGGCCCCTGATTTTCGTTCAAGCATAAAAAAGCCGCCGGAAGACCGGCGGCTCAGCGGACCTGTTGCCTTGTGGCAGTCCACTTACATGGGCTGGCGCACCACGAAGGCCCCGCGCAGGTCGCCCATGGAGTAGCCCCGGGCGCTGTCGTTGGGGTAGAGACGCTTGAGGGCCTGCTCAACGGGGGCCTGGACCTGGGCGCCGTGGCAGGTGAGGCAGACTTCCCCGGTGGGGATGGCCTTCATGAAGCGAAACTCCTGCTCATCACCGCGCACGTAGTAGGTGTGCTGTTCGATCTGCATGGGGTGTTCGCCAGCGGCACGCCGGGTGTCGAAACTTTCCAGTACCTCGCGCTCCCAGCCCCCGGGGCGGTTGCCGGGGTTGCGGATCTTGAGACTGGTGCGGCTCAATTCCACGCCCCGCTCCCGTGAGACCTGGCGGGCAATCTCAGGGGCGCGGGTATGACACACCTCGATGGCTTGCACGGCGCCGCCTGCCTTCATGGCGGCCTGGAGTTCCCCCTGCAGGCTCTGGGCGAACTGCTGGATGGCGGCGCGGCTGGCATCCACGCGGCTGACGACGTCATTGGCGGCCACCGGGGCGGCGGCCAGGGCCGAGAGTAGGCTGATCAGTGCGATACGTTTCATGGTGTGGCTCCTTGTGTGTCCCTGTGGGGTGCTCTGAGAACGTCTGATTAGGCATGCCCGTCACGACTGTGCTCAGTGACATGGTCACCATAGCTATGGAATTTGTAGACTTCATGGATTGCATCGCAATCCATGAAGTCTTCGGGATCGGCCAATATCTGCGCCAAAAAAGTACCTTTTGGCACAGATAGTTGCGATGCAATCCATATCAGGTGCATAGCTCCGTGCGGCGATGCCCCCTGTCATATCTCATGAAGTGTTGGTGTGGCTCGTTTCCTGGCAGGGATGACAATCCCCAGTCCCGAGCATAGCCAAGCCGGCACCAGGCTGCCGGCGGTGTCAGTCGCGACGGCGCAACAGCACGTAGACGGCGCCGGTGCCACCGTCTGCCGGTCTGGCGGAGCTGAAGGCCAGGACCTCGTCGCGCTGGGAGAGCCAGTGGGCCACATGCCCCTTGAGTACCGGGCCGCGATTGCTGGAGCGCAGCCCCTTGCCATGGATCACCCGCACACAACGCCAGCGGGCGTCCCGGGCCTCGGCCAGGAACACGGCCAGGGCCTGGCGGGCCTCGGCGGTGGTCATGCCATGCAGGTCCAGCTCGGCGTCCAGGCGGAACTGGCCCCGGCGCAGCTTGCGATACACGCTGCGTTGCAGGCCCGGGCGGGCGAACAGCAATTCGTCACCGGGCTGGATGTCGCTGACACCGAAGGGGTCGGACATGAGGTCCTGGATGACCTCCCGTTCCGCGGCCTCGGAGTGGTGCGGGCGTGGTTTGGGCCGGCGTCCACGGCCCGTGTGCCTGTCCTGGCGCAGGAGGCGCACCTCGCCCACGGCGGCGCGGAACAGGGCGGCATCGTCTTCGGGCGGCTTGTCGTGATCCATGGCGATCTTCCTGGGCCTGATCCCCCGGCCGGCAGTGTGTGCCCGATGGCAGGCCTGCGTTTGGCACGGGCTTTCAAGTATATTACCCGTCATGCCCGAAGACCGCCGCCCCATGCGCATCCTGCTCAGTAACGATGATGGAGTCCATTCCCCCGGCCTGCAGTGCCTGGCCGAACACCTGCGCACCGTGGCGCAGGTGTTCGTGGTGGCCCCGGATCGTGACCGCAGCGGTGCGAGCAACTCCCTGACCCTGGCCCGTCCCCTGCGCGCCATTCGCCTGGACAATGGTGATGTGCGCGTGGATGGCACGCCCACGGACTGCGTCCACCTGGCCATCACCGGCATGCTCGAGGAGGAGCCGGACATCGTCATCTCCGGCATCAACTCCGGTGCCAACATGGGTGACGACGTGCTCTATTCAGGCACCGTGGCCGCCGCCATGGAGGGCCGTTTCCTGGGGCTGCCGGCCATCGCCGTGTCCATGAACAGCCACGAGGGCAAGCACTACGATTCCGCCGCCCGGGCTGTGCTGGACCTGCTCAAGCGCCTGGGCCACATGCCCCTGCCGGCCAACACCATCCTCAACGTCAACGTGCCCCATCTGCCCTGGTCCGAGATCAAGGGCGTGCAGGCCACCCGCCTGGGTCATCGCCACAAGTCCGAACCGGTGATCCGCAGCCACGACCCCCGTGGGCGCCCCATCTACTGGGTGGGACCGGCGGGACCGGAGCAGGATGCAGGCCCCGGGACGGATTTCCATGCGGTGCGTTCGGGTTATGTGTCGGTGACGCCCATCCAGGTGGATCTGACCCGATATGACGCCATCGACATGGTAGCCAACTGGCTGAAGGAAGAGAGCGGGGCGTGAACACCTCCATCACCGGCATTGGCATGACCTCCCAGCGCACCCGCGATCGGCTGGTGCGTCAGCTGGAAGAAGCAGGTATCCGAGATCGACGGGTCCTGGACGTGATTCGTCATACCCCCCGTCATCTGTTCGTGGACGAGGCCATGGCCAGCCGGGCCTACGAAAACACCGCCCTGCCCATCGGCTACGGCCAGACTATCTCCCAACCCTATGTGGTGGCGCGTATGACCGGGGCACTGCTGGAAGGCGGGCCCCGGGAGAAGGTGCTGGAGGTAGGCACCGGCTCCGGATACCAGGCCGCGGTACTGGCGCCCCTGGTGGGGCGGGTCTACAGCGTGGAGCGCATCCAGGGCCTGCAGCGCCGCGCCAGAGAGGTGATCAGTTCCCTGCGCATTCGCAATGTCAGCCTCAAGCACAGCGACGGCGGCTGGGGTTGGCCGGAACAGGCGCCCTTCGACGCCATCGTGCTCACGGCTGCCCCCCGGGAGGTTGCCGTGGCGCTGCTGGAACAGCTGGCGGTGGGTGGCGTGCTGGTGGCGCCAGTGGGAGATGAGGGCGGCGGCCAGATGCTGCTGCGCATCACTCGCACGGACAGCGCTTATGAACAGGAAGTACTTGAGGCGGTAAGCTTCGTGCCCATGCTTCCCGGGACCATTACGTGAAACTTTTTGAACCCCTCTACGACCGGGTCATGCTCTGGTCCCGCCATCGCCACGCACCCCGCTATCTGGCGGCCCTGTCCTTCGCCGAATCCTCCTTCTTTCCGGTGCCGCCGGACGTGATGCTGGCCCCCATGTCAGCGGCGCGTCCCGAGTGCAGCGTCCGGTTTGCCTTGATTACCACGGTGTTTTCCGTGCTGGGTGGCCTCCTCGGTTACCTGATCGGCTGGTTAGCCTTCGGTCTGATCGAACCCTGGGTTGTCTCGGCAGGTTACGGGGAACGCCTGGACATGGCCCGGGAGTGGTTCGATATCTGGGGCGTGTGGGTGGTGCTGATTGCGGGTTTCTCGCCCATCCCCTACAAGCTGTTCACCATCACCGCCGGGGCCCTGTCCATGGCCCTGCTGCCCTTCGTGATCGCCTCCTTCATCGGTCGTGGCGCGCGCTTCTTCGCGGTGGCCCTGCTGGTGGGCTGGCTGGGCCCCAGGGTGGAACACAAACTGCGTCCCTACATGGAATGGTTGGGTTGGCTCACGGTGCTGCTGCTGGTAGCGGCAGTCGTCATCTACCAACTGCAGGGGTGATGGCGCTCTGGCGCTGGTTGATCCTGCTGGTGCTGGTGCTGGCGCTGGCCCTGCTGGGCGGTTGCGCCACCGATCGTTCGTCTGATTCCCGTTTTCAGTCCGGTTACTACACGGTACGGGCCAACGACACCCTCTATTCCATTGCCTGGCGTTACCGGGTTGACTGGCAGCAGCTGGCGAGCTGGAACGGCATCGGAGCCCCTTACACCATCCGCCCGGGACAGCGCCTGCGCATGAACCCCCCACCCGGGGGGTACCGCCACTGCTGGGCGTAGTGCGCCCGCACCCAGTGGCGGTGCCTCGACGCCGACACGCAGCCCTCCCCAGGCCAGTACCACGCCACGCAGCACCCCGCCGGCGGCCCAACCCTCGCGTCCAGCGCGGCCCCAGACCCCGGCACCCACTGCAGCGGCCTCCGGCATCCGTTGGCAGTGGCCGGTGGAGGGGCAGGTGATACGGCAGTTTCCCACCGCCGGTGATACGGCCAAACGGGGTATCGGAATCAGTGGAACCCGGGGTCAGCCAGTGCGCGCTGCAGCACCGGGTCAGGTGGTATACAGCGGCAGTGGACTTGTCGGATATGGCCGGCTTATCATCGTCAAACACGATGAAAATTTCCTAAGCGCATACGCGCATAACGAAAAGCTCTTGGTTAACGAAGGCATGGACGTAACCGTCGGCCAACAGATCGCCCGCCTGGGTGACACCGGAACCGACCGCCCCATGCTGCACTTCGAGATCCGCTACGAGGGCAGACCCGTGGATCCATTACGGTATCTGCCCAGACGTTAGGCGGGCAC
>JBHEOJ010000038.1:0-643 GCA_046260855.1 Thioalkalivibrio sp.
ACCTTAAGTCACTGCTACATGCCCGGGGTGTGCCCAGCTCGCGCATCCACTCGGAGGCCTTCAACCTGTTATGACCTGGCTTGGACGCATTGCCTACACCACCCTGGTGGCCTTTATCGCCAGCCTGCTGACCCTGCTGGCCGTCCATGCCATGGGCCCCGAACCCGGCGCGGGAACCGAACCTGCCGAGTCCGGCACTCAGGTCATCAGCCACGCGAGTCTGGCGGAACACAACAGCGAGCAGGACTGCTGGATGGCCATCCACGGGCGGGTCTACGACTTCACCGAATACCTGCTCCAGCATCCGACCCCGATCCAGGTGCTGCTTCCCTACTGCGGCACCGACGCCACAACAGGCTGGGACACCAAGGGCTACGGGCGCGCCCACAGCCCCCGGGCCGAAGCCATGCTGCCCGCCTACGAGATCGGCCTGCTGGGAAAGTAAACGCCCGGCCCGGGGCTCAGGTCCCCGTGCCCACCACCTGCCGGTAATGGTTGATCAGTCCATTGGTGGAGGCGTCATGGCCACTCACCGGCTCGGTGGACTTCAGCTCCGGCAGGATGGCCTTGGCCAGCTGTTTGCCCAGCTCCACCCCCCACTGGTCGAAGGAATTGACGTTCCAGATCACGCCCTGGACGAAGA
>JBHEOJ010000038.1:653-16982 GCA_046260855.1 Thioalkalivibrio sp.
TGCTCGTACAGGGCGATCAGGCTGCCCAGGGTGCGGGGCGTGAGCTTGCGAAACAGGATGGAATTACTGGGGCGGTTACCTTCAAACACTCGGTGTGGGGCCACCCGCCCGATGGGGTCCCCATCCATGCCCGCGGCAGCCATTTCCTGGCGCGCCTCCTCCAGGGTCCTGCCACGCATCAGGGCCTCGGTCTGGGCGAAGAAGTTGGATAGCAGGATGGGATGGTGCTCGCCCACGGGATAATGGCTTTCGCAGGGGGCCAGGAAATCACAGGGCACCAGCCGGGTGCCCTGGTGGATGAGCTGGTAGAAGGCATGCTGGCCATTGGTGCCCGGCTCGCCCCAGATCACCGGACCGGTCTGATAGGACACGCGCCGCCCCTGGCGGTCCACGGACTTGCCGTTGCTCTCCATGTCCCCCTGCTGGAAGTAGGCGGGAAAGCGCAGCATGGATTGGTCATAGGGCAGGATGGCGTGACTGCCGGCGCCGAAGAAGTTCACGTACCAGACACCCAGCAGGGCGAGGATCACCGGCATGTTCTCTTCGAGGGGCGCGGTGCGAAAGTGCTCGTCCATGGCGTGGGCACCCTCCAGCAGTTCCTCGAAGCGATCCATGCCCACAGACAGGGCGATGGGCAGGCCGATGGCCGACCACAGGGAATAGCGGCCGCCCACCCAATCCCAGAAGCCGAACATGTGCTCGGGATCGATGCCGAAGTTCACCACCCCCTCACGGTTGGTGGACACCGCCACGAAGTGCCGGGCGATGGCCGACTCATCTCCAGCGTGTCCCAGGAACCAGTCCCGGGCCGTGTGGGCGTTGGTCAGGGTCTCCTGGGTGGTGAAGGTCTTGGAGGCGATGATGAACAGCGTCGTCTCCGGATCCACCCTTTTCAGGGTCTCTGCCATCTGGGCACCGTCCACGTTGGAGACGAAGTGCATGGAGAGCCGGTCGTGACCGTAGGGGCGCAGGGCCTCGCACACCATCACCGGGCCCAGGTCGGAACCGCCGATGCCGATGTTCACCACATGCCTGATGGGCTTGCCGGTATAGCCCATCCACTCACCGCTGCGCACCCGCTCGGTGAACTCACCCATGCGACCGAGCACGGCATCGACCCCAGGCATCACATCCTCGCCGTCCACCAATACCGGACGGTTGCTGCGATTACGCAGGGCCACGTGCAGCACGGCCCGGTCTTCCGTCAGGTTGATGTGCTCGCCGGCGAACATGCGCTCGCGCCATCCCTCCACATCACATCCGCGCGCCAGATCCAGCAGCAGGGCGCGGGTCTCGGCACTGATGCGGTTCTTCGAATAGTCCAGCAGGATATCCTCGAAACCCAGGGAGAAACGCTCGAAGCGCTGCGCATCCTGGGCGAAGAGTTCGTTCATGTGGACATCGCGTAGGGCGTCGTAGTGGGAGGCCAGGGCCTGCCAGGCCCGCGTCTTGTTCGGTTGCATGGTCATGGTTTGATACTCATACCTGTGTTTGATTTTTCGTCGCGCGCATCACTAGCGGATGTGCAGCTTTGCCGCGCTTTCATTATCATCAGCCTACACCATCGCGTATCGCCTCTTCGATCCGCGACACACACCCGCCGCGAGAACATACCTATTCATGCGCATCCTGTTCGCCAGCAGTGAGATCCATCCCCTGATGAAAACCGGTGGACTGGCCGATGTCAGCGCCAGCCTGCCCCGGGCCCTGAAGCGCCTGCGCCACGACGTGCGCCTGGTGATGCCCGCCTACCCTCAGAGCCTGGCTGAGGCCGGCAAGCTGGAGCCCATGGCCAGCATCCAGCTGCCCGGCTTCCCCCACGACCCGGTGCGCCTGCTGGTCGGCACCCTGCCCGGCAGCCGCATCCCCCTGATGCTGGTGGACGCCCCGCGCATGTTCCAGCGCGCCGGTGATCCCTACCGGGCCACGGACGGTCAGGAATGGCAGGACAACCCGCTGCGTTTCGGTCTGTTCGCCCGGCTCATCGAGCGTCTGGCCCTGGACCAGGCCGGCCTCGACTGGCGCCCTGACGTGGTGCATTGCAATGACTGGCAGACGGGCCTCGCCCCGGTGATGCTCAGCATGCACGAGACGCGCCCGGCCACTTTATTCACCATCCACAACCTGGCCTATCAGGGCCTCTTTCCACGCATCGCCTTCGATACCCTCAAGCTCCCACCCCAGCTGTGGCACTACCAGGGGCTGGAGTTCCACGGCCAGATGTCCTTCATCAAGGGGGGCATCACCTTCGCCGACCACATCACCACCGTCAGCCCCAGCTACGCCCGGGAGATCCTCGGCCAGCAACTGGGCAATGGCCTGGACGGACTGCTCAATCACCGCGCCGAGGTGCTGACAGGCATCCTCAACGGGGTCGATTACAAGGAATGGGATCCCCGCAACGACCGTCACATCGTGGCCAACTACGGGGCCGATGACCTGGCCGGCAAGGCCCGCTGCAAGGCGGACCTGCAGCATCATTTCAAGCTCAAGGAACAGCGGGGCATACCGATCCTGGGGCACGTGGGCCGCATGGTGACCCAAAAAGGCGTGGACCTGATGCTCCAGGCCGCCGAGCCGCTGCTGGCGGCGGGCGAGGCACAGCTGGTGATCGTCGGCTCCGGCGATCCTGTACTGGAACAGACCGCCCGGCGCATGGCCGAGCGCTACCCCGGCCAGATGGGCGTGCACATCGGCTACAGCGAGCCCCTGGCCCACCGCCTGGAGGCCGGCGCAGACATCTTCGTCATGCCCTCGCGCTTTGAACCCTGCGGGCTGAATCAGATGTACAGCCTGCGCTACGGCACCGTGCCGGTGGTGCGCCGCACCGGCGGCCTGGCCGACACCGTGGTGGACGCCGACCCCGCCCACCTGGAATCCGGCGAGGCCACGGGCATCAGCTTCGAGGCCGCCACCCCACAGGCCCTGGCCGATGCCCTGGCCCGCGCCCTGGCGCTGTTCCACGACAGCCCCGGGTGGCGCCGCCTCATGGCTACGGGCATGGGCCAGGACTTCAGCTGGGCACGCAGCGCCGAGGCCTACGTGGCCCTGTACCAGTCCCTGCGCGACAGCCGGCCGCGCTAGCAGCAGGCTCCGGAGACTTTTTCACCAGCCAGCTGGGTCTTGTGGGAGCACTCGGGTGTTTGCAGGTATAATGCCCGGCTGACCCAAGCCAAGCGGTCCGTTTCGAGCCGATTCCTCACATGCCGCCCGCGGCCGCCGAGTGTCGCGGCCCGGGGCACCCGCGTGATCCCCTAATGAAAAAAAACCACTTGATGCCCGCCACACTGCCCCCCAAGGACAAGGAGCTGCGCGCCCGCGTGAAGCTCTTCGGCAACCTGCTCGGCAAGGTGCTCAAGCGCCTGGAAGGCCGTCGCGCACTGGCCGCCGTGGAGACCCTGCGCAAGGGCTTTATCGCCCTGCGCAAACAGGACGATGAGGCCAAGCGGGCCAAACTCATGGCCTTCATCGACAAGCTGGACGCCGACAGCCTGGAGCTGATCATCCGCGCCTTCAGCACCTATTTCAGCCTGGCCAACATCGCCGAAGAGGATTTCCTCTATCGCCAACGCCGCCGCCAGGTCAGCGAAGGCGGCCCCCTGTGGGTAGGCTCCTTCGACCACACCCTGCGCGAACTCCATGAGCAGGGTGTGCCGGCGGACAGGCTCCAGGGCCTGCTGGATCAACTGGCCTACATCCCGGTGTTCACCGCCCACCCCACCGAGGCCCGCCGGCGCACGGTGATGGAGGCCCAGCGACGCATCTTCCTGACCGCCGACCGCCTCAACGACAAGGGCCTCGGGCGCTCGGAGCGCGAGGAGCTGACCCAGGAACTGGAGAACCACATCCAAGTGCTGTGGCGCACCAACGAGGTGCGCGTTAATAAGCCCCAGGTCCAAGACGAGATCAAGTACGGCCTGTTCTATTTCGAGGAAAGCCTGTTTGACGCGGTGCCCATCACCTACCGCTTCCTGGAGAAGGCCATCCGCCGCAGCTACGGCGAGGACGAGCACGGCAAGCCGAAGCTGCGTGTGCCCAGCTTCCTGCGCTTTGGGTCCTGGATCGGCGGCGACCGGGACGGTAACCCCCACGTTACCCCGGTGGTCACCGAACTGGCCTGCCGCCTGGCCATGGAACAGGTGCTGTCCGAGTACCTGCGCCGGGTCAGCGACCTACGCCATGTACTGACCCATTCCCTGTACATGTGTCAGCCCTCCCAGGCCTTCATGGACAGCCTGGAGGACGACAGCAATATCGCCTCGGCGGTGTTCCAGGGCAGTTCAGACCGCTTCGAGACCGAGCCCTACCGACGCAAGCTCTACATCATGCGCTACCGGCTCACCGAGACCCTGAACACCGTGCGTCGCCGGCTCAAGGGCGAGAATGCCGTACTGCCCGGCAACTCCGCCTACGCCAGCGCCGGCGAGCTACTCAGGGACCTGAACCTGATCAAGAACTCCCTGATCAGCCACGGCGACGCCAACGTGGCCGGTGGCACACTCACGGACCTGATCCGCCTGGTGGAGACCTTCGGTTTTCACCTGTTCCGCCTGGACGTGCGTCAGGAATCCACGGTGCACGGCAACACCGTGTCCGAGATCCTCAAGGCCACCGGGCTGCACGAAGACTACGAGGGCCTGGCCGAGCCCGAACGCCTGGCCCTGCTGGCACGCCTGTCAGAGAACGACGAACTGCCGCGTCTGGACATGGACAGCCTGTCCGACAGCGCCCGGGAGACCGTCGAGGTCTTCCATGTCATCGAGCGCATGCGCAACGAAGTGGGCCACGAGGGCATCGGCACCTACGTGATATCCATGACCCACGCCGCCTCTCACGTATTGGAAGTGATCTTCATGGCGCGGCTCACGGGCCTGGCCGGACACAACGAGGCGGGCGAACCCTTCTGTCACATCCGCGTCTCCCCGCTGTTCGAGACCATCGAGGACCTGCGCCACATCGAGCAGGTGCTCGAATCCCTGCTCACCCAGCCGGTCTACGCCCGCCTGCTCAAGGCCTCGGGCAACCTGCAGGAGGTGATGCTGGGCTACTCCGACTCCTGTAAGGACGGTGGCATCCTGGCCTCCAGCTGGAACCTCTACGAGGCACAGCAGAAGATTCTGCGCATCACCGGTGCCCATCACGTGGCCTGCCGCCTGTTCCACGGTCGCGGCGGAACCGTCGGTCGCGGCGGTGGCCCCACCCACGAATCCATCCTGGCGCAGCCGCCGGGCACCGTGCACGGGCAGATCAAGTTCACCGAGCAGGGTGAAGTACTGTCCTACAAATATTCCAACGTGGAGACGGCGGTCTACGAACTGAGCATGGGTGCCACAGGCCTGATCAAGGCCAGCCGCAGTCTGGTGGACAACCCGCCCATGGACCGTCGGGATTATCTCGGCATCATGGACGAGCTGGCCGCCCTGGGTGAGGACGCCTACCGGGACCTCACCGACCGCACCGAAGGCGTGCTGGACTATTTCTACGAGATCACCCCGGTGCAGGAGATCGGTCAGCTGAACATCGGCTCGCGTCCCTCCCACCGGCGCAAGGCGGACCGTTCCAAGAGCTCCATCCGGGCCATCCCCTGGGTGTTCGGCTGGGCCCAGTCCCGCCACACCCTGCCCGCCTGGTATGGCATCGGCACCGCCCTGGAGCGCTGGCGCAAGAGCGACCCCAGCCGCCTGGCCAAGCTGCAGACCATGTACAACGAGTGGCCCTTCTTCCACTCCCTGTTGTCCAACTGCCAGATGGCGCTCACCAAGGCGGACATGCGCACCGCCGAAGAGTACGCCCGTCTCTGCCAGGACACGGCCCTGGCCAAGCGGGTGTTCGATCGCATCCACGATGAGTACGAACGCACCATCGAACAGGTGCTCAATGTGGCCGGCACCCAGACCCTGCTGGACGAAAACCCGACCCTGGCCCTGTCCCTGATGCGCCGCAATCCGTACATGGACCCCTTGAACCACATCCAGATCACCCTGCTGCGCCGGCACCGGGAGCTGCACTCCGGCGAGACCGAAGTGCAGGAGGATCCGTGGATCAGACCCCTGCTACGTTCCATCAACGCCATTGCGGCGGGGATGCGCAACACTGGTTAAAGTGGGAAGGGAGAATTGGGAAGTGGGAATCAAGCCCCGTTTTCGCACTTCCCAATTCACACTTCCCACTTCGACAAAGGCCGCCGCAGTGCGCACCGGTTCGGTGCGCACTGCGGCGGCCTTTGTCGTTAGCGGTGCGTCACAAGGCTGTCACCGGCCTGGAGCAGTCTGTTTGTCCGGGTACAAAACTTGCTGAGGATCAAGGAACCGGGAGGGCCCATGGGCCATGATTCCGGCCCGTGCATCAGACGTCCGAGGGACACCGCTTATGAACCTGCAATCCATCCGGGAAATCGCCCGCCGCCTGGAGATCCGCCCCGGCAAGCTCAACAAGACCGAGCTCATTCGCAGCATCCAAACCAGCGAAGGCAACTTCCCCTGCTTCGGCACCGACCATGAGGGACTCTGTGACCAGGAGGGGTGTCTGTGGCGGGGGGACTGTTTCAAGCGCGCGGCGCTTGAAAAGGTTGAAGGCTGAAGGCAGAAGGCAGAAGGTGGAATCAGGCCTTCAGGGCCTTGCTTGATTCAACCTTCATCTCCTCCCTTCAACCGTCGGTTCAGGCCGTCCTCAAGCGGCCTGGACCGGAATGTCGTCGCCGGTGCGCAGGATGCGGTTGTCCACGTCCAGGTACACCAGCCGCGGGCTGAACCGTGCCGCCTCTTCCCGGGGCAACTGGCCGTAGGCGCAGATGATCACCCGATCGCCGGGCGCGGCCTTGTGGGCGGCGGCACCGTTGACTGAGATCACCCTGGTGCCGGCTTCGGCCCTAATGGCGTAGGTGGTGAAGCGCTCGCCGTTGGCGATGTTGTAGATCTGGATCTGCTCGAAAGGCAGAATGCCCGCGGCGTCCAGGAGGTCCCCGTCAATGGCGCAGGAACCCTCGTACTCCAGCTCGGAGTGGGTCACGGTGGCCTTGTGGAGCTTGCATTTGAGCAGGGTCAGCAACATGGGAGTCCTCCCCCGGGCGCTCGGAGGCAGGTGAGCCGCGGGGCAGTTATTATGCGGTATCAGGCAAGGGCCGGCAAATCCACGCAGAGGTTGTCGATGAGCCGCGCCGGACCGCACCAGGCGGCGGCCAGCACCACCAGGGAGCGGTCTTGCGGGTCCGGCGGACCCAGGTCCTGCTGGCGACGCACACTGACGTATTCCGGTCGCAGCCTGGCGGCGCTCATGGCCGCCCGGGCGGCCTGCTCCAGGGCAGGAATGTCCCCGCCGGCGCTGCGCAGTCCCTGTGCACAGTCCAGCAACGCCCGGTGCAGGGCCGGCGCCCTGGCCCGGTCCTCGGGGCCCAGGTAGCCGTTGCGGGAACTCAGGGCCAGGCCGTCGGGATCGCGCACCGTGGGCTGCCCCAGCACCCTGACCCCCATGTCCAGGTCCTCGTTCAGGCGCCGGATGATGAGCAGTTGCTGGAAATCCTTCTCCCCGAATACCGCCACATCAGGGCGCACCAGGTTGAACAGCTTGCACACCACCGTGGCCACACCGGAGAAATGTCCGGGCCGGTGAGCACCCTCCAGATCATCCCCCAGGATCGGCACCTCCACCCGGGTCGTGCCCTCCCGGCCCCGGGGGTAGACCTCCCGTTCCGACGGGGCAAAGAGCAGATCCACCCCGGCCTCGACCAAGCCACGGGCATCGTCCTCGAGAGTACGCGGATACGCGGCCAGATCCTCGGGACGGTCGAACTGCAGGGGATTCACGAAGATGCTGGCCACCACTCGGTCCGCCTCGGCATGGGCCCGGTGTACCAGGGCCAGGTGTCCGGCGTGCAGATTGCCCATGGTGGGCACCAGGGTCACGGACTCACCATTGCGACGCCAAGCCGTCAGCGTCGCGGCCAGTTCCGCGCGGGTGGTCGCCGTACGCATGGGGTTCAGGCCGTGAAGCCGTGTTCCGGCCCGGGGAAACGCCGTTCCCGCACCGCCGCCACGTAGGCCTGCACTGCGCCCTGCACACTGCCAGCCTCGGCCATGAAGTCTTTGACGAAGCGGGGCGGCCGGGTGGTGATGCCCAGCACGTCCTGAAGCACCAGGATCTGTCCGTCGCAGTCCACACCGGCACCGATACCGATGACCGGGATCTCCACCATGCCGCGGATCTCCGCCGCCAGCAGGGCGGGCACGCACTCCAGCAGCAGCATGTCCGCGCCGGCATCCTGCAGGGCCACCGCATCGTGGATCATGCGTTCGGCGGCATGGGGTTCGCGGCCCTGAACCCGATAGCCACCCAGCTTGTGTATGGACTGGGGACGCAGGCCCAGGTGGGCGCACACGGGAATTCCTTGACGCGCCAGGGCCGAGACAACCTCCTGCTGGGCGCCGTCGCCTTCCAGCTTCACCATCTGGGCCCCGCCTTCCTGCATCAGGCGCGCTGCGTTGGCCAGGGCCTGCTCGGGGGTGGCGTAGCTCATGAAAGGCATGTCCACCATGAGCAGGGCGCGACATGTGCCCCGAGCCGCCAGGCTGGCGTGGTAGACCATCTGCTCCAGGGTCACGGGTACGGTGGTCTCATGGCCCTGCACCACCATGCCCAGGGAATCCCCCACCAGGATCACGTCCACACCGGCCGCATCCAGGACGGCGGCGAAACCCGCGTCATAGGCGGTCAGGCAGACGATGGGGCTACGTGACTTGCGCATCTCCGCCAGGCGGCGAGGGGTGGTACGGGCTTGTTCGTTGTGTACGCTCATGGATCTCGGATTCGCAATTGATCGGACGTCGCCGCCCGGTGTCTGCCTTCACATGGCGAAGGGCAGCGGATTGAAGTAATGCCGACCGGCATTCATCCCGCGCATGAAATCCAGCAACTGCTGGAAGTCTTCGTCACGGTTCACCCAGTCGATACCGCTGGCGTTGACGATGAGCAGTGGCGCGTCCTCGTAATGATAGAAGAAACTGGCGTAGGCCTCGCTCAGACGATGCAAATAGGCGCTGTCCATGAGCCGTTCATAGCCACGGCCACGCCGGTGGATGCGCTCTACCAGCACATCCACCGGGGCCTGCAGGTAGATCACCAGGTCCGGCTTGGGGGCATCCAGGGTGAGCTGGCCATAGACCTGCTCGTAAAGGCTCAGCTCTTCGTCATCCAGGGTCACCTGGGCGAACAGGCGATCCTTGTCCACGAGAAAATCCGCCACCCGCACCGGCTTGAAGATGTCGCCCTGGCGTAGTTCTGCCAGCTGGCGCACCCGTTGCATGAGGAAAAAAAGCTGGGTGGGCAGGGCTGCACCCCTCGGGTCCTGATAGAAACGCTCCAGGAACGGATTCTCCTCGGGGGCCTCCAGCAGCAGATCCCCGTTGAGCGCCTCGGACAGACGGCGCGCCAGACTGGTTTTGCCCACGCCAATGGGCCCTTCCACCACGATATAAGAGGGCGTGGTATCACTCACGCGTGGTCCTCCAGACGGCGTAGCCCATCCCGGGGGCAGCGGGACAACAGCTCGCTCAGTGTCCCCATACCCGGCACCACCAGGTCCGCCGGGGCGATCTCAGCCAGAGGATAGAGTACGAAGGGGCGTTCATGCAGGCCACCATGAGGTACCCGCAGGTCCGGGTCATGGATCTCCCGATCACCGTACAGGAGGATGTCCAGGTCCAGGGTACGCGGCCCCCAGCGACTGGCGCCATCCCGGACCCGGCTATGGTCCTGCTCAATGGCCTGCAGGGCATCGAGCAGGGCGTGGGGCGAGAGTCCGGTCTCCAGGCAGGCCACGGCATTGATGTAGTCCGGTTGATCGGGCGGGCCCATGGGCGGGCTCGCATACAGGGATGAACGGCCCAGGCCGCGGCTGTCCGGCAATCGGGACAAGGTAGCCAGGGCCCGGGAAACCTGATCCAGAGGGTCCTGTAGATTACTACCAAGACCGATGTAGGCCAGCACCTGGCTCACTGCGGCTCGGAAGGATTGCCGCCATCGGTGCGGCGCGGCCGACGGCGCCGGCGGCGCTTCCTGGGGGCACCGGTCCCATCGGCCGCAGGCCCTGCACCGGGCCGATCCAGCCCGGCCATGTGGCGCTGCTCGGCCTCGTCCACTTCCTGGATACGCGTCCACCAGGCGCAGCCCTCTTCCAGGGCCTCCCCGGAATAGGCGCGCAGGCAGTAAAAATCGTAGGCGGCGCGAAAACGGGGATGACCCATCAGGCGCAGGGCCCGGGCACCGCGGCGCTGTTCCAGCCGTGGCTGCATCTCCCAGATCTCGCGCATGGGCAGGCTGAAGCGCTTGGGGATGGAGATGTGCGAACACTGGTCGGCCAGCACCACACCGCCCGCCTGCTGCAACGCGACCAGCCAGGGCAGATCGGTCTGCTGTTCCATGAGCCGGTTCGCCAGCCGGCGCACCGGCTCCCAAAGCAGCACCGCGTACAGGAAGGCCGGGTTGACGCCCTTGCCTTCCTGGATACGCGCATCGGTATTCTTCAGGGCGTTGGCCACGAAGGTGATGGGGAAGCCCTGCTCCTCGTGGGACAGGGCCTCTTCGGTGGTGGGGAACAGGTAGCGGAACAGGTCGTAGCGGCGCAGCATCTCGAAGGTCTGCACCCCGTAGCCACCGTGGAACAGCTTGATGGCCTCATCGAACAGGCGCGCCGGGGCCACCTCTTCCAGCAGACCGGCCATACGGGGAATGGACTGCTCGCAGGAAGCGTCCACGCGAAAGCCCAGCTTGGAGGCGAAGCGCACCGCCCGCAGCATGCGCACGGGATCCTCCCGAAAACGCACCTCCGGATCGCCGATCAGGCGCAGGACCCCCTGCTTGAGATCCTCCATCCCGCCCGCATAGTCCACCACCGAAAAATCCTCGATGTCGTAGTACAGGGCATTGATGGTGAAGTCCCGGCGCCAGGCATCCTGCTCGATGGTGCCGTAGACGTTGTCGCGGATGATGCGACCGTCCTCCACCAGTGCATCGCCGTTGAAAGACTCGTCATCCTCTTCATCGCCGTTGGGGAGGTCATGGGGGGCGCGGAAGGTGGCCACCTCGATGATCTCCCGACCGAAGTGCACGTGGGCCAGCCGGAAGCGTCGCCCGATCAGGCGGCAGTTGCGAAACAGCTGGCGCACCTGCTCCGGATGGGCATCGGTGGCGATGTCGAAATCCTTGGGCTCGCGGCCCAGCAGGAGATCACGAACACCGCCGCCCACCAGGCAGGCACGGAAGCCGGCCTCCCTGAGGCGGTAAAGCACCTTGAGGGCACTTTTGCTGATATTGGCGCGGGAAACCCCGTGTTCCGGCCGGGCAATGATCACAGGCGACGCCGGTGCGGCATCGGAAGACGGGCTGCTATTTGATGTGCTTGTATTGTGCTGCTCCATTGGCCGGGTATAATACCAGCTTTGCTGCAAGCGTAGTCATGTGCTCCCTTCGTCTAGTGGTCTAGGACGTTGCCCTCTCACGGCGAAAACAGGGGTTCGAGTCCCCTAGGGAGCACCATTTTTTATCAAGAATGAAGGTGGAAGGCTGAAGGCTGAATCAGGCCGATTTACCTCTCGTCGAGTCATTCCCGAGTCTTTTCCCCTCACCCGTTTCCAGCCATCTCAGGTAGTCGGCCAGGATTCTGCCGTGGTCAAAGACCAGGGGCAGGCCGGGTTCACGGGCATCCACGCACCTGAGGTTTCGGGCATCATCCGCCGCCCGGGGCTCGCCCCATCCCCTGGCCACATACGCCGCGCTCACCGTGTGCCCGCGTGGATCCCGCGCCGGATCCGAGTAACAGCCCAGCAAGGCCTCCAGACTCACGTCCAGACAGGTCTCCTCCCGGGCCTCGCGCACCGCCGCTGTCTCCAGACTCTCCCCCACATCCACGAACCCACCGGGCAGTGCCCAGCCATGGGGCGGGTTGCGCCGTTCGATGAGCACAATGACGTTCGGGTCATCCTCCAGGCGGATGATGAGGTCGACGGCGATGAGGGGGGTGACGGGGCGCATGGCACAAAGATGAAGGATGAAGGATGAAGGATGAACAAGGCTCATGGGATATGGCTGCCAGGTCAAGCCCGGCCTTCATTCATCCTTTTGCCTTCATCCTTCATCCTTGCGCATAAACCTGCGGAGCTGGCGCCTTTCGCGCTTGTCCGGGCGGTGATCCGTATGGGGGCTGGCGGCGTGTAGCAAGCGACGCTCCTCCGCGCCGGCCTCGCGTCGGGCGCGACTCTCGGGAGATTCCTCGTAGAGGCGCTGCGCCTCGGCGGCCGGCCGACGCTGCGCGTTAAGCCCCAGCACATGAACCTCCCAGATCTCATGACCCCGGGTGATGGCCAGGTGCTCACCGGGGCGGATGCCCCGGGCGGGTTTCACCCGTTCCCCGTCCACATGCACCTTGCCCCCAACGACCGCCTCGGCGGCCAGCGCCCGGGTCTTGAAGAAGCGGGCGGCCCAGAGCCATTTGTCGATACGTTGGCTATCCATGAGATTAGTGGCAGTGGCAGTGGCAGTGGCAGTGGCAGTGGCAAGTGGCAAGTGGCAAGTGGCAAGTGGCAAGTGGCAAGTGGCAAGTGGCAAGTGGCAAAGGATAACCCTTCCAGGTTAGTTCTGGCACAAATAGCTTAGCCACAGAGGTCACAGAGAAAAAAGAGACATATGCAGAGAGCCACGAAACCATTTGAAACACTTTTTATTGCGCTTTCGCGAGATATTAATGTTTTGGCTGTTCCAGGTTTTCCTCTGTGACCTCTGTGACCTCTGTGCCCTCTGTGGCAAACCAGTTTCTCCTTAAGCGCCCTACGCCTCCCGCCTCCGGCCCTCCTCCGCTATGATGAAGCACCGTCCACAACAGGCCAGGGCCATGCATCTGAAACTCGTCAGCTTCGATCTGTGTCCCTTCGTGCAGCGCAGCGTCATCACCCTGCTCTACAAGCAGGCGGACTTCGGGATCGAATACATCGACCTGGAAAACCCCCCGGCCTGGTTCCTGGACATCTCGCCCCTGGGCAAGGTGCCGCTGCTGGTGGTGGACGGGGACACGGTGCTGTTCGAGTCGGCGGTGATCAACGAGTTCGTGGACGACATCACCCCGCCCCGGCTGCAACCGGACGATCCCCTGGCACGGGCCATGGACAGGGCCTGGGTGGAATACGGCTCCCAGTGCATCATGGATCAGTACGGCCTGATGGTAGCCGCCGACGAGCAGGCCTTCGAGACGGCCCATCACCAGGCGCTGATGCAACTGGCCCGGCTGGAGAAGAAACTCGGGGACGGGCCCTGGTTCAATGGCGCACGATTCAGCCTGGTGGACAGCACCTACGCGCCCCTGCTCATGCGCTACGCCTTGCTCAACCGCCGCCACCGACTGTTCGATGATGACGAGTTCCCCCGCCTGCATCGCTGGTGGCAGGCCCTGGGTGAACTGAAAGCGGTGAAGGATTCCGTGCCGGGGGATTTCGAGGACAAACTCATGGACTACCTGAAGCGCCGGGGCGGGCATGGCCCGGGGCTGTTCACGTCCGGGGACTGAAGGGCACCTCTAACTATTCGTGAGCACGCATCTTGAACACTCAGAATAATTAGAAGTGCCCTGAACTCAGCCCTGCAGCAGCTGTTCGGCCAGGGCGTGACCGCTGAGAAAGGCCGCCTCCACCCGGGGCCCCAGGCACCAGTCACCACACAGTGAAAGATTCAGGGACGCATCCCGAACGAAGGGCTCGCCCAGGGTGTGAATGGGGGCGGCGTGCGGCCAGAACAGGGCCTCGGCGAAGACCGGCTCTACGGACTCCAGCCCCAGGGCCACCTCCATGGCGCGCAGCAAATGGACCAGGGCCTCCGACTCACTGAGTTCTGCGTGGGCGGCGGACCATTCGGGGGTGGCATGGAGCACCCAGGCCTCCCGGTTCACCCGACCCGGCTTGCTGCTGTTGCGCGCCACCCAGGCCAGCGGCGACTGGTTCACGTAGGCGGCATCAAAGGGCAGGGGCAACACCCCATCGAAGCCCAGCATGACCGACCAGCAACGGGTGGTCTCGAAATGCCCGAAACGCGATGCCACCGATGGCGAGGCCAGGGCCAGCAGTTCCCGGGCCAGGGGCACCGGCATGGCCAGCACCAGTTCCCGACTGCGGGCCACTTCGCCACCCCGGTCGTCCTGCAGCAGCCAGTGCCCGTCGACCCGCTGGACCCCGGCCACCCGGGCGTGATCCCGCACATCACAGAACTCCGCCATATGACGCACCAGGGCCCCCATACTGGGCTGGGCCACGTAGCGCTCCGCGGGCTCGCGGGTGATGAAATCCCCGCGGTCCACCTCCACCACCCAGCCCTGCCAGGCAGTCACCCGCTGGGCCGCCAGCCAGGTGTCCACATAGCGGCGAAACAGGGGATCTCGCACGGTGAAATACTGGGCGCCTGCATCGAATTCGTAACCCTGACTGCGCAGCCCGTTCATGCGCCCGCCCGGCTGGCCCGAGGCCTCCAGCACCACCGCCGGGCGGTCCCCCAGGGCGAGCCCCACGGCACAGGCCATGCCCGCCATACCGGCGCCTATGATGGCGATCTCATGCTCCCCCTGCTGGCTGGACATTCCCGCTCCTGTTGATTTCCTCAACCGGGAATTTACACGTCCCGGCCGGGCCAGACCACGATACGCGTCTCAAGGGGGTCGCCCTCGTCCTCGCTGACCACACGCCCGCGCACTGATACACCGGCGGCGTGGACGCTGTCGGGATCACCGCTGACCAGGGGATGCCAGGGTGCCAGGCCACGCCCCTCGGCCACGCGGCGATAGGCGCAACTGGGTGGCAACCAGACAAACTCGGGGATATCGGCGGGGCTCAGCTGGATGCAGTCGGGCACACGCGCCTTACGATGGATGTAATCACTACAGCGACAGGAGTGCAGGTCCAGCAGCCGGCAGGCCACGGACGTGTGGTAGATCTCGCCGGTGTCCTCGTCCTCCAGCTTGTGCAGGCAGCAACGTCCGCAACCGTCGCACAGGGACTCCCACTGGGCCTCGCTCATCTGCGCCAGGGGCGTGGACTCCCAGAAGGGCGCCGGGGCCTTGCTCACCGGACCAGTGATTCCAGGCCCTCACCCCGCAGGATGCGGTCACGCACCGAGGCGAAGTCCGCCGGCGGGGAGTAGTGCAGCATGTCCCGGCCCCCCTCATTGAGCATCAACACCAGGCCCATGTCGGGATACAACCAATACTGGCGCCCATCGAGCACCGGCAGGCGCTGGGCCGGTTCGCCAAAGCGGCGCAACACCACCTCCGCGTCATAACGGGCACGGGGCACATAGGTGATCTCGCGCACCGGCAGAGCCAGGGCGGTGCGGGTCATCTCCTCGGAGAGCTCCAGGCGGCGCGCGCCGCTGGGCATGGGCTTGTTACTCACCCCTTCGGCCATGATGGCCTCGAGCAACGCCTCGTCCGCCGCCAGCAGGGTCACCAGGTTGGCCTCGAAGGGACCCAGCTTCACGGAACCGAAGTAGGCCTCCAGGGTACGGCTGCCATCGGGCAGGACGAACATGCCCAGGCTGGGGAACAGCTTGAGTTTCTCGCGCACCGCATCCAGGGGCGTCTCGCCCAGGGTGATGCCGAACACCTCGGCGCTCTGCATGTCCGGGGCAACTTCCACCTGCCAGGGCAGGTCCGGGTAGCCGGTGTCCTGGGGCTTGCCACCCAGCCACAACATGAGCAGGGCCAGGACCGGCAGAGCCAGCAGGGTATAGAAGAAGAACTTTTTCATGACACTTCCGATGGGCTTCGGGGTGGGCCGGCAGGCCCGAGGCGGGGATGGTATCACCGGGCTTGAGAGGGCTCCAATCGGGGCACAGGCCGACAGCCATTTCAACCGGACCACAGCCCCACGCTATACTCCCGCCTCCCCGGATTTCAGCCAGGAACACCCCATGCCCCTCTCCAGACTCGCGGGAATCTTCAGCGCCGGTGCCCGGTGAACTGGCAGGCCGCACCCTGGTGCTGGGTACAGGGCCCGACCTGCAGAGCGCCGAAACCCTACTCGAGGCACTGGAAACCCGCTACGGACCACTGACCCTGGGCGTGGTGGGCGAGACCCCCTACACCGGTGACCGGCCCCACGTGGACATGCCCCTGGACCACGACGCGGACCTAAAACGCCTGGGCAGACTCAAGCCACCCCGTCTGATCGTGCTGGGCGAGGCGGACCATCGTTTTGTATTGGTGGCCTCGGGCCCCGCAGATCGTATCTGGCTCAATGCCCGCAGCGCTGAGGTGTCCGGCACCGGCTGCCGGCTGGTGACGGTCTCCGACAGGGACACCGC
>JBHEOJ010000039.1:0-411 GCA_046260855.1 Thioalkalivibrio sp.
GTCCCCACCTGGTATTTTTCAACAGGACATCAGGTGCGGAAATGCCCGGCCAGCTGCTGCAGCCGCAGGGCCAGCTGGGCCAGCTCCTCGGAGGCGTTGGCGGTCTGCAGGGCGCCGGCGCTGGTCTCCTCGGCCACGTGGTTGATGGTGACCACGCTCTGGTTCATGTTGTCGGCCACGGCGCTTTGTTCCTCGGCGGCGCTGGCGATCTGGTGATTCATGTCGGTGATGGCGTCCACGGCGGCACGAATGCGCGCCAGGGACTCCCCGGCCAGGGCGGCTTCCTCCACCGTCTTTTTGGCCTTGCTGCGCCCGCTCTCCATGGCTTTGACCGCCTCTCCGGCGCCCCCCTGGAGCTGTTCGATGATGCGCTGGATCTCCTGGGTGGAATCCTGGGTACGGGTGGCCAGG
>JBHEOJ010000039.1:421-16206 GCA_046260855.1 Thioalkalivibrio sp.
GCCGCGAATCACGTCCAGCACCACGCGGATGTTGTCGGTGTCGCTCTCCAGGCGATGAATCACCTGGGACGTCTCCTCCACGGAGCTGGCCAGGTCCTCGATGGCACCGATGGTCTGGCGCACGACCTTCTCGCCACTAGATGACTCGTCCTTGGCCGAATTGGCGGAGTCGGCTGCCTCGTTGGCGTTGCGGGCCACGTCCTGGGTGGTCTGGCTCATCTCCGTCATGGCGGTGGCCAGCAGTTCGATTTCACTGCGCTGACGCTGGATGCCGGCGCTGGTCTCCTGGGTGGTAGCGGACATCTGTTCCGCTGCTGCCGCCACTTGGGCGGTGGCCGCATTGACCTCGTTGATCATGTCCCGCAGGCGCAGCAGCATGGTGCGCATGGCGGTCATCAGGCGCCCGGTCTCATCGCGCCGGTTCACTTCAGGCAGGTCATGGGTCAGGTCGCCCTGGGCGATGGCGTCCAGGGTGTCCACGGCGCCCAGCAGGGGGGCGAAGGCCCGGTGGGTGTACCAGTAGATGAGCAGGCCCAGCACCAGGATCACCGCCACGGCGATGACGATGGCGATGAGATTCATGCGCGCTTGCTGGGAGAAGCTGTCGGTGAAGTCGTTGACGCTCACCAGGTGGGCCAGGGGCTGGCCGTCCGGGGCGTTGATGGGGCGCACCAGCACCGAGTAACTGAATCCGTCGTGGTGGGCCCGGGTGACCAGGTCGGTGCCCAGGGCGGGCAGTTCAAGGCCCAGGCGGGCAAAGAACTGGCCGTCCTCGTCGGTGGTGTATTCCATGCCCTGACGGGGACTGACCACATAGTTCTGAGATTCATCGGCGGTGGACAGGTCGGCCAGGGCGGTGTCCAGGTTACGCATGAACACGCCGGCGCCCGCCAGCTGGCCGCGCTGGTACATGGGGAAGGCCAGCACCGAGACCAGGGTGCCGTCCTCGTCCCGCTGGACCCCCTGCACCACGGCGCGCTCCTCGAGGGCCAGTCTCACCAGGGACTTACGACTCTCGCCGCTGAACTCGCCGGGGGCGGAGAACAGGATCTGGCCCCGGGTGTTGGTGAGCTGCAGGCGGGAGATCGTCTCGGATGCACTCAGGCGATTGAAGGTGGGCCGGGCGTTGTCGGCCAGGGCTGCGCGGTCGCCGGAGTCCATGGCCGCCAGGGTGTTGCGGTCCCGTGTCAGACCCTGCATGCCGGTGCGCATGCGCTCGATCTCGGTGCTGATGATCTTGTCCCATAGCTGCGACTTGCTGCTCATCACCAATGACTCGAAACGCTGCTCCGCCTCGTTCTGGGCCATGCGGGCGGTGCCGATCAGGGCGATGGAGGCAAACAGCAGGGCGCCCAGGGCCAGCAACGTCAGTCGCATCTTGAGGGACATGATCTACTCCTCTGAGAAATCCGGTCGGTCGGGGCACCCTGTGGTGCCGCCCTGGTTTTTATAGTTGTTCTGGTTGAAGTGTCGGCTGTCGGCCTGAAAACTTGAGTGTTCCAGCGTCTGCGTGATCAATCATTTGTGTCGGGCATGAAAAAGGGTGCGCAGGGACCATGTGTTGACTTCGGCCGTGCGCACCCCTGGAGAGACCGGATCACCCCGCGGGTGACCCGGCAGACCCTTTGGTCTTACTCCACCGGGTAGCCGGCGTCACGCCAGGAGGGGAAGCCCAGGCGGTAGTAGTGAACCTTGGTAAAGCCCCATTCCACGGCACGCTCGGAGGCGGCGGCGGTGCGCCAGCAGCTGGTGCTGTTGCAATAGAACACCACCTCGGTGTCCTTGGCGCCAATGAGTTCCAGCAGGGACTGTTCGGTGATCTTGCTCTTGGACTGGTCGCGCTCCACGGTCAGGTTCTCGGCGCCGGGGATGCGGCCTGCCTCGAAGTCTGAGCTGGTGCGCACGTCCACGAAAATCACGCCCCGGTCGAACAGGGACTTGGCGTCAGCCGGGCTGACATAGGTGGTGCCGGGTACCGTCTCGGGGGAGGCGTAGTTGGCCAGGGCGGCGAAAGGAAGCAGACACAGGAGCATCAGGCTCAGTCGGGACATCAGTTTCATGGGTGTTCT
Organism: Thioalkalivibrio sp.; assembly: GCA_046260855.1. Lineage (GTDB taxonomy): Bacteria > Pseudomonadota > Gammaproteobacteria > Ectothiorhodospirales > Ectothiorhodospiraceae > Thioalkalivibrio_A. The sequence continues at coordinate 2,491 of JBHEOJ010000039.1, forward strand.
CCAATCGGTTGTACGGGTGTTTCTTTGTTTTTATGTGATGTGTTCGGGAGATTCTCGGTCAATCACCCTTGTCAGGCAGCTTATCGGCAATTGCGCGCCGGCCTTGATAACAAGACTAGTGGAAGGGGATTGGATTGAGGATGTGATCCATGCACGGTGAGAGGTGTGTTTCCTACCGTCTGTCCGTTGAGCCCTGACTGCGGTGCGTAAACGCCGATAGACGGTGCCTCCCCTGCTCGAGGTTCGTATTGGCCAGCCCGTGTCCCGAGCGCTATCATCGGGGGCCGCCAACCCCGCGCGTGCGCCCCTGCCCGCGCCCCCGTCAGGATCGCCCTCCATGAAAGACGCTGCCCCCCGCACCATTCACCTCAAGGACTATGCCGCCCCTGCCTGGCGGGTGAACCGGGTGGCCCTGGATTTTTATCTGGATCCGGCACAGACCCGGGTGCGTTCGCGCCTGTCCCTGGAGCGTGCCGGCGACGGCACCGTGCAGCCCCTGATGCTCAACGGCCAGGATGTGAAATTACTGTCCCTGGCCGTGGACGGGCGTCCCCTGGATGCCCGGGCCTGGCGCATTGAGGGTGAGCAACTGTGGATCCAGGGCCTGCCAGATCGCTGCGAGTTGGAGGTCCAGACCCTCATCCACCCGGATCAGAACACCGCCCTGGAAGGTCTGTACGTCTCCGGCGGAAACTTCTGCACCCAGTGCGAGGCGGAGGGTTTTCGGCGCATCACCTGGTACCCGGACCGCCCGGACGTGATGGCCGAGTACACGGTGCGCCTGGAGGCGGACAAGGCCGCTTTCCCGGTGCTGCTGTCCAACGGCAATCTCATCGAGTCTGGTGATCTGTCCGAAGCTCGCCACTATGCCGTCTGGCACGACCCCTACCCCAAGCCCAGTTACCTGTTCGCCCTGGTGGCCGGTGACCTGGCCTGCCAGGAGGACCGGTTCACCACGGTCTCCGGGCGTGAGGTGGCCCTGCGCATCTATGTGCAGCAACACAACCTGGACAAGTGCGACCACGCCATGCGCTCGCTCATCAAGTCCATGCGCTGGGACGAGCAGGTGTTCGGCCGGGAATATGACCTGGACGTCTACATGATCGTGGCGGTGGATGATTTCAACATGGGCGCCATGGAGAACAAGGGGCTCAACGTCTTCAACTCCAAGTACGTCCTGGCGCGCCAGGACACGGCCACCGACGAGGACTACGTGGCCATCGAGGGCGTCATTGCCCACGAATATTTCCACAACTGGTCCGGCAACCGCATCACCTGCCGGGACTGGTTCCAGCTGTCTCTCAAGGAAGGACTCACGGTATTCAGGGACCAGGAGTTCACCGCGGATCAGAGCCTGCGGGCGGTCAAGCGTATTGATGATGTGCAGCGTCTGCGCAGCCTGCAGTTCCCCGAGGACGCCAGCCCCATGGCCCATCCAGTGCGGCCCCAGTCCTACATGGAGATCAACAATTTCTACACCATGACGGTGTACGAGAAGGGCGCAGAGGTGGTGCGCATGATCCAGACCCTGCTGGGCCGTGAGGGCTTTCGCCGGGGCATGGACCTGTATTTCGAGCGCCACGACGGCCAGGCGGTGACCACCGATGACTTTGTGCGCGCGATGGAGGATGCCACCGCCCGGGATCTCACGCAGTTTCGCCGCTGGTACGACCAGGCAGGCACGCCGGTGATCGAGGCGGCCGGGGATTACGACGCCGCCCATCAGCGCTACCGGCTCACCCTGCGCCAGTCCACCCCCGCCACCCCCGGCCAGGCGGACAAGCTGCCCCTGCACATCCCCCTGGCCATGGCATTGCTGGACGGCCAGGGCCGCGAGATTCCCCTGCGCCTGGAGGGCGAGGCGAAGGCACAGGGTGGCGAGCCCGGCGAAAGGGTCCTGGAACTGACCGCGCCGGATCACGTGTTCGTGTTCGAAGGGGTGCCCGAGGCGCCGGTGCCCTCGCTGCTGCGCAACTTCTCCGCGCCGGTAAAGCTGCGCTTTGAGTACAGCAACGAGCAGCTGGCCTTCCTCATGGCCCACGATGGTGATGACTTCAACCGCTGGGAGGCGGGCCAGCAGTACGCGGTGCGCATCCTCCTGGGTCTGGTGGCCGACATCCAGGCCGGGCGTGCACTCGAGGCGGACGAGGCCTTCCTGGCCTCCGCGGCCAGGGTGCTGCGGGATACGGACCTGGATCCTGCTCTGGTGGCCGAGGCCCTGAGTCTGCCCGGTGAGAGCTACCTGGCGGAGCAGATGGACGCCGTTGACGTGGACGCCATCCACGAAGCCCGAGGCTTCATGCGCCGGCGTCTCGGTGAGCAGCTGGCCGACGGCTGGCGGGCGATCTACGAGCGGCACCGGGACACCGATCCTGCGGACCTGGACGCCAGCGCCATGGGGCGCCGCCGTCTGGCCGGCCTTGCCCTGGGTTACCTGGTGACTGCCGGGCACAGCGAGGGCCGGGCCCTGGCCTATGCCCGTTTCCGGGTGGCCCGCAACATGACCGAATCCATGGCCGCCCTGCGCGCCCTCATGGACTGCCCCTGCGAGGAGCGCGAGGCGGCCCTGGTCGCCTTCGAGACGCGCTGGAAGCAAGAGCCCCTGGTGCTGGACAAGTGGTTCAGCCTGCAGGCGGCCTCCAGCCTGCCCGGTGCCCTCGAGCGGGTGAAACAGCTCATGGACCACCCGGGTTTCAACCTGCGCAACCCCAACCGGGTGAGGTCGCTGATCGGTGCCTTTGCCAGCGCCAACCCGGTGCATTTTCACGCCCTGGACGGCTCGGGCTATCAATACCTGGCCGAGCAGGTGCTGGCCCTGGACCCCCTCAACCCCCAGGTGGCCGCCCGGCTTGTCAAGGCCTTGAGCCGATTTAAGCGCTATGACAAGACCCGCCAGACACTCATGAAGCAGGCACTCAAGGGCATCGTGGATACCCGCGATCTGTCGCGGGATGTCTACGAAATCGCCAGTCGCAGCCTGGAGTAGGTGCCAGAGCGCCTCTAACTATTCGTGAGCACGCATCTTGAACACTCAAATTCGCGCTCCCGAATAGTTAGTGGTGCCTCCAGTCAGGGACGCATCCAGGTCAGCCCCAGCGCACCCATCAGGGCGCTGGCCGCCGTTGTTCGGATCTGTGCGTCCGCCTCCAGGGATCCCAGGTAGTCCGCAAGCACCTGTTCCAGCCCCTTGCCTGGGGCGGGCTGGGCCAGGGGCAGGCTGTGGGCCAGCCAGGCCAGCTGGGTCCTCTCCGCCTGTAACTCAGCCTCCAGGACGGCCGCTCTTAGCCGGCCGACCGGGCTGTCCGATGTACCCAGGGCCTTGAGCCGTGTGCGCAGGCTGCGCAGGGGTAGGATGGTGCCCCTGCGCCAGGGCGAGAGTGCCCCGGCCATTTGCGTCAGGGCGCCTGTGTCGGGCAGGGGGCCTCCCTGCGCCGCCCGCCAGCACAGGGCCAGTACCAGGGGGATGTCCGCATCGAAACGGCTCTGCCAGTCCAGGCAGATCTCCCGGATACCGGGTCGGGCGTAGAGCCCACAGGCAAAGTCCCACAGGCCAAGGATGGCGCGGTGGGTGTCGGGGCTGAGGGGCGGACTGGCCATGGCGCCAGTATAGGGCAGGGGAACGGGAGATCGCCGGGGCCTTCAGAGGCAGGGTGTCAGTGCCGGTCCAGATCTAGCGGTGGTACGTATACGTAGCGCATGTGCCCGGCGCGGGCGGAGGGTTCCACGCCAGCGGCGCGCAGCATGGCTTCCAGTTCCCGCCCCAGGTCGCCCAGTTCCGAGCGGTAGGCGATGAGCCCGTCCAGCAGGTACCGGGCCCTGGCCAGGCGTGTGCGGGTCACCACCGGCTCGTTGTCCTGGCGTTCCGTGTGCAGGTGCCTGGCTCGGCATCCAGGCTTTGACGCAGGGGGCTGTCGTCCCGTCGTGCCACCTTCATGGGTCACCTCCGTGACAGGGGGTGTTCAGATATCTTGTAGTCCAGGCGCCGGGGGATGACCAGCGCAGTCTGTGGGAGAGAGGCATTTTTTCCATCGCGGGACTTGAACCGGCGGCCACGATGAGCTGTCATGGATACCTTAGCGGTTTACATTGAGGTTGGTCCCATGTCCCCTGACCCCTCTGCCCATTCCGGGGCAGGCGAGTTTCCTTGCGTCAACGAGTTGGACCACCATGCCCTGACGGCACTCCAGGTAGAGGCTGCCCGCAATGCCGGCGTTGCGATGGGATTTTCCGATCCTCTGCACAGCGGCGGCCATGGGCCGGCCCTGCAGGTGATCCCGGCGGGCCAGTTTCTGATGGGTTCCAGCCCCCGGGAGTTCGGCCATCAGCCCGCCGAGGCCCCCCAGCGTTACGTGACCCTGACCCATGGCTACGCCCTGGGCCGGTATGTGGTGACCGCCGAGGAGTTTGCCCGTTTCCAGCAGGCCAGCGGCTGGCGTCCCCGGCGGGATCTGATCTGGGCGCGGGATCGCTACCCGGTGATCAATATCCGACCGGCCGACGCCCGGGCCTACCTGGAGTGGCTCAGCGGGGAGACAGGCCATCGTTACCGCCTGCCCACGGAGGCCCAGTGGGAGCACGCCGCCCGGGCCGGCAGTGTCAGCCCCTTTGCCTTCGGCGAGAGCGTCTCCTGCCGGGAGGTGCACTTCAATGCCCTGTCCCCCTACCAGGAGCGCCTGGAGAAGCGTCGCTGGTATCTGCCCCGCTGCCTACCTCTGCCCCGGGCGGTGGAAGTGGGCAGCCTGCCGGCCAATCTGTGGGGTCTGCACGAGATGCATGGCAACGTGCAGGAGATGACGGCTACACCGTGGCAGGCCAATCATGGCAGGATGGACGCTTGGGGGGAGGTGCCCGGCGACGGGGACAACCCGCGTATCGCGGTACGTGGGGGTTCCTGGTTCGATCCTGCCGTGGCGGCCCGCAGCGCCGCACGTCGTGTGCGGCTGCTGGATGAACTGGATACCAATCTGGGCTTTCGGGTGTTGCGGGAACTGGACTGAGCGGCCGGGCCGCATGGGGAGAGTGGCTTGACGCAGGATTTGCACAATGAAAACCGCGAGCTGCGCCGGCAGCTGCGCGAGTTGCTGAGCGAGGCGCGGGAGAACGAGCGCAAGCTGGACCGTTTCCAGGCCCTGGAGCTCAGGCTGGTGGCCGCCACCGGCCTGGCGGAGATCGTGACCCTGTTATCCAAGGCCCTGCCGCGCGCCTCGCGTCTGGACCACATGGGTCTGCTGCTCAGCGACATCAGTGGCGAGATCGGCCTGGAACTGGCCGGGGCGGGCATCATCCCGGTGCCCGGGCAGCTGGAACTCAATCCCCCGGTGCGTCTACCCACGGGGGTCTATCTGGGCCCCTATGAGCCGCAACGCCATGGCCGCTACTGCGCCGGGCGCACGGACCTTGCCAGTGTCGCCATGCTGCCCCTTCGCCGCAGTGCTGAGATGCAGTCCGAGCCCCTGGGCACCCTGGTGTTCGGCAGTCGGGATCCGGGGCGCTACGGCCTGGGGGTGGACAGCTTCTTCCTGGAGCGCACGGCGGCCATTACGGCGGTGTGCATTGAAAATGCCCTGAACCTGCGTCGTCTGCGTGAACTGGGTCTGACCGACCCCCTCACGGGTCTGCGTAACCGGCGGTATTTCGACGAGCAGCTACCCATGGAATGTCAGCGGGCCCGACGTGGGCAGGGGCCTCTGGCCTGTCTTTTCGTGGACATCGATCGCTTCAAGTCCATCAACGATGTCCATGGGCATCCCGCCGGGGATCAGGCCATCCGCGAGGTGGCCAAACGCATTTCCGCCCATGTGCGGCCATTCGATCTGCTGGCCCGCTATGGCGGGGAAGAGTTCGTGATCCTGCTCGCCCGGCTGGATGCGGCGGCCACCCGCGAGGTGGCCGAGCGGGTGCGTCAGGCGGTGGCCCAGAGGCCGGTGAGTCTGGCGGACGGGCCGGAGCTTGAGCTGAGCGTGTCCCTGGGAGGGGCCGTATGCGCCCGCTGGGGTTCGCGGGAGGAGCCCGAGCAGACGGGCCGGCGGCTCATGGAGGCCGCGGACCTGGCACTGCTGGAGGCCAAGCAGTCGGGACGCAACCGGGTGGTGATGGCGGCACCGCGCACCGGTCTGTTCGGACGCATTGGAGGCTAGTCAGGAGGTCAGCTGTTCAGCAGGAAGGGTTGGAACAAACATCTTGGCCACTTGCCACTTGCCACTTGCCACTTGCCACTTGCCACTTGCCACTGATTCTCAGCTATTCCGCTTCCCCGAAGCGCGAGGCGATCAGCTCGATGAGTGCCTGCACCGCGTCTTCGGCGTCCTCGCCGTCCGCGAACAGGCGCACCGTGGAACCCCGGCTGGCGGCCAGCATCATGACGCCCATGATGCTCTTGCCATTGACCCGCCGGGTGCCTTTCTCAAGCTCGATCTCGGCGCCGAATTGACTGGCGAGGCTGACGAACTTGGCGGCGGCCCGGGCATGCATGCCCAGGCGGTTGACGATGGTGACCTCGCGTTCGACCATCAGCATTCCGTCTCGCACAGTACGATGCCGTCGTGCCCGCCGCTGATGGCCTTGTTCACGAGTTCATGCAGGCGCAGATTGGGGTAGTTGAGCACACGCACCAGCATGGGCAGGTTGAGCCCGGCAATCACCTGGGTCTTGGGCATCTCCAGCAGGCGCGTGGCGATGTTGCTGGGGGTGGAGCCGTACATGTCCGTGAGCACCAGCACGCCCTCGCCCTGGTGAAGCTGGCCGTGATAGTCCCGGGCCCGGGCCAGCAGCTCATCCGGGTCGCCCGCCTGGGAGACCGCCAGGGATTTCACTTCCATGGGCAGCTTGCCGAGCATGGAGCGGGCGGTGCTGATGAGATCCTCACCGATGCGGTTGTGAGTGATGATGAGCAGACCTACGGTCATGGGATGATCGATCCGTTATGTGCGGCTTTCAGGACATTTCCCGGTGGCGCGTGCTGACGTTCGCGCCCCGGGTTTGACGGAAGTGCGCGGCCAAGCGTTCGGCCAGGTAGACGGAGCGGTGCTGGCCCCCGGTGCAACCCAGAGACACGGTCATGTAGCTGCGATGCTCCGCTTCGAAACAGGGGATCCAGCGTTCCAGGAAATCCCGCAGGCTGTCGAACATCTCCTGTACCACCGCGTGTTCATCAAGATAGGCCCCCACCTCCGGGTCCCGCCCGGTCAGGGCCCGCAGACGCGGTTCCCAGTAGGGATTGGGGAGACAGCGTACATCGAAGACGAAATCGGAGTCCACAGGCGAGCCGTGTTTGAAACCGAATGACTGGAACAGCAGGGACAGGGCGTCGCCGCCGGCCTGTTCCACCCGGTCACGGATCAGGTGGCTAAGCTGGTGGACGTTGGTGCGGGTGGTGTCCAGGGTGAGGTCGGCGCGTACGGCGATGCGGGCAAGCAGGCTTCGCTCCAGGCGCAGGGCCTCCACCAGGGGCATGCCCTTGCGGGCGAGTGGGTGCTTGCGCCGGGTCTCGCTGAAACGGCGCAGCAGGATGTCCTCGTCGGCGCGCAGAAACAGGATTTGTGCCTCTACGCCCTGGTCGCGGATCTCGGCCATGATGTCGTCGAAGTGATCCAGCTCTTCCAGGCCGCTGCGCACGTCCACACCTACGGCAGCCAGTTCGTAGAGGGGCATACGCGGGGCCATGAGCTGGCGCACGAAGGCCGACAGCAGGCCGAGGTGGAGATTGTCCACGCAGTAGTAGCCGGCGTCTTCCAGGGCGTTCAGGGCCACGGATTTGCCCGAGCCGGACAGGCCGCTGACGATGATCAGTTTCATGTGTCGCTGTCTCCCATGGCGCGGCGCTGGCGCTCGGACAGGTCGTCGCCCGCATAGTAGCCCTTGATGCGCAACAGGTGATTGCGCGCTGCGGCTTCCACCATCACGGCCAGGTTGCGCCCCGGCGCCACGGGCAGACTGATCACCGGGATCTCCAGACCTAGGATGGTGCGACTCTGGCGGCCACCGTGCAGACGGTCCAAGACCTGTTCCTCGCCGCTGCCCAGATCGAACAGGCGGATGATCAGTTTCAGGTACTTGCTGACCTTGATGGCACTGTCGCCATACATGGAGCGGATGTTGAGCACCCCCAGGCCGCGCACCTCGAGAAAATCCTGCAGCACCTCGGGACAGGAACCTCGCAGGGTGTCCGGGGTGATGCGCGCGAACTCAGGGGCATCATCGGCCACCAGGCGGTGTCCGCGGGTGATCAGCTCCAGGGCCAGCTCGCTCTTGCCCACGCTGCTGTTGCCGGTGAGCAGCAGGCCAGTGCCCAGGACCTCCAGAAACACGCCATGTACCGTGATGGTCTCGGCCAGCTTGTTGCTGAAAAAATAACGCAGGATGTTGATCAGTTCGTGCCCCGGCAGGGGCGTGCGCAGCAGGGCCACGTTGCGGGTCTCGGCCTGGCCCTGCAGGGCCACGGGCGGCTCCAGCCCGTCGGTGACGATGATCATGGCGGCATGACCATCGGTGAGCTGTTCCACCAGATCCCGCTGGGAATTCTTGCGCAGTCCCAGGAGATAGTGCATCTCCTCATTGCCGAGCACCTGAATCTGGTTGGGGTGGATCAGGTTGAGATGTCCCACCAGGGACGTGGCGGAGTCGGCGCTGGGGTGGCGGGACAGCCGACGTTCGCTGCCGCGCAGGCCGGCCACCCACTGCAGGTCCAGGCGTTCGTCCATGGCCTCGACCAGTGAGCGAACGCTGAGCCAGTCGCTCATGGGGCGGTGCTGTCTCCGTTACTGTCCCAATGGCGGACCTGCTCGAGCAGGGCCTGGCCGTCATCGGCCGAGCGCAGGCTCGCCAGGGTGGAGGGGTCTGCGAACATGCGCGCCAGGGTGGCCAGGATCTCCAGGTGTTCGTCGGTGGACTCCTGGGGCACCAGCAGCGCGAACAGCAGGTCCACGGGCTCCCGGTCGGGGGCGTCGTAGTCCACACCCTTCTCTAGCTTGATGAGCGCGGCCACGGCATTTTTCACACCCGCCACACGACCGTGAGGGATGGCCACGCCGTGTCCAAGACCCGTACTGCCCAGACGTTCCCGGGAGATCAGGCTATCGAAGATCTCGCTGCTGCTCAGATCCGGCTGGCTGGTTGAGAGCATCTCGCTCAGGGTTTCCAGCACGCGTTTCTTGCTGCTGATTTCCCCGGTACGGGAGACCCGTTCCGGCGAGAGAAGTTGACCGATATTCATGGGATGAGCTTACTCGCTGTGGTTGCGGTGTGAGCCTTCTGCGCGGTGGTGGTCCTTAAGCTTTTCCTTATGTTTGACCACCTGGCGGTCGAGTTTGTCCACCAGGGCGTCGATGGCGGCATACATATCCTGGTTGGTGGAGTCGGCGAACAGGTTGTTGCCGCTGACCAGCATGGTGGCCTCGGCCTTCTGCTGCAACTTCTCTACGGTAAGGATGACGTGCACGTCGATGACATTGTCGAAATGCCGTTCAAGGCGATCGAACTTCTCGTTCACATAGTCGCGCAGGGCGGGGGTGAGATCCACATGGTGGCCGGTCAGGTTGATTTGCATGAAAGACTCCTTTCGTTAGGTGAGTGCGGTAAATGCACGTTCAGACGAGCCGTTTGCGCTCGTTGGAAGGCGGTATGGACATGGCCTCACGGTACTTTGCTACGGTGCGTCGCGCCACATGGATGCCTCGGTCAACCAGGATCGAGGCGAGCTTGCTGTCACTCATGGGCTTGCCTTGGGGCTCTTCGGCGATGAGCTTCTTGATCATGGCGCGGATCGCCGTGGCGGAGCACTCGCCGCCGTCGGCGGTGCCCACATGGCTGGAGAAGAAATACTTGAACTCGAAAATGCCCCGGGGGGTGTGCATGAATTTCTGCGTGGTCACCCGGGATATGGTGGACTCATGCATGTCCAACTGTTCGGCGATGTCGCGCAGCACCAGGGGCTTCATGGCCTCTTCGCCCTGTTCCAGGAAGGCGCGCTGTTGTTCGACGATGGCGACGGCCACCCGCAACAGGGTCTCGTTGCGACTTTGCAGGCTCTTGATGAACCAGCGGGCCTCCTGCAGCTGGTTGCGCATGTAGACATTGTCCTGGCTGGTGTCGGCGCGGCGTACGAAACTGGCGTACAGCGGATTGACCCGCAGCCGCGGCGCGATGTCCGGGTTCAGGTCCACCTGCCAGCGACCCTCGAGTTTGCGCACGAACACGTCAGGGACAATGTATTCGGGGTTGATGTTGCTCACCAGGCTGCCAGGGCGCGGATTGAGCCCCTGGATCAGGGCGATGATCTCCTGCAGGTCCGCCTCGCTGACATGCAGGCTGCGCAGCAGCTGGCGGTAGTCCCGGGCGCCCAGGCAATCCAGGTGCGAGCGCACCAGCTCCCGGGCCTTGTCCAGCCAGGGGGTGTCGGCGGGCATCTGCTGGAGCTGGATGAGCAGGCATTCGGACAGGTCCCGTGCGCCCGTGCCCACCGGGTCCAGCTGCTGCACCAGGTGAAGCACGGCCTCGATCTCCTCCAGGGGCAGGTCGATCTCCAGGTCGTTGGACAGGCTGGCCTGGATGGCCTCCACCGATTCGCTGAGATAGCCGTCCTCGCTGATGGCGTCCACCAGGGTCATGGCGATGACCCTGTCCTCGGGGCTCATGGGGGTGAGATTGAGCTGCCACATGAGATGTTCATGGAGGGACTCGCCGGCGCCGCTCTGGTTCTCGAACATGTCACGGCCGTCGTATTCCGGCATGCCGCCGGTGGCGCCTGGCGGGGACACGTCATAGATCTCATCCCAGTTACTGTCCACAGGCAGTTCGTCGGGGATGTCCTCGCCGCGGGCGCGGTCGTCGGCGTCCTCCGGTGTGTTGGGCGTTTCGTTGCGGTTGCTCTCGGCATGATTGGTCGCGGAGTCGTTGCCGGTCCCCAGGTCCACGGCATCCGCCTCGGCGGATTCACCCTCACCCTCGGCCTCGCCGGCCTCCAGGGCCTCCAGCATCGGGTTGGTTTCCAGGGTTTCCTGGATCTGGGTCTGCAGTTCCAGCGTGGAGAGCTGCAACAGGCGGATGGCCTGCTGCAGCTGGGGCGTCATGGTGAGGCTTTGGCCGAGACGCAGCTGGACGGATGGTTTAAGCATGATTCAGCGTTTGGGGATATCTGAAAGCCGGAAGGGCGCAAATTCTAAAGCATCCGGCGTGTGGGTGGCAGGTCCGGGTCCGATGGTGGCCCTTGCTGGCGGGAGCGTTGTCATGGCCCTGCGGTTCATAGGCCGATTATAGGGTAGGCCGCGTCGGTTTTGGCACGAGTTGTGCGGGATGATGTCCCAGCTCTATAGTCGGAAATGCTCTCCGAGATACACCTTGCGCACCACTTCGTCGGCCAGCAGGTGATCGGGCGGGCCTTCACTGATGATACGCCCTTCGCTGAGGATATAGGCGCGGTCGCATATGCCCAGGGTCTCGCGCACGTTGTGATCGGTGATGAGTACGCCGATGCCCCGCTCCTTGAGGTGGGTGATGATGCGCTGGATCTCGATCACTGAGATGGGATCCACGCCGGCGAAGGGTTCATCCAGCAGGATGAAGGCCGGTTCCGTGGCCAGTGCCCGGGCGATCTCCACCCGGCGCCGCTCGCCACCGGACAGGCTGATGCCCAGGTTGTCGCGGATGTGGGTGATCTGCAGTTCATCCAGCAGGGATTCCAGATGCTGCTGGCGTTCACTGGCCGGGAGGTCTCTGCGGGTCTCCAGCACGGCGAGGATATTGTCTGCGGCGGAGAGCTTGCGGAATACCGAGGCCTCCTGGGGCAGGTAGCCCACGCCCATGCGCGCCCGGGCATGCATAGGAAAGGCGGTGATGTCCCTTTCGTTGAGTAGGATCTGGCCCTCGTCGGCGGGTACCAGGCCGACGATCATGTAGAAGCAGGTGGTCTTGCCGGCGCCGTTGGGCCCCAGCAGACCCACCACCTCGCCGCTGTCCACATGCACCGAGACACCGTTGACCGGGGTGCGGCCACGGTAGCGCTTGATCAGGTCCTGGGCGCTCAGGCGACTCACTGGCCCGCGCCGTCGCGGTTGCCCTCGGCCGGGGTGAGGATGACCTCCACGCGGCCGCTGTCGCCGGACGCCGCCTCGAGGGTCTCCCGGTCCATGTCATAGACAATGCGTTCGCCACTAAACTCGTCCTTTTCCTGCCAGATGCGGGCATTGCGGGTCAGCACCATGCGACGTTCGGCCGCCAGGTATTCCATGTGCCGCGCCTCGGCGCGCACCTCCCGGCCGTCTTCCGTGAGTGTGCGCAGCTTGGCCAGGTTGCCTTGCGCCTCCATGCGCTGCAGCACCCGGCTCGGGGAGTGCACGGTGAGCAGGTCTGCGTGGATCACCAGTTCACCCTGGGTGACTACCACATTGCCCCGGTAGACGCTGACGCCTTTCTGATCGTCCAGTTCGGCGCTGTCGGACTGGATACGGATGGGCAGGTTGCGTTCGGAGGCCGAGGCCAGGGCTGTGATCAGGGCGATCACCAGGCCGGCGAGCAGGACCGCTGCGCGCGAACGATCAGGGAAAATACGTGGCATCTGCATCATGCAGCAACTCCAAAATGCTGGTTTGTAGGTCGGCGCGCAGGCCGGTGCCGTCCACCTGGTAGAGGGGGCTGCGCACCTGCACCGGGGCCTCGGATTCGGCCCTCTGGGACTCGGGCCAGACGGATACCTCCCGGGTGTGGATGTCCACGGGCGCGTGTGCCGGGCCCTCGGGGCGGGACATGTGTACGGCCCCGTGCAAACGCACCTCTTCGCCATCGGGAGAGACCCAGGCGTGCTCTGCGTTCAGGGTCCAGTCGGGGGCGTCGGGCTGGTTCATCACCATCACAGGTGTCTCCACTAAACTGGACCCGTCCAGCTGATACTGCTCCATGCGCTCGCCACGAATGCTATGGCGGGGCAGTCCGTCGGTGCCGGTGACCGTGAGGGTGAAGTGTTCCATGTACAGCTCCGGGGTGTCAGGCGCGGGTGAGGTGAATACTTCCAGGCGTTGTTCCGCATCCCGGCCCAGCCAGAAGCCCAGGGCCGTGACGGTGGTGGCAACGAGTACGATACTTGCGCGTCGCAGGCTCATGCCAGATAGGGGGCCAGCATGCGTTCCAGATTCCCCTGGGACTGCATGATGAATTCGCAGATCTCCCGGGCCGCGCCGCGGCCGCCGGGCAGGGCGGTGACCCAGTGGGCATGCTGTTGCACCAGGGGGTGGGCGTCGGCCACGGCGATGGCGAAGGACACGCGGCGCATCACCGGCAGGTCCAGTACATCATCGCCCACATAGGCGGTGTGCTCGGCGCTCACCCCTGCCTGTTCCAGCAGACCGTCCAGGGCATTGAGTTTGTCGCGCCGTCCCTGTACCACCAGGTCAATTCCCAGGTCGCGCATGCGATGGGCCACCACATCGGAACTGCGCCCGGTGAGGATGCCCACCTGCACGCCGCTGTCTGCCAGCATGCGCATGCCGTGGCCATCCTTTGAGTTGAAGGCCTTGTACTGTTCACCTCCGTCACCGATGAACAGGCTGCCGTCGGTGAGCACGCCGTCCACATCGAAGAGGACCAGCTGGATGTCTTTGGCAAGTTCGAAGGGATCGCTCATAGGGCAGTGGCTAGTGGCTCGTGGCTAGGGTCAGGAGTATGAGGTTCTTCCTTGCCACTTGCCACTTGCCACTGGTTTTAAACCACGCCTGAGCGCAGCAGGTC
>JBHEOJ010000039.1:16216-16617 GCA_046260855.1 Thioalkalivibrio sp.
AGCTTGCCGTCATCGTCCATCACCGGCAGCGCGCTGATCTTGTGGTCTTCCATGATCTTGAGCGCCTCTACGGCCAGCATGGCGGGACGGGCCTGCTTGAATTGGCGGGTCATGACGTCGCCGATGGCGGTGTTGTGCACGTCGATGCCCTTGTCCAGGGTGCGGCGCAGGTCGCCGTCGGTGTACACGCCCATGACCTGCTGTGTGTCATCCACCACCACGGTCATGCCGAGCCCCTGGCGGGTGATCTCCAGCAGGGCTTCACGCAGGGGGGCATCGGCGGCCACCCGGGGGATGCGCTCGCCGGTGTGCATGATGTCGGCCACATGCAGCAGCAGCCGGCGGCCCAGCCGTCCGCCCGGATGGGAGCGGGCGAAGTCATCGGCGGTAAAACCCCGGGC
>JBHEOJ010000004.1:0-42364 GCA_046260855.1 Thioalkalivibrio sp.
CTTCGCGACCTTGGCGTCTTTGCGCCTTTGCGTTGAAGGCTTTTCAGACGGGCCAACCCAAAGCTTCCTGGACATCCATGTTCGACAAGATACTGATTGCCAACCGGGGCGAGATCGCCCTTCGCATCCTCAGGGCCTGCCGCGAAATGGGCATCCATACCGTGGCCGTGCACTCCGAGGCGGACCGTGACCTCAAGCACGTGCGCCTGGCCGATGAGTCCGTGTGTATCGGCCCCGCCAGCTCCACCGACAGTTACCTCAATGTGCCGGCCATCATCAGCGCCGCCGAGGTGACCGATGCCGGCGCCATCCATCCCGGCTACGGCTTTCTCGCGGAGAACGCCGATTTCGCCGAACGGGTGGAATCCAGCGGCTTCGTGTTCATCGGCCCGCGGGCAGCCACCATCCGGCTCATGGGAGACAAGGTCTGCGCCAAGGAATCCATGCTCCAGGCCGGCGTACCCTGCGTACCGGGCTCCGGCGGGGCCCTGGGCGATGACCATGAAGAGAACCTGCGCACCGCCCGCAAGATCGGCTACCCCGTGATCATCAAGGCCGCCGGCGGCGGCGGCGGACGCGGCATGCGCGTGGTTCACGCAGAAGGCTCCCTGCTCAGCGCCATCAGCCTGACCCGCAACGAGGCCCGCAACGCCTTCAACAACGACACGGTGTACATGGAGAAGTACCTGGAGCACCCGCGCCACATCGAGTTCCAGATACTGGCCGACGAGCACGGCAATGCGGTGCACCTGGGCGAACGGGACTGTTCCATGCAGCGCCGTCACCAGAAGGTCCTCGAAGAGGCGCCGGCACCGGGTATCACCGATGAACAGCGTCAGCGTGTCGGTGAACGCTGCGCCCAGGCCTGCCGCGACATCGGCTACCGCGGCGCGGGCACCTTCGAATTCCTCTACGAAAGGGGCGAGTTCTACTTCATCGAAATGAACACTCGCATCCAGGTTGAGCACCCGGTCACCGAACTGGTGACCGGCTTTGACCTAGTCCGCGAGCAGATCCGCGTAGCCGCCGGCGAACCCCTGAGCTTCACCCAGGAGGACGTGGTCATACGCGGTCATGCCATCGAGTGCCGCATCAACGCCGAGGACCCCCGAAGCTTTGCGCCCTCCCCCGGCACCATCACCCAGTATCACAGCCCCGGCGGCCCCGGCATCCGGGTGGACACCCATATCTACAACGGCTACAAGGTCCCGCCCTACTACGACTCCATGATCGGCAAGCTGATCGGCTACGGTTCCACCCGGGAGATCGCCATTGCCCGCACCCGGGGCGCCCTATCCGAGATCGTCGTGGAAGGGATCAAGACCAACATCCCTCTGCAACGGGACCTGCTCAACGACGCGGCCTTCCAGGCCGGTGGAACCGACATCCACTACCTGGAGAAAAAACTCAAGGCTGAAGCCTGAGTATTTCTCCAGTTCGCGGATAACGCGGAGGATCTTGAAGTTAAACCCTTCAAATCCTTTGCGTCCTCCGCGTCTTTGCGCCCTTCGCGTCAATCCCCCAACACCGACCAAACCACGCCACCAGGACACCCTGCCCATGTTTAAGTTAAAGCTGACGGTGACCGGTGACCGCGTGGAGTCCGTCGAAGACCTGCTCCTGGAACTGGGAGCCTTGTCCACATCCCTGGAAGATGCCGGTGATCACGCCCTGCTGGAACCCAAGCCCGGCGAGACGCCCATGTGGCCCGAGGCCGTGGTGGCCGGTCTGTTCGAGGCCGATGCGGATGCCACCACACTCACCCTCGGCCTGAGCGCCCGACTCGGCATCGCACCTGACACCATCACCCGGGAAGATGTCGTGGAGCGGGACTGGGTACGGGCCTGGATGGACGACTTCAAACCCATGCGCTTCGGCGAGCAGTTGTGGATCGTGCCCACAGGTTACGAACCTCCCAATCCCGATGCCGTCAACCTCTTGCTGGACCCGGGACTTGCCTTCGGCACCGGCACCCACCCCACCACCGCCCTGTGTCTGGAGTGGCTGGACGCCAACCCGCCCGTCGACGCCACCTGCATCGACTATGGCTGCGGTTCCGGCGTCCTGGCCATCGCCACTCTGCGCCTGGGCGCACGCCACTGCCTCGGCGTGGACCTGGACCCCCAGGCCCTGATCGCCACCCGGGACAATGCCCGGCGCAACGGCATTGCAGACGAACAACTGCCCGTCTGCCTGCCCGAAGACCTGCAGGACGGTCCCGTGGACCTGGTCATGGCCAACATCCTCAGCGGCCCCCTGGTGGAGCTGGCCCCGGCACTGGGCCAGCTGGTCAGGCCCGGTGGCAAGCTCATCCTGTCCGGCCTGCTGGCTGAACAGGCGCACACGGTCGCCACTGCCTACAGCGACACATTCACGGTGGAGGCCGCCACGCTGAAAGATGGCTGGGGACTGCTGGCAGGCACCCGCCTGTAGCGCATGGGCCTGACTGGGTGCAAGCGTCGGTCTGAACGGCTACCATCCAGACAACGCCCGCTTCCGCCTCCCCGACAAAATGTATACCCAATGCCCCCACTGTCAGGCCGTGTTCCGCGTCACCACCGCGGAACTGACCCTGTCCGACGGGCAGGTGCGCTGCGGGGAGTGCCTGACGGTGTTCAATGGCATGGACAGCCTGAGCGTCCTGCCGCCGGAGGATGAGCAGACACAGGCCGAGGACATGGACCGGGAAAAGGCCCGACAAGAAGCCCGAGAGGCCCGCAAGCTCAGCAGGGCCAGCCAGCCCGAAGTCCACGCACCGCCCGACAGCGAGGCACCTGGGGCACCGGATGTGTCCGAAGTGCCCGGGGAGGAACCTGAGTCCCGTGGCAAACCGCCGGTCGACCCCCTGGCCGAATCTGCGCCAGAACCCGCGGCTGACATCCCGCAAACACCGGCACACGCCTTAGTCATCCCGACAGCCCCCCGTTCCGCACCCCGGGTCCTGCAGGAAGAACTGCAGGAGGCCACCGCCGTACCCAAGCGCCGCGCCATCCTCGGCACCCTTGCCCTGGGGGGGCTGTGCGCCCTACTCATCGGCCTGCTTTCCCTGCAGGTGCTTTATCACGAACGGGAACGCCTGGGCGCCTATCCTGAAGTGGCACCCATGGTCAACTGGCTGTGCAACAGACTGAACTGCTCCACCCCCGAACGCCGGGACCCGGATGCCTTCCAGATCACCCAGCGCAACATCTACTCCCACCCCAACGCCCAGGGCGCGCTGATGATCCAGGCCAGCTTCATCAACCAGGCGGGCTTTTCCCAACCCCCGCCCCGAGTGGAACTGAGCTTTCGCGACCTGCAGGGGGAACTGCTGGCGGTGCGTCGCTTCAATCCGGAGCAATACCTGCCGCCGAGCCAGGCGCCGCACAGCATCGCGCCCCGGGAAGGACTGGATTTCAGTCTGGAGATCCTGGACCCCGGCCCCCGCGCCGTGGCCTACGAGTTCCGCTTTCTCTGATTCCTGGCCCGATGTGCACGCCCGGCTTTAACCCGGGGGGGAGTGTCGTTATCATGCCTGTTCGTTTCGAAAGCCCCCGACCCCATGATGCGCATTGGTGACCACACATTGCCGAGCGGCCTGATCCTTGCCCCCATGGCCGGGGTGACGGACCGCCCATTCCGGATGCTATGTCGGCGCCTGGGCGCAGACATGGCGGTCTCGGAAATGGTTACCGCGGACACCCGCCTGTGGCACACCCCCAAATCCCGCCGTCGGCTGGACCATGAGGGTGAGCCGGATCCCGTGAGCGTGCAGATCGCCGGGGCCGAACCGGCCATGCTGGCCGAGGCGGCCCGGCGCAACGTGGATAACGGCGCCCAGATCATCGACATCAACATGGGCTGCCCCGCCAAGAAGGTCTGCAACCGGGCCGCCGGTTCCGCCCTGCTGGGGGATGAAGGGCTGGTGGTCCGGATCCTCGAATCGGTGGTCGGGGCCGTGGACGTGCCCGTGACCCTGAAGATCCGACTGGGCCTGGACCGGGATACGCTCAACGCCCTGCGCATCGCCCGCATCGCCGAACAGTCCGGCATCCAGGCCCTGGCGGTCCATGGCCGCACCCGGGCCTGCGCGTACCAGGGTGCGGTGGACTATGACGCCATCGCCGCCGTCAAACAGGCGATTGCCATCCCCGTGATCGCCAACGGCGACATCAACACACCGCAACAGGCCCGCGAGGTGTTGGCGCGCACCAGCGCCGACGCCCTGATGATCGGCCGCGCCGCCCAGGGCAGCCCCTGGATCTTCCGGGAGATGGCCCATTTCCGGGCCACCGGCGAGCACATGCCCGCCCCGGGGGCCCACGAGGTCTCCATGCTGCTGCGGGCCCATCTCGAAGCCCTGTACGACTTCTACGGCGAACACGCCGGCGTGCGCATCGCCCGCAAGCACATCGGCTGGTACCTGCGCGCCCACCCGGCCGCCGCTCAGTGGCGCAAGGCCCTCATGGCCGCCGAGGACAGCACCACCCAGATGGCCCGGGTCCAGGCCTGCCTGGCCGACCCGTCCGGGGAGGCCATCGCCGCATGAGTCAGCGCATGAATGGTGAGGGCGAAACCCTGGCCCGGGCGGTACATCAGTCCCTGGAGGACTATTTTGCCCGCCTGGACGGCCATGAGCCCGATGGTCTGTTCCGCATGGTCATGGAAGAGGTGGAACGCCCCCTGCTGGAATGCGTCCTGCGCCACTGCGAAGGCAACCAGAGCCGGGCCGCCCAGTTCCTGGGCCTGAACCGCGGCACCCTGCGCAAGAAACTCAAACAACACGGACTTTCCTAGAAGGATGAAGGATGAAGGTTGAAGGCTGAATGTTTTCGTTCAACCTTCAACCTTCATCCTTCAACCTTCATCCTTCGTTATAATCGCCCTCCTACTCCAACCGACCCCACGGTTTCCCCATGACTCAGACATCCGCCACGCCCCACCTCTCCCCCGTCCGCCGTGCACTGATCAGCGTCTCCGACAAGGAGGGTGTGCTGGAATTGGCCCAGGGCCTGCAGAACCTCGGGGTGGAGATCCTGTCCACCGGCGGCACCGCGAAGCTCCTGGCGGACAACGGCGTGAAGGTCAAGGAGGTCTCCGAGCACACCGGTTTCCCTGAGATGATGGACGGGCGGGTCAAGACCCTGCACCCACGCATCCACGGCGGCATCCTGGGGCGCCGGGGCATCGATGACGAGGCCATGGCTGACCAGGACATCGTGCCCATCGACCTGGTGGTGGTGAATCTCTATCCCTTCGAGGCCACCGTGGCCCGGCCCGGCTGCAGCCTGGAAGACGCCATCGAGAACATCGACATCGGCGGTCCGGCCATGGTGCGCGCCGCCGCCAAGAACCACGCCCACGTGGGCATCGTGGTGGAGCCCGCCGATTACGAACGCGTCCTCCAGGCCCTGAACAGCCATGACGGCCACCTGCCGGCGCGCCTGCGCTTCGAGCTGGCCGCCCGGGCCTTCGCCCACACCGGGCGCTACGACGGCGCCATCGCCAACTACCTGACTCGCTTCAACGAGGACCACAGCCAGGCGGACTTCCCGGAGACCCTGAGCCTGCAGTTCCGCCGCGCGCTGGATCTGCGTTACGGGGAGAACCCACACCAGCAGGCCGCCTTCTACCGGGACACCGCCCCCAACGAGGCGGGCGTGGCCACCGCCCAGCAGATCCAGGGCAAGGCCCTGTCCTTCAACAACATCGCCGACACCGACGCGGCCCTGGAATGCGTCAAACAGTTCGAGGCCCCCGCCTGCGTGATCGTCAAGCACGCCAATCCCTGCGGCGTGGCCGTGGCCCAGAACACCCTGATGGCCTACGAGCGGGCCTTCCAGACCGATCCCACCTCCGCCTTCGGCGGCATCATCGCCTTCAACCGCCCCCTGGACGGCGACACGGCCCAGGCCATCGTCAGTCGCCAGTTTGTGGAGGTGATCATTGCCCCCGAGGTGACCCCGGAGGCAGTGCGTGCCGTGGCCGCCAAGCCCGATGTGCGCCTGCTGTCCTGCGGCCAGTGGGGCGCGCCCCAGCCCGCCTGGGACTTCAAGCGCATCAACGGCGGCCTGCTGGTGCAGGATCGGGACGACGGCCAGGTAGACGAGCGCGATCTGAAGGTGGTCACCAAACGTCAGCCCAGCGCCCAGGAACTGCAGGATCTGCTGTTCGCCTGGCGGGTCGCCAAGTACGTGAAATCCAACGCCATCGTCTACGTGCGTGACGAACAAACCATCGGCGTGGGCGCCGGTCAGATGAGCCGGGTCTACTCCGCAAAGATCGCCGGCATCAAGGCCGCCGACGAGGGCCTGCGGGTAGAGGACTCGGTGATGGCATCCGATGCCTTCTTCCCCTTCCGGGACGGCATCGACGCCGCCGCCCAGGCCGGCATCAAGGCCGTGATCCAGCCCGGAGGCTCCATGCGCGACGACGAGGTCATCGCCGCCGCCGACGAACACGGCCTGGCCATGGTGTTCACGGGCATGCGTCATTTCCGGCATTGAACGGGTGAAAAATCCAACGCAAAGACGCGAAGGCGCAAAGGGACGCAAAGCGGTTGAATGCTAAAACCCCATGAGGATGAGGCAGGGTTTTTTCTCTACAGTTTTACTTTGCGTTCTTAGCGCCTTCGCGTCTTTGCGTTGAAGACTTACGAATTTAATTCCTGAACACTCACGAGGCATCACAGTGAAGGTATTGGTGATCGGCGGCGGTGGCCGCGAGCATGCACTGGCGTGGAAGCTGGCCCAGTCGCCCCGGGTAGAGACGGTGTACGTGGCCCCGGGCAATGCCGGCACGGCCATGGAACCCCGTTGCATGAACGTGGACGTGGACGTCACCGACATCCCCGCCCTGGTTCACTTCGCCCAGAGCCAGGGCGTGGACCTGACCGTCGTGGGCCCCGAGGGGCCCCTGGTGGCCGGGGTGGTGGATGCCTTTCAAGAGGCAGGACTGGCCATCTTCGGCCCCACCGCAAAGGCCGCCCAGCTGGAAGGTTCCAAGGCCTTCAGCAAAGACTTCCTGGCCCGGCACCAGATCCCCACCGCCGCCTACGCCAACTTCACCGAACTGGATGAAGCCGTGGTCTACATCCGTGAACAGGGCGCACCCATCGTGGTCAAGGCAGACGGCCTGGCTGCCGGCAAAGGCGTGATCCTGGCTCAGACCGTGGAAGAGGCCGAGGCCGCCGTGCGCGACATGCTCGCCGGCAACGCCTTCGGCGAGGCAGGGCATCGGGTGGTGGTGGAAGAATTCCTCACCGGCGAGGAGGCCAGCTTCATCTGCATGGTGGACGGCGAACACATCCTGCCCATGGCCAGCTCCCAGGACCACAAGGCCCGGGACGACGGCGACAAGGGCCCCAACACCGGCGGCATGGGCGCCTACTCCCCCGCGTCGGTGATCACCCCCGAGATCCACGCGCGCATCATGGGCGAGGTCATGGGGCCCACGGTGCGCGGCATGGCGGCCGAAGGCATCCCTTACACGGGCTTTCTGTACGCCGGTGTGATGATCGCCGCCGACGGCACACCCAAGGTACTTGAGTTCAACTGTCGCTTCGGCGATCCGGAGACCCAGCCCATCATGATGCGCCTGCGCTCGGACCTGGTGGACCTGCTGGAGTCGGCCCTCGCCGTGCGCCTGGACGAGATCCAGGTGGACTGGGATCCCCGCGCCGCCCTGGGCGTGGTCCTGGCCGCCGGCGGTTACCCGGCCGATCACACCAAGGGTGATGTCATCGAGGGTCTGCCCGCCCAGGATGCCCCCGATGCCAAGGTGTTCCACGCCGGCACCGTGCAACAGGATGGTGCGGTGCGCACCAGTGGCGGTCGGGTCTTGTGCGTGGTCGGCCTGGGTGACACCGTCGCTGCTGCCCAGACTCGGGCCTATACCCTGTCAGATCGTATTCACTGGGACGGCGTATACTCTCGTCGAGACATCGGTTATCGGGCCGTGGCCAGGGAACAGGGCTAGCAGGCTGTTGAAAAACCCTCGGCTGCCCGCCACGGAATGGCCCCTGGCACCCGGTTTGCTTGTCTTTCTTTTGGCAGTCGTCCCATTCCCTTATTTTCGGTGACACATATTCATGGCAATTCAGGACATCCAGCACGAACTCGAGCATCACCCCCGCCCCTGCGACAAGGAGGGGCTGAAGAAATCCATCCGTGATGCCCTGATCCATTACGCTGGCAAGGATCCGCTCCACGCCACCCACCGGGACTGGCTGGAGGCGGTTTCCTACGCCGTGCGCGAACGTATGATCGAACGGCGCATGTACACCCAGCGCCTGTTCAACAAGGCCCATGCCAAGCGGGTCTACTACCTGTCCATGGAGTATCTGATCGGGCGCATGCTCATCAACAGTCTGATGAACCTGGGCTTTTTCGAGGCCACCCGGGAGGCGCTCTCGGAGATGGGCGTAGATCTCCTGGAGATCGCCGAGCTTGAGCCCGATGCCGCCCTGGGCAACGGTGGCCTGGGCAGGCTCGCCGCCTGCATCCTGGACTCCATGGCCAGCCAGTGCATCCCCGGCTACGGCTTCGGCATCCGCTACGAGTACGGGATGTTCCAGCAGCAGCTTGATGATGGCCAGCAGGTGGAACACCCGGACAACTGGCTGCGCTACGGCAACACCTGGGAATTTCCCCGTCCGGAGAAGATCTTCCCGGTGCGCTTCTACGGCCGCGTGGTCAGCCATCGGGACAACGGCAACACCCGTCATCACTGGCAGGACTGCGAAGAAGTCATTGCCATGGCCTATGACTATCCCACCCCGGGCTATGGCAACAAAAACGTCAACAACCTGCGTCTCTGGGCCGCCAAGTCCACCCGGGACTTCGATCTCAACTACTTCAACGAAGGCGACTACATCGGCGCCATCGAGAAAAAGGCCGAGACCGAAACCATCTCCATGGTGCTCTACCCCAATGACGCCACCGCCGTAGGCCGCGAGCTACGCCTGAAGCAGGAATACTTCTTCGTCTCCGCCTCGATCCAGGACATCCTGAGCCACCACGAAGAGATGGGCTATCGCATCACCGACCTGCCCGACCAGGTGGCCATGCAGCTCAACGATACCCACCCTGCCATTGCGGTAGCTGAACTCATGCGCCTGCTGCTGGACAAGTACCAGCTGTCCTGGCAGACCGCCTGGGAGACCACTCAAGCGGTTTTCGGCTATACCAACCACACCCTGATGCCCGAGGCCCTGGAGACCTGGCCCGTAGATCTCATGGAGCGCGTGCTGCCACGCCACATGCAGATCATCTACGAGATCAACTTCCGCTTCCTCAACGAGGTGCATCACCGCTTTCCAGGTGACAACGAGATCGCCAGGCGCCTGTCCATCATCGACGAGGACAATGGCCGACGCGTGCGCATGGCACATCTGGCGGTGATCGGCAGTCACAAGATCAATGGTGTGGCCGCCCTGCACACCCAGCTGCTCAAGGACACCCTGTTCCACGATTTCCATCGTCTGTGGCCCGAGCGTTTCATCAGCATCACCAACGGCATCACCCCGCGCCTGTGGCTTAACCAGGCGAACCCGGCCCTGAGGGCGCAAATCAGCGAACACATCGGCAAGGACTGGATCATGGATCTGTCCCAGCTCAAGAAGCTGGAGCCCTTCGTCGATCAAGCCAAGTGCCGCGATGAGTTTCGCTCCGTCAAGGACGCCAACAAGCGCCATCTGGCGGAGCTGGTGCATGCACGCACCGGCATCCGGATCGATCCCACGGCCATGTTCGACGTACAGATCAAGCGCATTCACGAATACAAGCGCCAGCTGCTCAACATCCTGCATGTGATCGCCTTCTACAACCGCATCCGTCGCGGCGATGCGGACGGCATGGCCCAGCGCGTGGTGCTGTTCGCCGGAAAGTCCGCGCCGTCCTACCTGCGCGCCAAGGAGATCATTCACCTGATCAACGACGTGGCGGATGTGGTCAACAATGATCCCATGGTGGACGGTCGCCTCAGGGTGGTGTTCTACCCCAACTACGATGTCAGCTCCGCTGCCGTGATCATTCCCGCCGCCGACCTCTCCGAACAGATCTCCACGGCAGGGATGGAGGCCTCGGGCACGGGCAACATGAAGCTTGCGCTTAACGGAGCGCTGACCATCGGCACCCTGGACGGTGCCAACGTGGAGATCCGCGAAGCGGTGGGTGAGGAGAACATCTTCATCTTCGGGCTCAACGCCGATGAGGTGGCCGAGACCAAGGCCAGGGGTTATCAGCCCAGGGATTTCTACGAAGGCAATGACGAACTGCGCGAAGTGCTGGATATGATCTCCGGCGGCTTCTTCTCACCCAATGCCACCGGGCGCTATCAGGGCCTGGTGCAGGACCTGCTCAATACCGACGCATTCCTGGTTCTGGCGGACTTCGAGAGCTATGTGAAGGCCCAGGAGCAGGTGGACGCCCTGTATCAGGATCGGGAGGAATGGACCCGACGCGCCATGCTCAACACCGCGCGCATGGGCTACTTCTCCATCGACCGCACCGTGCTCCAGTATGCAAATGAGATCTGGGATGTCAGCCCGGAGTGTTGGATATGAAGCGCTAGGTACAAGAGGCAAGTTACTAGAGGGCACATCTAAATATTCATGAGCACGCATCTTGGACACTCAAATCCGCGCTCTCGGCGTTGCAAATCTTCGCAATAGCGCGCTATTACGTGCGATTTGCGCCTTGATAGCACGAATCTGAGTGTCCAATCAGACGCACTCAGAATAATTAGAGGTGCCCTAGAGACAAGTAAACCCCTCTCAGAAACTAGAAAGGCCGGTTTTCACCGGCCTTTCTTATTTTACAACTTGTCTCTTGGATCTTGTCTCTGCGCCCTTATCCCTTCTTCATCATATCGAAGAATTCGCTATTCACCTTGGTGGACTGCAGGCGGCTGAGCAGGAACTCGATCGCCTCCAGCTCGTCCATGGAATGCAGGAACTTGCGCAGGATCCACAGTTTCTGCAGTTCTTCCGGATTGGTCAGGAGTTCTTCGCGGCGAGTGCCGGAGCGATTGATGTTGATGGCGGGGTAGGTGCGTTTCTCGGCGATGCGGCGGTCCAGGTGGACCTCCATGTTGCCGGTGCCCTTAAACTCTTCGTAGATCACCTCGTCCATCTTGGAGCCGGTGTCCACCAGGGCGGTGGCGAGGATGGTCAGACTGCCGCCCTCCTCGATGTTCCGGGCCGCGCCGAAGAAGCGCTTGGGACGGTGCAGGGCGTTGGCGTCAACACCACCGGTGAGCACCTTGCCCGAGGACGGGACCACGGTGTTGTAGGCACGGGCCAGACGGGTAATGGAATCCAACAGGATCACCACGTCGCGCTTGTGTTCCACCAGGCGCTTGGCCTTCTCGATGACCATCTCGGCCACCTGCACGTGGCGGCTCGCGGGTTCGTCAAAGGTGGAGGAGATGACCTCACCCTGAACCATACGCGCCATCTCGGTCACTTCCTCGGGGCGCTCGTCGATGAGCAACACGATCAGGTAACAGTCCGGGTGATTGGCGGCGATGCTCTGGGCGATGTTCTGCAGCATCAGGGTCTTGCCCGCCTTGGGCGGGGAGACGATCAGGCCGCGCTGGCCCTTGCCGAAGGGGGATACGATATCGATGATCCGGGCGGTGATGTCTTCAGTACTGCCGTTGCCCCGCTCCATGCGCATGCGCTCGTTGGCATGCAGGGGCGTGAGGTTTTCGAACAACACCTTGTTCTTGGCGTTCTCCGGTGCCTCAAAATTGATCTGGTCCACCTTGAGCAGGGCGAAGTAGCGCTCGCCTTCCTTGGGGGGCCGAATCTTGCCGGTGATGGTGTCGCCAGTGCGAAGACTGAAGCGGCGGATCTGGGAGGGCGAGACGTAGATGTCGTCGGGGCCTGCCAGGTAGGAACTGTCCGCTGAACGCAGAAAGCCGAAGCCATCCTGGAGTATTTCAAGCACGCCATCCCCGGAGATATCCTCTCCGTTCTTCGCGTGTGCCTTGAGCATGGCGAAGATGATGTCTTGCTTGCGTGCCCGGGCCATGCCTTCGATCTTCATGGACTGGGCAACTTCGATCAGTTCAGCTGCGGACTTACGCTTAAGTTCGGTTAGATTCATGCGGGTTCGGGTCTGGTGTCGGACAGGAAGGGTTACAGGCGAACGGACAGACCCTTGGGGAGGCCGCCGGAACAACTGGATTTGATTAGACTTGCTTTAGGAAGGCATCGCGCGCCAGAACGACGGGCGAGGTCTGATTATAGGTTTTCCGAGTAAGCTAGCACGCTTGTGCGGATGAGTCCAGCCCGGCGCCACAATAAGTCCGGGCTGGATCACGTCCACTCAGATGTTCTGGTCCAGGAAGGCGGTCAACTGGGACTTGGACAGGGCGCCCACCTTGGTGGCTTCCACACTACCCCCCTTGAACAGCATCAGGGTGGGGATGCCACGGATACCGTACTTGGGCGGAGTGCCCGGGTTTTCGTCGATGTTCAGTTTGGCAATCTTGATCTTGTCACCGTACTCGGATGCAATCTCATCCAGGATCGGCGCGATCATCTTGCAGGGTCCACACCACTCGGCCCAGTAGTCCACCAGCACGGGCTGCTCGGATTTCAGCACCTCTTCCTCGAAGCTGGCATCAGTTACATGATGGATCTTTTCGCTCACAACGATTGACCTCCGGTTAGAATAGGGTTCTCGCGGCGCATGGACTGCACGGGTCTTTACCTGCACCATGCCAGTGCGGACCGGCGAACACCCGTCCAATTGGAGCCCATTCCGCCCGCCATTTCAAGCCCATGCCAGAGCCAAGCACCCCATGACGGATACCCACCTCTCGGAAATCTCGTTCAGTCAGTTCGACCTCCCCGACAGCCTGCGACAAGGCATCGGCGACGCCGGATTCAGCCAGTGCAC
The DNA here is from genome assembly GCA_046260855.1 of Thioalkalivibrio sp. Lineage (GTDB taxonomy): Bacteria > Pseudomonadota > Gammaproteobacteria > Ectothiorhodospirales > Ectothiorhodospiraceae > Thioalkalivibrio_A. The sequence continues at coordinate 12,888 of JBHEOJ010000004.1, forward strand.
ACCGATCCAGGCACTCTCCCTGCCCATCGCGCTCCAGGGTCATGACGTGGCCGGCCAGGCCCAGACGGGCACCGGCAAGACCGCCGCCTTCCTGATCGCCACCTTTAATCGCCTGCTGCGGGCCCCCGCCCCCGAAGACCGCCGCCCCAACCAGATCCGCGCCATGATCCTCGCCCCCACCCGGGAGCTCGCCATCCAGATCCACAAGGATGCCGTGTCACTGGGCGCCCATACAGGCCTGCGGCTCGGTTTGGCCTACGGTGGCACAGATTATGACAAACAACGCCAGGAACTGACCGACGGGGTCGATGTGCTCATCGGCACCCCTGGACGCATCATCGACTACTTCAAACAGAAGGTATTCGACATGCAGTTGCTCCAAGTGATGGTCCTGGACGAGGCGGACCGCATGTTCGATCTTGGCTTCATCAAGGACATCCGATTCCTGCTGCGGCGCATGACCCCGCCCGCGGAGCGCCAGTCCATGCTGTTCTCCGCCACCCTCTCCCACCGGGTGATGGAGCTGGCCTACGAGCACATGAACAACCCCGAGGAGGTACAGACCCAGGACGAGCAGGTCACAGCCCAGCGGGTACGCCAGGTGGTCTATTACCCGGCCAATCAGGAGAAGATCCCCCTGCTGCTCGGGCTCCTCAAGCGCCTGGGGCCCAGCCGTTCCATGGTCTTCGTCAACACCAAACACATGGCGGACAAACTGCTGGCCTGGCTCAAGGGTAACCAGATCAAGGCCGAGGTGCTGTCCGGCGACGTGCCTCAGCAGAAGCGTCAGCGCCTGCTTAAGCAGTTCGAAAACGACGAGTTTCACGTCCTGATCGGCACGGACGTGGCGGCACGCGGACTTCACATCCCCGACGTCTCGCACGTGTTCAATTTCGATCTGCCACAGTCCGGCGAGGACTACGTGCATCGTATCGGGCGCACCGGCCGGGCTGGTGCCGAGGGAGACGCCATCAGTTTCGCCTGCGAGGCCTCGGCCTTTTACCTTCCGGAAATCCAGCAGTACATCGGCTTCAAGATCGAGGCCGGGACCATCGACCCCGAGTTGCTGGTCAAGCCGGCGCCTGCGGCGAAACGAGAGGTCCGTGAACAGCGGGGAGATCGGGGTCAGGGAACCCGCGGCGGCCCGCCGCGCAGACACCGCGAACGCAGCTGAACCCCTGGGGCAACACGCCCAGGGCCCGTCCCCTGCCAAAACCGACTTTTTGGGGGCACTGTTGCCAAAATTTATTGCATGGGCCCATAAATTTCAAAAATCACCCCCTGCTGCACCGATGACGTATAGTCCCGCAGAGTCCGTAATTTCAATCCGATAAATTCGAGGGTTTTAGAAGACCCCGGTAAATCACCAAAGAGAATAGGAGGCAGACATGACAAAGAAGGTACTCGTCGCCCAGGGGGGCGGTCCCACGGCCGTAATCAACCAGTCCATGGTGGGCGCGGTCCTGGAATCCCGGAAATTTCGCAACGTGGAGCTGGTCTACGGCGGGTTCCACGGCGTTCGCGGCATCGTGGACGAAGAATTCCTGGACCTGACCCAGGAGACCAGCCACAACCTGGAACTGGTGGCGCAAACTCCCTCCTCAGCACTCGGCTCCACCCGCGACAAGCCCGACCTCAAGTACTGCCAGGAGATCTTCAAGGTCCTCAAGGCTCACGAGATCGGCTACTTCTTCTACATCGGTGGCAACGACTCCTCCGACACCGTGCGCATCGTCAGCGAAGAGGCCCAGAAGGCCAATTACGACCTGCGCTGCATCCACATCCCCAAGACCATTGACAACGACCTGGTGGAAAACGACCACACCCCGGGCTTCCCGTCCGCGGCGCGCTTCGTGGCCCAGTCATTTATGGGCGCAAACCTGGACAACTGGGCCCTGCCCGGTGTGTACATCGGCGTGGTCATGGGCCGGCACGCGGGCTTTCTCACCGCGGCCGCCGCGCTCGGCAAGAAGTTCCCTGACGACGGCCCGCACCTGATCTACCTGCCGGAGAGGGTGTTCGACATCGACAAGTTCCTGGCCGACGTGAAGGCCACCATGGATCGCTACGGGCGCTGCGTAATCGCGGTGAGCGAAGGCGTCCATGACGCCGAGGGCACACCCATCGTGATGAAGCTCGCCAAGGAAGTGGAGAAGGACGCCCACGGCAACGTGCAGCTTTCCGGCACCGGCCAGCTGGCCGACATGCTGTGTGACGAGATCAAGAACAAGCTCGGCATCAAGCGCGTGCGCGGCGACACCTTCGGGTACCTGCAGCGCTCCTTTGTGGGCTGCGTCTCCGACGTGGACCAGCGCGAGGCTCGGGAAGTGGGCGAGAAGGCGGTGCAATTCGCCATGTGGGGCAAGCAGGATGGCTCCGTGGTGATCGAGCGCACTGGCTTCTACTCCGTGGACTACCGTCTCGCGCCCCTGGAGGACGTGGCCGGCAAGACCAAGGTCATGGCCGATGAGTTCATCACCGAGTCCGGCACAGACGTGACCGACGCCTTCCGCCTGTACCTGCGCCCGCTGCTGGGCTCCGGCATGCCGGACGCCTACCGCCTGCGTCAGAACCTGGTAGAGAAGGTGCTTAAGAAGTAGGAAGGGAGAGTTTGGAAGTGTGAAGTAAAAAGGGCCGGCTTTTGCCGGCCCTTTTCTTTGGTGCCTGGATAAGGGGTGAGGGGTGAGGCCAGAGGAACCTGAACGCCTTCCGCCTATCCCCTCACACCTCCGACTTCACCCGCCGAGTGCCTCGAACACCTTGTCGCGGATGTCCTCCACGGAACCGATACCGGCCACCTGGGCGTACTTGGGCGCATTGGCGTCGCCGGTGGCCGCCCACTTGGCGTAAAACTCCACCAGGGGTTTGGTCTGGCTGTGGTAGACCTCGAGACGCTTGCGCACCGTCTCTTCATTGTCGTCGTCGCGCTGGATCAGGTCCTCACCGGTAACGTCGTCCTTGCCTTCCACCTTGGGCGGATTGAAGACCACGTGATAGGTGCGCCCGGAGGCGGGGTGCACCCGGCGTCCGCTCATACGCTTGATGATCTCCTCATCGGGCACGTCCACTTCCACCACATAATCCAGCTTCACGCCCTGCTCCTTGAGGGCCTCGGCCTGGGGAATGGTGCGCGGGAAGCCGTCAAACAGAAAGCCCTTGGCGCAATCGGGCTGCTCCAGTCGCTCCTTGACGAGCCCCAGGATGATCTCGTCGGACACCAGACCCCCCGCATCCATCACCTTTTTGGCCTCCACACCCAGCGGCGTCCCGGCCTTGACCGCGGCACGCAGCATATCGCCGGTGGAGATCTGCGGAATGCCGTATTTTTCGGTGACGTACTGGGCCTGAGTACCCTTACCAGCGCCAGGGGCGCCCAATAGAATCAATCTCATTTGCTCTCACTCTCCTTATGGGTTTGTGGACTCCCATGGGATCATGGGGCCCGATATTTTTCAGTTTTTAACACTAAACCAGATATTTTTCTGTTTTGTACAATAAAAAACTTTGGCTACATGGCTCGCGATAGTCTATTTTAAACAGTCGAGGCGCGTGGCCGGTGTTCACGACGACATAGATCCTGTCGCATTCATCATCGGCGCACAAGTCGGCTTGCACGCAGGCCTCATTTCTCCGCGTCAATTCCCGGCAGATCGGACGGATCCGAATAGGGACGGCAGATCAACCACTTGCGTGCATCCGTCCCCGGATCCCATCCCCAATGGGGGGGGCGCTAATCAGCAGGATTTATTTGTACATCGAAAATTCCTATTCCTAGCGCGGTCCGGGTAGTGCTAGTGTCGTGATCCGGATCCGGAACCTTAGTAATTTACCGGACTTTTAACAAATTCTTATTTAAGTAAAGAGGAAAAATCTAATGGCACTGGTGAATCCTCACGGGGGGGGTCCGCTCAAGCCCTTGCTGCTGGAAGGCAAAGCTTTGAGCGAAGAGCGGGCGCGCGCCGAGTCGCTGCCCAAGGTCAAGGTCAGCTCGCGGGAGAAGGGCGACATCATCATGCTGGGTCTGGGGGGCTTCACGCCCCTGGATGGCTTCATGACTCATGCGGACTGGGAAGGCGTTTGCGACGGCATGAAGACCGCCAGCGGTCTGTTCTGGCCCATTCCCATCACCCTGTCCACCGACGAGGTGATCGCCGACGGCCTCAAGACTGGCAGCGACATCGCCCTGGTGGACCCGGAGAACGACGAAATCCTGGCCACCATGAAAGTGACCGAGAAGTACCAGATCGACAAGGCCCACGAATGCGCCGCCGTGTACAAGACCACTGACCTGGAGCATCCAGGCGTGAAGATGGTCATGGAACAGGGCGACGTGAACCTGGCCGGCCCCGTGAAGGTGCTGTCCCAGGGCGGATTCCCAGAGAAGTACGGCGAGCTGTTCATGTCGCCCGAGGAGACCCGGGCCCAGTTCGAGTCCATGGGTTGGAACAAGGTGGCGGCGTTCCAGACCCGCAACCCAATGCACCGCTCCCACGAGTACCTGGCTAAAGTGGCCATCGAGACCTGTGATGGCGTGCTGATCCACTCGCTGCTCGGCAACCTCAAGCCCGGTGACATCCCGGCGGACGTTCGCGCCAAGGCGATCAACGTCCTGGTGGACAAGTATTTCGCGAAGAACACCATTATCCAGGCCGGCTACCCGCTTGACATGCGTTATGCCGGTCCACGCGAGGCCCTGCTGCACGCAGTGTTCCGCCAGAACTACGGCTGCTCCCATCTGATCGTGGGTCGGGACCACGCCGGCGTGGGCGATTACTACGGCCCGTTCGATGCACACCATATCTTCGACGAGATCCCCGAGGGCGCCCTGGAGACCCAGGCCCTGAAGATCGACTGGACCTTCTGGTGCTACAAGTGCGGCGGCATGGCCTCCGCACGCACCTGCCCCCACGAGCCGGGCGACCGCCTGCTCTTGTCGGGCACCAAGCTACGCAAGGCACTCTCCGAAGGCGACGACGTGCCGGCGGAATTCTCCCGCCCGGAAGTCCTGGAGGTCCTGCGCGAGTACTACAACAACCTTACCGAAAAGGTCGAGGTAAAGCTTTCCGGGCATTCCGCCCGCTAACGGACTTCAGCCGCGAGGTCATGCATGGAGCGTTTATTAGGTGTAACCCGTATGATCTCAAAGGCTTAGACGAGATCCGCCTCTTTATTAATTAAGAAACTCAGAATCAGTACTAGGAGAGCAAACGATGATTAGTACCAACCCATTCAGTGAGCTTGCTGCATTCATTCCGCCCTGGGCCATGCAGTTCTACGTCGTGGCCATGATCGTATTGGTGATTGCCGGTGTGCTCATCGATGTAATGCACAAGAAGAGCGCCAAATACTTCTTCGAAAATTCAAAAAAGGCGGAACAGAGCGCTCGACGCTCCGTCGGCGGAGGCCAGAAGGCCGGGCTTGCGGTCCAGACGATCGTTGGTGAGGTGCTGACCTCCTCCGAGTTCTCCCACAAGGGCGAGGAACAGCGCCGGCTCTCCCACCTTTTCACCATGTACGGATTCATCATCTTCGTGTTGTCCACGGCCGTCCTGATCTTTGGGTACGCCACCTCGGCAAAGGCCGGTATCTGGCCGCTGCTGTGGCACCTGGGGGCGCTGAGCCTGGCCTTCGGTGGCTACTGGTTCTGGTTCCTTATCCGCGTGGATGTCTCCGCCGAAGGCAACCCCTGGTACCGCGTGGTGCGCGCTGATCTCTTCATCCTGTCCCTGTTGGCCATGGCAACCTTTGGGCTGCTGTGGTCGTTCACCCAGGGCATCGCCATCGGCTGGCTGTTCTTCGTGCTGTTCCTTGCCGCCAGCACCACGCTGTTCAGCACGGTGCTATGGTCCAAGTTCGCTCACATGTTCTTCAAGCCTGCCGCTGCCTACCAGAAGAAGATCACCATCGCCGACGGCTCTCAGGAGAACCTGCCTGACCTGGGTGAACTGACGGACCCCAAACTGCAGGCGCGCTATCCCGACATCCCCGAGTACATGGGCACCAACCCGCCCAACATGGGACTTGGCATCAGCCGTGAACCGCCCCGCAACTACTAATAACTGGTTGCGATCGAATAACTTCTAGAGAGAGGACCAAAATGCCAACTTTCGTATATATGACGCGTTGTGACGGCTGTGGAGCCTGTGTTGATATCTGCCCGTCGGACATCATGCATATCGACCCAACCCTGCGCCGCGCCTACAACATTGAGCCCAACATGTGCTGGGAGTGCTACTCCTGTGTGAAGGCCTGCCCGCACAACGCGATTGACGTGCGCGGCTATGCGGATTTCGCGCCCCTGGGTCATTCCGTGCGTGTTATCCGTGACGAGGAGAAGGGTGTTATTGCCTGGCGCATCAAGTCCCGTAACGGGGAAATGGACATGAACCTGCTGGCCCCCATCACGACCAAGCCCTGGGGCAGGGACATTCCTCAACTGGCCGATGTAGCTGCGCCCAGTAAAGAAATGCGGGACAGTCAATTACTCTTTAACGAGCCGAAATACATTCGTATGGATGAAGGTGGCCTGCATACGCTGGAATCCAATGGGCTGAAAATGAAAGCAGGGGTGTACTACTAATGGCTTACAAGACAGTCGTAGAAGACAACATTGATATCCTGGTCTGCGGTGCCGGGCTTGGTGGTACGGGTGCCGCCTGGGAAGCCCGTTACTGGGGACAAAACAAGAAGATCATTATTGCCGAAAAGGCCAATATCGACCGTTCCGGTGCCGTGGCTCAGGGCCTGTATGCGATCAACTGCTACATGGGTACCCGCTTCGGCGAGAACAACCCCGAGGATCACGTCCGTTACGCCCGTATCGACCTGATGGGCATGGTGCGCGAAGATCTGCTGTTTGATATGGCGCGCCACGTGGACTCGGCTGTTCACCAGTTCGAGGAATGGGGGCTGCCGCTGATGCGCAATCCCAAGACCGGCACCTACCAACGTGAAGGCCGTTGGCAGATCATGATCCACGGTGAATCCTACAAGCCGATCGTAGCCGAAGCCGCCAAGAAGTCGGCTGACAAGGTCTACAACCGCGTCTGTGTGACCCACCTGCTGATGGATGACTCCAAGGAAAACCGTGTGGCCGGTGCTGTCGGCTTCAATGTCCGTACCGGTGATTACCACGTCTTCAAATCCAAGGCCGTTATCGTGGCCGCGGGCGGAGCCTCCAACATCTTCAAGCCGCGCTCGGTGGGCGAAGGTGCCGGTCGCGTGTGGTATGCCCCTTGGTCCTCGGGTTCTGCCTACGGACTGATGATCGAGGCGGGTGCGAAGATGACCCAGATGGAGAACCGCATCGTACTGGCCCGCTTCAAGGACGGTTACGGTCCGGTGGGTGCCTACTTCCTGCACCTCAAGACCTACACCCAGAACTGCAACGGCGAAGAGTACGAGTCCAAGTGGTTCCCAGACCTGCAGAAGATGGTCGGCAAGGAGTATCTGGATCCCGAGGTCTCCCACAGGACCCATCGTCCGATCCCGACCTGTCTGCGTAATCACGCACTCATCAATGAGGTGAATGCGGGTCGCGGTCCGATTCACATGATCACCATGGAGGCCTTCCAGGACCCGCATCTCGAGGAGATCGGCTGGCACAACTTCCTGGGCATGACCGTTGGCCAGGCCGTGCTGTGGGCGGCAACCGATGTGAACCCTAAGTACGAGAACCCTGAGCTCACCACCTCCGAGCCTTACGTCATGGGTTCGCACGCCACTGGCTGTGGCGCCTGGTGCTCCGGCCCTGAAGACCTCTCACCTGAAGAGTACTTCTGGGGCTACAATCGGATGACCACGGTTGAGGGTCTGTTCGGTGCCGGCGATGCCGTCGGTGGTACGCCCCATGCCTTTTCCTCCGGTTCCTTCACCGAAGGTCGTCTGGCTGCCAAGGCCGCCTGCAAGTACATCGACGATGGCAAGGCCCAGGGTATTCGTGTTTCCGAAGAGCAGGTCGAGCGCCGCAAGGCCGACATCTACAAGCCGATGGAGCACTACACGATCTACCGCAACGAGATCGTTGCCGGCAGCGTCAACCCTAACTACATCAATCCGCGTCAGGGCCTGGACCGGTTGCAGAAGCTGATGGATGAGTATTGTGGTGGCGTGACCGTCCACTACATGACCAACGACAAGCTGCTGCAAATCGGCCTGAAGAAGATGAAAGTCCTGGAAGAGGATCTGGAAAAGGTTGCAGCGGAGAATATCCATGAGCTGCTGCGTGCATGGGAGTTGAAGCATCGTCACCGTACCGCGGAGTCGGTCTTCCAACACACCCTGTTCCGCAAAGAGACCCGCTGGCCGGGTTACTACTACCGTGGTGACGCCCTCAAACTGGACGACGAGAACTGGCACGTACTGACTGTTTCCCGTCGTGATCCCAAGACCGGTGAATACACCATGGAAAAGGCCCCTTGCTACCATCTTGTGGGCACGGACGAAGAGTAAACTTCGACACCGGGGAGGCGTAGTTCACGCGCCTCCCCGAGTGTGTTCCTGAAAAGATCAACGCCACGTTGGTCTTTTTTTTGTAATGAGATATCGTATACACCCCGCAAACCGAGGCGAACCATCTGTCGCCGGCAGATCGTCTTCTCAGAGAGAATTTCATGAACATCATTGAAAGAACGGATGAGGAGCTTCTCGAGATCGCTCTCCCCATGTGGGATGATCTGGTCAAGTACTCTAACAAAGGCAATTACGCGAAGTTCATTCTCAACTTCTCCTATGATCTTCTCCACGGCCTCAATGAGGTGGAGCTTGGGAACCAGTTCGCGAAGAGCGAACTCACCCGAAGCCTTTCAAGCGACTATGATTTTCTCGGCTTCATTCGTCGTGGAGAGCATGTCACCTGCCTGTTTCGAGTCCGCAGCACCAAAAAGGCCGGAGAGTGGCTGGGGCGCATGGTCATCGGTTATGAAAGAGACGAAGTCAAAATCTTCGCTGCATCTGTGTTTTAGACGACCATGAGCGAAACAATACAGGACGACAAACTTGTCGAGCTGACCTACAAGGTCATCGACAAGAAATCCGGGCAAGTGCTGTCAACGGTCGAGTACCCCTTAAGCTATGTGCATGGGACCGCCCATGTGCTGGCGAAACAAGTCAGCGACGAGCTGGAAGGCCGCTCACCCGGGGACGTGATCGAAGTGCCTATCGATGGCAATTTGATTTACGGAGAACGCGACGAAAACCTGGTGTTTACCGATAAGATCGAAAATGTGCCGGAAGAATATCGCGAAGTCGGTACCACCATTCTGATGGAGAGCGGCAAGGGTGAACGAAAGGAGTTCATCGTGACGCGCGTTGACGACAAGACGCTCACCGTCGATGGCAACAACCCGCTCTGCGGCAGAGACCTGCTCTTCAGGCTGGAGGTGCTCTCCGTGAGGGATGCGACCCCGGAAGAGATTGAGGTCGGCACCAAGATAGTTGAAGGGCCGGATGTCGATACGGACCGCATTGTCCCGGTCTGAATATCTGCACGACGGCGGCCCCACCCTCCCTGGATTGTGGGGGCCCTGCCAGGGAGCCATTATGCGCAAGCACACAGGACGCGCATGCGGGCGGGCCTGTAGGGTATCAGTAAGGGGCCCCGGCCGGCCCATCTGATAGCAGAACACCAACATAGGGCGCATAGGTCAGAACTGCGCCTTGCATCGGGCCTAGATCATTGAAGGCCTCTATGACCTGAAGTTGAAGTGTTGCACTGTCTGGATCATTCCTCAGCGCCTCCATCGCTGTCACCATGGGCAGGATATCATCGAGCGCCAGATAGGTTTTAAGCATCCGGATCGCCTCATCGATCCTCGCAACATCAAGATCGCCCCGGAACCTGGCCGGCGCATCCTGGGCCGGATCATCCATGTTCGGTGGCTCGTCGTACACATTCCCCTCAAGTGTCACTGTCTGTCTGACAGACCTGAGTCCGGCGAAGGACTGATATTCCTCTCGGGCCCGACGTTTCAGTGTGGAGACAAAGGCATTGAATGCCTGGGTATCGGGTTTTCCCAGGTAGAGGGAGACCAGCACTTCGCCATTGACGCGGCTGGTGAAGTTCAGACAGGACTTGGTGATAACCGGCTCAGTATTCAAGACGGTCAGCATCACGGTCAGTTCCGTTAGCTCCTTGAACGGTGCCTTGCTCCGAATCATGACGTAATCGTCGATGATCTCGAATTCCTGGGTACCCTTGAACAGATGCCTTTGCCTGAGTTTCATGGTCAGCGTTGATCGTCCGTGGATGGTCCGTCGAATATCTCACTCATGAGGTCTGCCACATATTCATGCGTGTAGGAGTTCTCTCCCCCATGAACAAGCGCCTCGTGTCCGGTTACGAAGGTGAGGTAGGGCCTAACTTCAGTGCCCTCGAATTCTATCTTGGCCGTGTCGTCAATCGTACTGGCCACGCTAAACGCAATGTTGCCGGCCACATCCCTCAGCGCTTCGCCACGGAATCCGGCCTCGACGAGCTTGAGCCGGATCTGCTCAATGATCTCGCGCATGAAGATCTGTTGGAGTTGGTCGAATTGTTCGGCATCGCTCTTCAGTTGCACTTCGATTATCCCGCGTGTCTCGTGAATGTGGTCATCACTTCAGTCGATATAGCCACTTCAGTACTCGACTGACTTTCTGCTTTTGTTTGGGCTTGTTGATGCAATACAGGGTCCATCGCTTTCTGCGCTCTGACATCCAATCCTGCTTGTAGGCATCGTTGCCAGTCAGAAAGTCGATCTCCGTTGCCCTGTCGTTATCAATGATCTGCTTCATCAGGTATTTGGTCAGGATCGAACCCGGAGAGTACCGCTTCCAGTTCTCGTCATGGACCAGCTTGAAAATGCTTGCCTTGCCATGCGCCATGAACCAGAGCTGTGCAGCGACCGGCAGCTCATCAACATAGAGTATGGCAAGTCTTAACCACCCCTGCTCCGACAGGCCGCAGACCAAGCCTTCGACGAAGTCACCGTAAAGCTCCGTCGCTTTCCAGCTCCTGCGATAGATCGCATTGTAGTCTGCCATAGCCTGCTGCAGACCACTATCAGTAAAGAGACGGATCGTGTAGCCATGCTCCTGGGCGAGTTTTCTCTCTTTACGCGCAATACTGTTGCGCACCCTGGCGGGGCGTGCCGCCATATAGTCTTGGAATGATTGTCCCTGAATCCGGTGGATCCAGTTGTAGAAATGAAATGTTCGATGACAGGCGACGCCCATAGCCTCCATGGCCTGCTGGAAGCCCTGCAGGTTTGTGTCATTCTCGGCAATCGGATCCAGGCGTAACGAAGTGAAGGGCATCTGGATCAACCCCCTGGCCAGACACTCGATGACCTCCTGCTGTTTGTACTCCTCAAGCAGCAGGGTAAAGAGAGATGAATAGAGATTGGTGAGCGCGTACCAATGCTGGCCACCGCGCATCTCAAGGGGAAGCAGCGCCAGAACCTTACCGTCCTTCACCACACACGCCAGTAGAATCCGCTGACGATCGGGAGGCGCGTTTCTGCGCAGGTTTTCAAACCACATGCGTGAAAAAAAGAGACTGTCATTGGCCGCCTGGGCAAACAGGGACGCAGCATTATCAGGCAACTGATCCCATTCTGTGTAAGCAATGAACTCCATGCGCCACTGGCCCGGCTAGCCCGGATATTTCACCAAGGATCGTGAATGATTGTGGTCTCTCGGCCTGTCTCGCACCGTCTCTGGAAGGAGAAGCGTAGCCGTTGCAAGGGGTTCGACTGAAGAGCAAGCAAGACAGGCCGAGAGACCACAAGCATCACGATAGGTCTGCGGCATGGTACACGCTACTGCGGCCTTACAACCAAATAGAACCATTGATGCATTCAATTCAAAAGCTTACACAAAGCCGCCAACCGCCTTGGTGAAATATCCAGGCTAGTTCACCGTTTCACTGCCGCCATTTCGGGAACCGCCGGACATCTCGATCATTTCCGAAACTTCGAGAGTGCCATTTATTTCCAGAAAAGGGCAGGCCCGGGCCGCGGCGATGGCCTCCTGCATGGAGTCCATCTTCATGATGCTCAGTCCTGACATCGCCGACACACTTCCCCGGGAGGCCGAACCATCAGGCTGGATCGAGTGCGTATCCTTGAAAGGCACAGCCGGGCTGACGACAGCGGTACCCAAGGAGATCAGCCACTGCTGATACTTTTCCAGATGCTTTTGCGCCTCTTGCGGGTCCGAAGGATACTCACCTCCGAGGTAGACAAAAATATATTGTGGCATACGATAAAATCTTCTGATCAGGTTGCAAATGGTGGGCTGATGTTACCCCGGTTATTCCACAAATTCACGGGAACATCGATACACGGGGACGGATAACCACACACGAGGTTGCCGGGTGTGCACCGTTCTTCCAGGGGCCCGTGACAGAACGGTGGGTTGATTTCAGCCTAAAGTATCCAGATCCCTTACGCTGAGCAGACACGAGACATGGTTTATCTCGCCATAAAAAGTTTCATGCACACAAGGGGTTGCTGGCCGACGGATAATCTCTGGTATACTTTTAACCCGAATTAGCAGGTTATCAATTTCATCGTGATGGTTATCAGGGGCGAAAAACTCGCCGCGGCGATCACGACCTCGAAGCAAAAGGTGAATTTATGAGCGGACAAGCTACGACCAGACCCAAAGTTCCTGAAGGCAAGGCCCGTTTTGTGACAACCCGTCAGATGGAGCCCAACGAAAAAGGCTTCGTAGGCTACGAGACGACCTGGGAAGCGTTCCATAAGGTGGTGCCGTACACCACGCCTAAGCGCCCCTAAAGCCTTACCGCTACCTTATGGGGGCCATCCCCCCATAAGGCCCTGTCTAGCCCAATCTTATTGATAGATCTTTTTTCCTTGGCGCCCTTTGCGTCTTGGCGAGAAAAAGTCTCCTGGTGTTTCTTAGTGCCCTGCTTGTTTCAGCAGCCGCCATTCCGGGCTGGTCATCGTCGCATTGCAGGTAAAGTACGCCGAATTCGCTGAAGGCCGCGCAAACCGTGAACCCGGCGACCGCAGAAAGGCCTAATCGGGTCGACGCAAGACCAGCTCTAGGCGGTCCGGTTAAAGATTCGCAGAAACCTTATTGGTGCAAGACCAATAACTCAAGGGGTTAAGAGAGCCCCGCCACGTCCTTAAAATTCCAGATCAATGACCTTCGCTACGGGCACCTCGTGGCCCCATGCAACGCCGTCAGTAATCCTTGGCGAGCGCCGTCTGGATTTCGGCGAAGGTCTTGGCCACTTCGAATACCTGCACCGGCAGGCCGAGCTGTCGGCCGATCTGCGTGGCAGAGAATATGCCGCAGATTCGCGTACGGCCCGTGACGGGATCTTTCTCGGACACCAAGGCATGCTGACGGCCCATTTCCTTGAGCGTCGTTACGACGTCGCGCACTTCCGCGCGCATGACGTCGCGGATTTCAATCAGGTCTATGGACTCGCGTGGCGTCATGAGATCACGCACCTGCAGGTCCTCGAATCGCCCGCCGCGCTCGTGAATGAGCTTGATCGGGCGTTCCCCCTGGATATCCCGGGCGGTGATCAAACCGACGATCCGGTCCTCTGTGTTGACCACCAGCAGCAGGCGCACACCCCGGGCGATCATGGTCTGGTTGGTTTCTATGAGCGTGGCGTCCTGGTGGACCGTGCCGGCGCTGACCTGGCGCAGGTTGGTCATGACACGAACGGCTGGCGCGGTCGCCGATACGCGTTCATAGGTGCCCGGTTCCACGTAATCCAGTTCCGCGGGCGCCCTGAACGAGGGCAGGGGTTTGCGGTAGTCTTCTGCTTTCATTCCAATACGTACCTCGTTGGCGCTATTTCTGCTATTTTGACCGGCCGCATCTCGACTCACTCGGGCGTCGGATGCAATTCGAATTGCATAGTTTCCAGGTCACCAAGTATCCACGTGGCCTCCGGGGCGCCCAGGCCCGCGACGGTACCTGGGTTGACCAGCCAGGTTTGGCCGTCACGCACGTTCGCCTGCTGCCGGATCTCCGGTTCATGGCTGTGACCACAGCACACGAGATCAAAATCCCCGGTACAGGCCATCGCGTGGCCATAGTGGGGATAATGGGTCACGAAGATCCTGCGTCCAGCCACGGTGATGTCAGCGTCCAATCCATGATAGGTGAACATGCCCTTGGAGTTGTGGGCAATACGCGCAATGGAGACCGGGTCACCGAGGTTGTTACCATGCACCGCATGAATGGGCACGCCCAGGGCGAGCGATGCCCTGATCGTATTGCCGCCGATCAGGTCACCGCAGTGGATGACCATTGCGGCGTCACTGGCGATGGCCGCCGCAATGGCACGGGCCAGCATCGGGCCACGATCGTGACTGTCGGATACGATACAGATCTTCACAGAGAGTATCCCTTATTTTCCAATTTTATCGGCCTCATCTCATTCGATTTTATGAGGTTTTCCACGCCACTTTATGGGTGGATAAGAATTTCAAACTTCCAATTACCCTGCACCTTAGTCAAAATATATCAAAGAATATCCTAATTATCTAAATCCCTTCAGGGTCAAAACCGCATGCAAGCAAAACAACCCACGCCTACGTCGGATCCGACGCTCTCCGAAACCCGGAACCCGGCGCAGGAGATCAAGAAAACGACATGTTACATGTGCGCCTGCCGCTGCGGCATCCGCGTGCATCTGCGTGACGGCGAGATCCGCTACATCGACGGCAACCCCGATCACCCTATCAACAAGGGGGTTATCTGCGCCAAGGGCTCGTCGGGCATCATGAAGCAGTACTCCCCCGCCCGCCTGACCCAGCCCCTGAAGCGCAAGGAAGGGACCGAGCGCGGCGACGCCCAGTTCGAGCCCATTTCCTGGGAAGAGGCATTCTCCACTCTGGCCGAACGTCTTGGCAAGCTACGCAAGACCGACCCCAAAAAGTTCGCCCTGTTTACCGGACGGGATCAGATGCAGGCCCTGACCGGCCTGTTTGCCAAGCAGTTCGGTACCCCCAACTACGCGGCCCACGGCGGTTTCTGCTCGGTCAACATGGCCGCGGGCATGATCTACACCATTGGCGGCTCCTTCTGGGAGTTCGGCGGTCCGGACCTCGAGCGTTCCAAGCTCTTCATCATGCTGGGCACCGCCGAGGACCACCACTCCAACCCCATGAAGGTGGAGCTGTCCAAGTTCAAACGCAACGGCGGTCGGTTCATCTCCATCAACCCTGTACGCACCGGCTACTCCGCCATCGCCGACGAGTGGGTACCCATCCGCCCGGGTACCGATGGCGCCCTGCTGCTGGCCATCATCAACGAGATCATCGCCCTGGGCCTCTACGACCGTGAATTCCTGGTGCGCTACACCAACGCCGGCCAGCTCATCAACGTGGATGAGGCCAGCGACGAGTTCGGGATGTTCCATCGTACCGAGGTGCCCGAGGAGGAAGTCTGCTACGAGCCCCAGAACAAGTTGTGGTGGGATAGAAATACCAACCGGGCCGTGGTCACCCACACTCCGGATACCGATCCTTACCTGCTGGGCGAGTTCAGGCTGGAGGACGGCACACCCACCAAGCCCTCGTTCCAGCTGCTGAAGGAGCGGGTCAAGGGCTACACCCCCGAGTGGGCTGCCGGCATCACCGGCATCCCCGCCGAGATCATCCGTCGGCTGGCCCACGAGATGGGCGTCACTGCCCGCGACCAGAAGATCGAGCTGCCCATCGCCTGGACCGACTCCTGGGGCGTGGAGCACGACTCCGTGACCGGCAACCCGGTATCCTTCCATGCCATGCGGGGGCTTGCCGCCCACTCCAACGGCTTCCACACCATCAGAGCTCTGTCGATCCTGATGTCCCTGCTGGGCACCATCGATCGGCCCGGCGGCTTCCGCCACAAGGCTCCCTTCCCGCGCCCGATCCCGCCCTGCGCGCGTCCACCTACGGGCCCCGAGGCGGTCAAGCCCAACACCCCGCTGGACGGCATGCCGCTCGGCTGGCCCTCTGACCCGGACGACCTGTTCGTGGACACCGAGGGTAACCCGGTGCGCATCGACAAGGCCTTCTCCTGGGAGTATCCCCTCTCGGTGCACGGTCTGATGCACAACGTGATCACCAACGCCTGGCGCGGCGACCCCTACCCCATCGACACGCTGATGATTTTCATGGCCAACATGGCCTGGAACTCGAGCATGAACACGGTCGATGTGCGCAAGATGCTCAACGACAAGGACGACAACGGCGAGTACAAGATCCCGTTCCTAGTGGTGGCCGATGCCTTCCAGTCGGAGATGACCGCCTTCGCCGACCTGATCCTGCCGGACACCACGTACCTGGAACGCCACGACGTGATGTCCATGCTGGATCGGCCCATCTCCGAGTTCGATGGCCCGGTGGATTCCGTGCGCATCCCGGTGGTGCCGCCCAAGGGCGAGTGCAAGCCCTTCCAGGAGGTACTCATCGAACTGGGCACGCGCCTCGGCCTGCCCGCTTTCGTCACCAAGGACGGCAAGCGCAAGTACCGGGATTATCCAGACTTCATCATCAACCACGAGACCGAGCCGGGCTCCGGCATCGGCTTCCTGGCCGGCTGGCGCGGCAAGGGCGGTGAGAAATCCATGCGCGGCGAGCCCAACCCCAACCAGTGGGAGATGTACGCCAAGAACAACTGCGTGTACCACCACGTGCTGCCCAAGAGCTACCAGTACATGCGCAACTGGAACAAGGGCTACCTGGACTGGTCCATGCGCAACCGCATCACTCGCTACGCGGAGCCGATCATCATCCACCTCTACTCCGAGGTGCTGATGCGTTTCCGCGCCGCCGCACAGGGCAAGGGCCTGTCCCGCAAGCCGCCTGCGCACCTGCGAGAGCGCGTCGAGACCTACTTCGATCCGCTGCCGTTTTACTACGAGCCCCTGGAGGCCCAGGTCACCGACAAGCAGACCTACCCGCTCGCCGCTGTGACCCAGCGGCCCATGGCCATGTACCACTCCTGGGACTCTCAGAACGCCTGGCTGCGCCAGATCCACACGCACAACGTCTTGTTCGTCAACACCCAGACGGCGCTCGCCCAGGGCATCCAGGACGATGACTGGGTGTGGGTGGAGAGTCAGTGGGGCAAGGTGCGCTGCATTGCCAAGCACTCCCAGGCGGTCGAGCCCGGCACCGTGTGGACCTGGAACGCCATCGGCAAGGCCGCTGGCGCTTGGGCCCTGACACCGCGCTCCAACGAATCGCAGAAGGGCTTCCTGCTCAACCACGTGTTGACAGAGGAACTGCCCGCCGATCACGGCACAGTGTCCAACTCCGACCCCATCACCGGCCAGGCCGGCTGGTACGACGTGCGTGTGCGCATCTACAAGGCCGCCGACGGCGAGCCTGAAGTAACCTCGCCCCAATTCAAGCCCATGCAGCCCTACCCTGGCCAGCCCCTGACTCAGCGCGTATTGCACTTCTTCGCGAACAAGGGATTCAAGAAATGACTCAGCTCGCTCTAGTGATCGATCTCAACGTATGTGTGGGCTGCCACGCCTGCGTGACCAGTTGCAAGGAATGGAACACCTCCGGTGGAGCCGGTCCGCTGGTGGATCAGCGTCCCTACGACGAGGATCCCACAGGCACCTTCTTCAACCGGGTACAAACCTACGAGGTGGGGGAATACCCCAACACCGAGACGGTGCACTTCCCCAAATCCTGCCTGCACTGCGAGGAGCCGCCCTGTGTGCCCGTGTGCCCCACCGGCGCCTCCTACAAGCGCCCGGAGGACGGCATCGTGCTGGTGGACTACGACAAGTGCATAGGATGCAAGTACTGCTCCTGGGCCTGTCCCTACGGCGTACGCGAGATCGACGAATCCCGCAAGGAGATGACCAAGTGCACCCTGTGCGTGGACCGCATCCACAACCCCGACCTCGAGGAAGCAGACCGGCTGCCCGCCTGCGTCATGGCCTGCCCCACCAGTGCGCGGCTCTACGGTGACATCCACGATCCCAACTCCGTGGTCTCCCAGGCTATCCGCGAGTCGGGCGGCTACCAGCTGATGCCCGAATGGGGCACCAAGCCGGCCAACCACTATCTGCCACGGCGCAAGACCCGTATCACCATCCGCGAGGAAGAGCTGGAACGCAGCGACAACCCGATCAAGATCGACTCCAAGCTGCCCCGCCCGGGCCGCGACGAACCTTCCCTCGACGACGTCACCAGCTGGTAACGGAAACTACGGACAAACGCATCATGCATCCCGCATTTTCAGTGATCTTTCTCACCACCCTGATCGGCGCCGGACAGGGGCTGTTCATCGCCCTGTCCATCGTCGAGTTGTTTGCCGCCCTGCGGCTGCTCCCGGAGCACGCCTCCCCATACTACGCAGTGGGCGCCGGCATCTCCCTGGCCCTGCTGGCCTTGGGGCTCCTCGCCTCATTCTTCCACCTCGGCCATCCGGAGCGGGCTTGGCGCTCCGCATCCCAATGGCGCACCTCCTGGCTGTCCCGCGAGGTGATCGTGCTGCCCGCGCTCATGGGCATCGTGTTCTTCTACGGCGTCATCCATCTGATCGGCATCAACCCGGTGCTGTTCACGCTGCCCGGCAACGTGGCCGTGCCGCTGACCCTGTTGCTGGCCGCCGTCGGGGTTCTGGTCGCCATTGTCCTGTTCGTGACCACGGCCATGATCTACGCCTGCCTGCGTTTCCTGCAGGAGTGGCACTCGCCGCTGACCGTGGCCAACTACACCCTGCTGGGCCTGGCCTCCGGCTTCACCCTGGCCGCCGCCCACGCCGCCTTCATGGCCGTTGAGCTGGTGTACTTCCTCTCGGTGGGTGCCGTGATCCTCACGGTGCTGGCCTTCATCAGTCGCGCCGCCTCACTGATCCGCAACGCGCGCCTCAAGCAGAAGTCCACACTCCAGACCGCCACGGGCATCAAGCACCCGAACATCGTGCAGAAATCCCAGGGGTTCATGGGGGGCTCCTTCAACACCCGTGAGTTCTTCCACGGCATGTCGGAGATGTTCGTCAAATCCGTGAAGTGGATCTTCCTGATCGGGGTGTTCCCGATCCCCGTGATCCTGCTATTGATGGCCATCTTCAGCCGGGGCGATGTCTCCACGCTCCTGGCCACGGCCTTCGTGATCCAGTACCTGGGGCTGGTGGCGGAGCGTTGGTTCTTCTTTGCGCAGGCGCGGCATCCACAGAACATCTACTACCAGTCGGTGGCGTGATGCGTACCGATTGATCGGTGGAGTGAAGAAAAGGGCCGTATGGCCCTTTTCTTTTGGACGGGAAGATCATGAGCCGCCCTGTTGGCCGGCGATTGTGCTGGCTGTAACGATACGGCAGGCATGGCCCACCGTTCCATCGCTTCGCTGGGGCATGCACCCCTCCGGTCGCTTGGAAGCAAAGGCACGGTGGTTGATTCAAGCGATCCGGCTCGCAGCCGAGCTGGGTGTTGAGCTTCTAGCGTAGTTCAGAAGTCAAAGGCTTCCGATCCCCGTTGCACCGGGGCTCCTACAAAAGAAACCAAGGCTCATCGAAGCGGTTTTGACCTGCCTCCCCCCTTTGCCGCACCGAGTAGCGCAGGCTTCGAGGGAAAAAGCCCGAAGGGGCGCCGCAACGGACGCGGCATCGAGGTGTCCTTCTTTTGGTTACTTTTCTTGAACAAGCAAGAAAAATAACTCGAGCCGGCTGCAAGCCGGGTCGAAACGCCTTTGACTTCGAATTCCATATGAATCGCCCCCCAGGTCCGGATCGATGCAGCATTGAACTCGACCTCACAAAGCAACAGGTAGTCTCGCACCCCCTACTCCGCCCCCCAATACGCCGTCGCCACCCCATCACCCAGATCCGCCTCGACCAAGCGCCGCCGTACTTCCAGCAGATGCTCTATCAGGCGCGGCTCAAACCGCTCATACTCATCGGCGTCCGGCGCCCGCTTTACCACCACACCCAGCAACTCCGTAATGGCATTTCCAATTGAGTTCTGACTGATCGTCACGATCAGCTTGCCGTCGTCATTGCGGTAGATGATCTGCTTGAAGGCCGGCTGCCAGCGGATGGCATGGGCATAACGGGCATCGGTGATGCAGTGATCGCGCACCTTCTTGGCAGCGCTCAGGAAATCGTTGTTGAACAACAGCACCTCCTCCACAGCCTCGGGAAAGTACACACCCTCCGGCATGGGCGCGCCCCGGGTGGAGACCTGGGTGAAGAAGGTGCGGTAGAAATCCAGGAAACCCATGAGGATCGCGTCGTACTCTTTCCAGAAACGCGCCTCCTTGAGGGCATCGGAACCGCCCTGGATCTCCCAGCTGGGCAGGCCCTGGGGATAGCCGGTGAGATCGATACGGGCATCGGCGTCGGCGGCGGGCTTGAGAACCTTCAGATCCAGGGCCCGTGTGAAGAACGCCCGGTAGACATCGCGCATGTAGGCCTGGAACAGACTGTGCTGACCGCCGTCGGTGAGATTGGGGTTTTTCGGGTCCGCTGTGGCGGCGTCGCGCAGATCTGCCATGGGGAACACGATGAAATGATTGTGCAGCATGCGAATGCTGGGCACGCCGGGTGAGGTGAGCGGCCAGGTGGCATCCAGGCTCGCCTCACCGGCCAGGATCAGGGCCTCGGCCGGGTCCGGATACTGCTCCAGCATGTAGTCTATGATGATGCCGTTCATGCGGTTCCACACATGACGCACTTGCTCCGGCACCTGGGTGCGGCGCACGGGCCGGGCCAAGGGGTCCAGGATCACCTTGGAGGTGTTGTAGATAATGGAGGTGTCGAATTCGTTGCTGTGCCCGAGCGCCTTGCGGTAGAGGAGCAGGTTCTCCGGGTTCACCAACAGGCCGTTGTTGTGGGCGAGGTCCGCCAGATTCTCGGTGCTGTTGAAGAACACGTTGGGCTTCATGCCCTCGGGGACTTCCAGGGGTATGGGGCGGTAGGGGGTGACGATCTCGCGGGGGCCCGATGGCATAAAATTGACCTCGAATGCATCTAACTTGGAACGATGCGCGGCTCAGGCCGACACTCCCGGCTGGCGCCCCATCGATAAGGACTGCGCAAGCCACTGATATATATGCCAGTTCTCATGCCGCTCGTGAATAACCACGGTCTTTATACCATGGAAAACCCGGTCGGGGTTGGGTTAAGCTGGCTCAATCACGGGCGCGCAAGGTGGCCGGGTGCCGGGATAGGCACACACAAAAATACGCAGACTGGAGAAACAGACACATGGCGCAACTTACAGATCGCTTCGGTAGACACATCGAATACGTGCGCCTATCGGTCACGGACCAGTGCGACCTGCGCTGTTTCTATTGCATGCCCAAGGGTTTCAAGGACTTCGAGGAGCCCGAGCACTGGCTCAACTTCGATGAGATTGCCCGGGTCATGGGTGCCTTCGGCAAGCTGGGGGTTGAGCGGGTGCGCATCACCGGCGGCGAACCCCTGGTGCGTAAGAACATCCCCGACCTGGTCTCCCGCCTGGTCACCCTGCCCGGCATCAACGACATTTCGCTCTCCACCAACGCCACCCGCATGCGCAAGCATGCCCAGTCCCTGAAGGATGCCGGCGTCGCTCGCATCAACGTCAGCTTGGACTCCCTCAAGCCCGAGGTGTTCAAACAGGTCACCGGCGGCAAGCTGGAGAAGGTGCTCGACGGGCTGATGGCCGCCAAGGCCGCGGGCTTCTCCCCCATCAAAATCAACATGGTGGCCATGAAGGGCGTCAACGACGGTGAGTTCGAGGACATGGTGGAGTTCTGCCTGGAGCACGGCTTCACCCTGCGCTTCATCGAGACCATGCCCATGGGCGACACCGGCCGCCATGCCAGTGACGACCACTACCTGAATCTCCAGGAAGTAAAGGCCCGCCTGACCGAGCGTTTCGACCTGGTGCCCGGCGTGATGCCCG
Organism: Thioalkalivibrio sp.; assembly: GCA_046260855.1. Taxonomy (GTDB): domain Bacteria; phylum Pseudomonadota; class Gammaproteobacteria; order Ectothiorhodospirales; family Ectothiorhodospiraceae; genus Thioalkalivibrio_A. The sequence continues at coordinate 34,756 of JBHEOJ010000004.1, forward strand.
GCGGCGGTCCCGCCCGCTACATGCAGGTGGTCGGCACGGATCTGAAGATCGGCTTCATCACCCCCATCTCCCAGCACTTCTGCGAGACCTGCAACCGGGTGCGCCTGTCCGTGGATGGCACCATCTACACCTGCCTGGGCCAGGAGCACAACCTGGAACTGCGCCCCATTCTGCGCGCCGGCTGCACCGACGAGGAACTGCTGGAGGCCATCCAGCGCGCCGTGGACCTCAAGCCCGAACGCCACGAGTTCAAGGACGAGCCCGGCAAGGTCATGCGCTTCATGTCCATGACGGGCGGGTGAAAGGCAGAGGCTAGTCTCAAGTGGCTAGTAGTAAGGAACACCACCCTCACCCCGGCCCTCTCCCTGAGGTAGAGGGAGAACAACCCCCTCTCCCGCACAGCGGGGGAGGGTTGGGGAGGGGGCCCTTGCCACTAGCCACTTGAGACTAGCCACTGCCTTCTAGCCACTGCCTTTCAGCCACTTAAAAGACATGACTCGTCCCCGCATAAATCTTCCCCTCTTCGCCGTAGGCCGCATCCAGCCTTAGGTCTGTTCGAACGAACCAGCGCAGGTTGATGCGCAGGCCCAGGCCGGCGCTGGCGCGAAGGTCTCCCAGTTCGAGGCTGTCCTTCGGCCACACACCACCCATGTCAGTGAACACCACGCCACGCACCGCAGGCCTGCCGAACAGTGGGCGCAGGTATTCCACGTTGGCCAGCAGACGTACATCACCCGTGCGGTACTCCCTGCCGTAGCCCCGCAGGGTGGAGCTGCTACCGATGCTGTAGGCCTCGCCGCCGAAAGGGGTGTCGCCTACCCAGCCGGCTCGCAGCTGATAGTTGAGACTCGACGGCAGCTCCCCTCCCAGATTCAGATACCGGCGATAGAACACATCGACGCGCTGGTGGTTGCGGCCCGCACCGAGTTCCGTGGCACCGAAGGTCACCGTGCCGCCATAGGCCACACCCTCTCGGCGCACGCCGAAATCCGCCACGTCGGTAAAGATCACCCCGGTCGTCCAGCTGACATCCTCGCCGGCGTTCGGTACACGCACACCGGGATCCAGGGCCGCATAGTCCCGCGCCTCCCAGCGCAGGCCTAGGTCCATGCGCCAGCCCCGGGTCGGGCCACGCCGATCCAGCCAGCGTGAGAGCGACAGACCCACATGCCGGGAGCGTTCCTCGTAGCGATCCATGAATTCACCGTCGGAGGGTGACTGCTCGGTGGTTCGCTCACCCAGGCTAAGCCCCGCGCCGAACTCGGTGCCCGGTACCCGGGGCACGTCATAATCGAGCCGCAAATGACTGGAGCCCTGCTCGCTGCCGCCGTCTGCGGTGTCTTCTTTCTCATACAGCAGGCGCAGCTGCTGATTGAGTCCAAACAGGTTGTCTGCGCGCAGCTCGCCGCCATAGCGGATGTCACCGTCGGCATTGCGATTGAGCCGCGGCAGGGCGAAGTAGAAGAATTTTTCGGTGACCCGGTAGGTGACAACGGCTTCATCTCCCCGGGTCTCGACGTCCGCCTCCACGTCCTTGAACAGCCCAAGGTTCATGATGGACTGACGGGTGGCCTCGATTAGCGCCGGCGTGGCCGGGTCGCCCTCCCGCAGCAACAGTTCCTGGCGCAGCACCGAGTCCCGGGTGCCCTTGTTGCCCTCGAAACGGATCTCGCCCACCCGGGGCGCAAGCCCCATCTGAGCGAGAAGCACGGACGAGGCCAGCATCAACAGCGCAACACAGACGATACGGGTCCATTGGCCCCGGGGACCACGAAACAGGGATCTCAATTCAGTGCTGCTCCCTCATGGATACCGGCCTGACATCGCAACGCACAAACCGCCCTTGGCCACTTACCCGCGCCCATTGCCCACCACCATCTCCCGCACCCGGACAAACACAAAGGCCGCCAGGGCCAGGGCCACCAGGGAAGAGGCCAGCGCGCCGTAGATACCTAACCAGGACTCCATCATCCGCCACTGGGCACCGAGCAGGTAACCGCCCAGTGACAGCACCGCGCACCAGACGGTGGTACCGATCAGGGTGAACAGCAGAAACCGGGGGAAGGGCATGGGCAACAGGCCAGCGGGCACAGATACCAGGCTGCGTACGGAGGGCACGAAACGTCCGGCCAGCACCAGGATCTCCCCGTGGCGCTCATAGACGTCCAGCACCACGTCCAGGTCGCTCTCGTTGAGCAGCAGGAATCGACCGCGACGCTGAAAGAAGCGACGCACCCGCAGCTCCCCCACGTGGCGGGCCATAAAGTAAAGGATGCAGGAACCGAGGGTGCCGCCCAGACTCCCGGCCAGGATCACGCCGATCAGATCGAGACGCCCCTGATGGGCCAGGTAGCCGGCGAAGGGCATGAGCAATTCCGGCGCCACGACCAGCATGGACGCGCCCAAACCCGCATAGCCCAAACGCTCCACAGCCTCACCGGCCACATCCACCAGGCTCATGGGGCAGACCGACCCCCGCCGGGTAGCCCGGCGCTCAGCAAAGGCGGCTGCACTAGCGGATCCAGACTGTCTTGGCGTTGAGGAACTCGCGCATGCCCAGCAGCGAAAGCTCACGCCCGTATCCTGAGTCCTTGATGCCACCGAAGGGCAGGCGCGGGTCACTCTTCACCAGGCCATTGACGAAAGCGCAGCCACAGGCCAGACGACGGGCCACCGCCTCGCCTCGAACACTGTCACGGGTCCAGACGCTACCGCCCAGGCCGAAGCGGGTGTCGTTGGCGATGCGCACCGCATCGTCCTCGTCCCCTGCGCGAATGATGGCGGCCACAGGCCCGAACAGTTCCTCCTCATAGGCAGGCATGCCCGGCGCAACCCGATCCAGGAGCGAGGCGGGATACCAGCTGCCCTTGCCCGGCACCGGCTCACAGCCCTCCAGGGGGGCCGCTCCGGCGGCGATGGACTGCTTCACCTGCCCGTGCAGATCATCGCGCAGGTCCGCCCGGGCCATGGGGCCCAGGGTAGTGGATGCCTTCTCGGGATCACCGGGCACCAGCTTGCGTACTGCCGAGCGCAGACGACCCAGGAAATCATCGGCCACCGCCTCCACCACCACGAAGCGCTTGGCGGCGATACAACTCTGGCCGGCATTCATGTACCGGGAGGCCACGGCCTGCTCCACGGTGAGGTCCAGGTCCGCATCTTCCAGTACCACGAAGGGGTCTGAACCGCCCAGTTCCAGCACCGCCTTCTTGAGCACGGAGCCGGCGGCCTGCGCCACGGCCCGTCCGGCCGCCTCGCTGCCGGTGAGGGTGACTGCGTGTACCCGGCGATCCCGGATCACGGCCTCCACCTGGGAGGAACCGATCATCAGGGTCTGGAACACACCCTGGGGAAATCCGGCATCCCGAAAGACTTCCTCGATGGCCAGGGCGCAGCGGGGTACGTTGGAGGCATGTTTGAGCAGGGCGGTGTTGCCTGCCATGAGCGCGGGCGCGGCGAAACGAAACACCTGCCAGAAGGGGAAGTTCCAGGGCATCACCGCCAGCACCGTGCCCAGGGGCTGCCAGGCCACCAAGGAGCGGCTGGCATCGGATTCCAGCGCCTCATCGGCCAGAAAGCGCGGGCCCTCATCCGCGTAGTAGTCGCAGACCTTGGCGCACTTATCGATCTCGGCGCCGGCCTCGGCGGCCAGCTTGCCCATCTCCCGGGTGATGATCTGTGCCAATGGCTCGCGGCGCTGACGCAGGATCTGCGCGGCCTTACGCATCAGCCCACCACGCTCGTTCAGGGGTGTCTGCGCCCACACGGGCGCGGTACGTTGCGCCTGCACCAGGGATTTCTCGATGCGCGGCCCGTCCCAGGTGTCGAAACAACCCAGCACCGATCCATTGGCCGGATTCACGGAACGCATGGTCACAGGACGGACTCCTTTTGGATTTGCAGGGTCGATACCCTAGTATAAGCTCCCGTTCGTGGCCTAACTCGCAGGCCTAACAGGAATCATGGGGATATCGTAATCATGAAGATTAACAGCGTTTGCGTTCTGGGTGGCACGGGGTTCGTGGGTGGACACCTGGTGGCACGGCTTGTCGCCACTGGGCGGAGCGTCAAGGTCATCACCCGGCGACGGGAGCGCCACCGGAACCTGCTGGTACTGCCCGGCGTCACCCTCGTGGAGGGTGATGTCCACGACCCGGCCAGCCTCAAGCGTCACTTTCGCGGCTGCGACGCGGTAATCAACCTGATCGGCATCCTCAACGAAAAGGGCCATGACGGCAGCGGCTTTCGCCGCGCCCATGTGGACCTGGCCCGGCACGTGGTTGAGGCCTGCCGTGCCACCGGGATCAAGCGCCTGGTGCACATGAGCGCCCTGAATGCGGACTCCGGCACCGGCCCGAGCCTGTACCTGCGCACCAAGGGCGAGGCGGAGAGCCTGGTCCGCACCCAGTGTGGCGACACCCGGGTGACGGTGTTTCGACCCTCGGTGATCTTCGGCCCCGGCGACAGCTTCCTCAACCGCTTCGCCGGCCTGCTGCGCATCTCCCCGGTGCTGCCCCTGGCCTGCCCCGATGCCCGCTTCGCGCCGGTGTATGTGGGTGACTTAGTGGAGCGCTTCGTGGACTGCCTAGAGGACACCCATAGCTACGGCCAGCGCTACGACCTGTGCGGGCCCCGGGTCTACACCCTCAAGGAACTGGTGCGCTACACCGCCCGCAGCATCGGCGTGCGCCGGGCCATCATCGGTCTGCCGGACTGGGCCTCCCGGCTGCAGGCCACGGTGTTCGAATACGTCCCTGGCAAGCCCTTTTCCCTGGACAACTACCGTTCCTTGAAGAAGGACAGCGTCTGCGCCGAGGGTGGCACCTGCCCCACCACCCTGGAATCCATCGCGCCCCGCTACCTGGGTGACGGGGACCTGGAATCCCGCCTGCAACGCATGCGCACCACCGCAGGACGGGGTTGAAGAAAGGATGAGGGATGAGGGATGAGGGATGAATCGCGACGCACTTCAACCTTCCGCCTTCTTCCTTCATCCTTGTTCAGTATGAATACCTATCTGGTCGGTGGTGCGGTGCGTGACGAACTCCTGGGCCTGCCGGTACGCGAGCGGGACTGGGTGGTGGTGGGCGCCACGGTGCAGCAGATGCTGGACCTGGGCTACCGCCAGGTGGGCCGGGACTTCCCCGTATTCCTGCACCCCGAAACCCATGAAGAACACGCCCTGGCCAGAACCGAGCGCAAGACCGCGCCCGGCTACCGGGGTTTCGTGGTCCATGCCGAACCCGAGGTCACCCTGGACGAGGACCTGCTACGCCGGGACCTGACCATCAACGCCATGGCAAAGGACGACCACGGGCAGATCATCGATCCCTTCAACGGACAGTCTGATCTTAAGGCCCGGCTGCTGCGCCACGTCTCCCCGGCCTTCGCCGAGGACCCGGTGCGTATCCTGCGGGTGGCGCGTTTCGCAGCCCGCTTCGCCCACCTGGGCTTTAGCGTGGCGAAAGAGACCCGTGACCTGATGCAGGCCATGGTGGATGCCGGCGAGGTGGACGCCCTGGTCCCGGAGCGGGTGTGGCAGGAGATGCAGCGGTCCCTGGGCGAGGATTCGCCAGGGACCTTCTTCCAGGTACTGCGCGACTGCGGCGCACTAGGGGTCCTGTTCCCGGAGATCGAACGCCTGTTCGGCGTGCCCCAGCCGCCGAAATACCATCCGGAGATCGACACCGGCGTGCACACCCTCATGGTGCTTGCCCAGTGCGCTCGCCTGAGCGACGACCCGGTGGTGCGCTTTGCCGCCCTGACCCACGACCTGGGCAAGGGCACCACCCCCGCGGACATCCTGCCCAGTCATCATGGCCATGAGCAGCGCAGCGTGGACCTGGTGCACGCACTCTGCGATCGGTTTCGCATCCCCAATGCCTACCGGGAGCTGGCCGTGGCGGTGGCCCGCTGGCATGGCCACAGCCACCGGGCCCTGGAACTGCGCCCGGAAACGATGCTCAAGACCCTGGAGGGCCTGGACGCCTTTCGCCGCCCTGAACGGGTCGAGCCCTTCCTGCTGGCCTGCGAGGCCGACTACCGGGGCCGCACCGGCTTTGAGGAACGCCCCTACCCCCAGGCCGACTACCTGCGCACCGCCCACGCCCGCTGCCTGGCCATGTCGGCAAAATCACTGGTGGATGAAGGCCTGAGCGGCAAGGCCATCGGCGAGGCCCTGCATGCTCGCCGAGTGGCGGCACTCAAGCAACTGAAGGCGGAGTGGTCCGGAGAGGCACACGGGTAGCGCCTTCCCTATCGGCTTTCAAAGGCACAACGGCGGGGTTCTCGCCAAGACGCAAAGGGCGCCAAGAAAATCTTTTGAGAGGGGTTTCTCGATCGCGAGCCTTCTTTGCGTCCTTTGCGTCCTTTGCGTCCTTTGCGTCTTGGCGAGAACCCGCCTTTCAATCACCCCCTCCCCTCACCAGAACATGAACAGCAGAAAGGCGCCCAGCACCAGCCGGTAGATGACGAAGGGCAGCATGCTGATCTTTTCCAACAGCTTGAGGAAGTAGTGGATGCACAGGTAGGCGCTCAGCCCCGAAACCAGGGCGCCCAGGATGATCAGGCCCCACTGCACGTTCACCTCCGGCTCCTTCACCAGACCCAGGGTCTCGTAGCCGCCGGCTAGAGCGATGATGGGGATAGACAGCAGGAAGGAATAGCGTGCCGCCGCCTGGCGGGTGAAACCCATCATCAGGGCGGCGGTGATGGTGATACCAGAACGGGAGGTGCCCGGAATCAGGGCCAGGGCCTGGGCCACGCCGATGACCACCACGTCTTTCCAGTTGATGCTGTGCTCATCCCGGGCCTGGCGTGCCCGTGCGTCCACCACCCACAGGACCAGGGCGAACACGATGGTGGAGATGGCGATCACTAGGGCCGAGCGCAGGTGCCCGGAGATGAAATCGTGAAACAGCAGACCCGCCAGTCCGGCAGGGATGGTGCCAAGGCCCACCGCCCAGGCCAGCTTGGCATCCGGCGTCAGCCCTCGTCCCGCCATGGAACCGACCCACTCCACGCTCATGCGCCGCAATTCATGGCGGAAATAGAACACCACCGCAGACAGGGTGCCCACATGGGTGGCCACATCGAAGGCAAGCCCCTGATCCTCCCAATCGGTGAGCTCAGGCACCAGGATCAGGTGCGCCGCGCTGGAGATGGGCAGGAATTCCGTGAGCCCCTGGACCAGGGCAAGAACGAGGGATTGGAACAGATCCAAGGGGAGACTTCCTATCTAAGGGTTCTTCGTTTGCGGCGCAGTTTCAGGGTAATGAGTGGCTAGTGGCAAGTTCAAGTGGCAAGGGCCCCCTCCCCAACCCTCCCCCGCGATGCGGGGGAGGGGGCTTTTCCTAGCCACTAGCCACTTGAAACTCGCCACTGCCTTAAAGCCTGCCCCGCAAATCCCGTCCCGCAAACCCCATCAACGTCCCCTCGATGCCTCGCCCCAGGCCAATCACCTGGAAACGCTCACCCATCTCGCCGGGCAGGGTGAGCTGGCGCACCTGGCCGGCCAGGGCAAGCTGCTCCCGTGCGTCGTCGCTGGCGGCCTCCTGGAACACCGCGTCCAGGCCGGCGCCGATCAGGAACCAAGCCTGGGTGGTATAGC
>JBHEOJ010000040.1:0-15696 GCA_046260855.1 Thioalkalivibrio sp.
GTCTTGACCGTGACGATGTGCTTGCCCTTTTTCTGGTAAAAATGCGCCGCACCCTTGATGCCCAGGTTGTCCGCCTCGGTGGCGCCACTGGTCCAGACGATCTCACGGGGATCGGCACCCACCAGCTCGGCCACCTGCTCACGGGCTCGCTCCACGTCCTTCTCCGCATTCCAGCCAAACACATGGGATCGGGAGGCCGGGTTGCCGAAAATACCATCGCGGGTCAGGTACTTCGCCATCAGCGCTGCCACACGCTCGTCCACCGGCGTGGTCGCTGAATAGTCGAGATAGATGGGGGGCTTGATCTGGGTCACTTGCACTTACCTCTTGGTATTCGTAACTGTCACTGGGTGCGCGTGGCGCAACACTCAGTCCATGGGGCTCGTTTCAGGTCGACGGGAAAGCGTGACACGCTGACCCGCCTGGCGGTCCTGACGGGCGGCCACTTCCTTGACCCCATTGCGGGCCATAATGTCGGCCAGGGTGATGCTGGTGAGGAAGTGCCGGATCTGGTCGCTGAGATCGGACCACAGGTCGTGGGTCAGGCAGCGCTGGTTGTTCTGGCAATCGGCGGCACCCCCGCAACGGGTGGTGTCCACCTTCTCGTCCACCGCCGCAATCACGTCGGCGATGGGGGTTTCCGTCGCCGGACGGCTCAGGGAGTAGCCGCCCCCGGGACCTCGGGTACTGACCACAAGCCCCTGCTTGCGCAGCCGGGCAAAGAGCTGCTCCAGATAGGACAGTGAGATACCCTGCCGGCTCGAAATATCCGCCAGGGAAATCGGCCCCTGATCGTTGTGGATCGCCAGGTCAAGCATCGCTGTGACGGCGTATCGCCCCTTGGTCGTCAATCGCATATCTGACTCCTCCTTACCCCGTTGGTCCTGCCGCGAGTCACTACTCGCCGTACCTGGTCAGGGGATCATAGCAATAACCTACAAAAAGAGTCAAGTATTGCCCGGGTCAGTCCGCGTCTGCTCGGATGGGGGCTTGGCCTCGCCTCCCTTGGCGCTGTCTGCGAGCCCCTCTATATCGCCGACCTCCATTTCAGGGATGCGGGAATCATCCACATCGGCACCCAGCCCCTTGAGGGCATGACTGGTCTCGTCCACCCGCTGATCCAGGGTATGCAGATGATCCAGAATGCGGTTGATGGCGTTGGCGACGGGGTCGGGCATCTCCTTGGACAGGCCATAGGCATCAAAGCCCATACGTTCGGCCATGGCCTCCCGGCGGCGCTTATCCTCGCTACGCGGGGAGATCACCCGCCCGGGAATACCCACCACGGTGGCGCCTGCGGGCACATCCTTGAGCACCACGGCATTGGAGCCCACCCGTGCATCGGCGCCAATGCTGATGGGTCCGAGAATCTTGGCCCCCGCCCCCACCACCACACGATCCCCCAGGGAGGGATGGCGCTTGCCCTTCTCCCAACTGGTGCCGCCCAGGGTGACGCCGTGGTAAAGAGTGCAGTCGTCACCGATCTGAGCGGTCTCTCCGATCACCACACCCATGCCATGGTCGATGAAAAAGCGTCGACCGATGTGTGCGCCAGGATGGATCTCGATGCCCGTGAGCCAGCGTGCCAGGTAGGACAACCAGCGCGCCAGCCAGCGCATCTGCCTGCGCCACAGGGCGTGGCTCAGACGATGCATGAGCAGGGCGTGGATACCCGGATAGGTGGTCAGCACCTCGAAAGTGTTGCGGGCTGCCGGGTCGCGGTCAAAGACGCAGCGGATATCTTCCCTCAGGCGTTCAAACATGGATTGGTTCCGGTCAAGCGCTCAAACCCGAGCTGATTAGTAAGTAATTATACAGGATGGCCAGGGCCCCATCACGGGATAGTGCATCCGCGGCTCAGCGTCTGGGTCCCTTCTGCGCCGCAGTGAGGATGCCCCTCAGGATGTTCAGTTCCGCCACGGTAGGCACGGCGCGACCATACAGCCGCCGAAGTCGGCGCATCAAGAGCCGGGGATTGTCCGGGTCCAGGAAATCAAGAGAGATCAGCACCCGTTCCAGATGAGTAAAGAAACCCTCCAGGGCCTCGGCGCTGGCAGGCAGCTCATCCGCTGCCAGGGTTTCGATCGGGAGCACCTGTGCCGTTTCAAGGCCCGCATCCAGGGCCGCCACCCGCAGCTCATAGCTGAGCACCTGGACGGCGGCAGCCAGGTTCAGGGAGCTGTAATCCTCGCTGGCGGGGATGGTGATCAGGGACTGGCAGCGATCCAGTTCCTCGTTGGTCAGCCCGCTCTGTTCACGTCCGAACAGCAGGGCCACCGGGCCCTGCCCCGCCGCTTCCACCATCTGGGCCGCCGCCTCCCGGGGGCTGAGCTGCGGCCAGCGCAGGCTGCGCTGGCGGGCACTGGTGCCCATCACCAGGCGACAGCCGGTCAGTGCCTCGTCCAGATCGGTGTGTACGGGTGTGCGGGCCAGCAGGTCGTCGGCACCGGAGGCCATGGCCGTGGCTTCGGCACAGGGGTACTGGACCGGACGCACCAGGTGCAGCTGCGACAGGCCCATGGTCTTCATGGCCCGGGCACTGGAGCCGATATTGCCCGGGTGAGAGGTCTGTATGAGGACTATCCTGATTTGCTGGAGCAGGTTCATGGCATTCAACTTGTTGGGGGCGGTGCTGTTGTGTATTGTTCGCCGTCTCAACGCCCGCGGCGCCGTCGTGGCGGCCTCAGGCGCTCTTTTATAATTCGTTCCCGGGGAAACATCCCAATGCAGCCGATGCTCAACATCGCGGTCAAGGCCGCCCGTGCCGCCGGTCAGGTCATCGTCCGTCACGTCGGTCGACTGGACACCCTGACCGTACAGAACAAGTCACCCAACGACTTCGTCAGCGAGGTCGACCACATGGCCGAGCGGGAGATTATACGCGTGATCCAACGCGCCTATCCCGATCATGCCATTCTCGCCGAAGAAAGCGGCGCACAGGGTCGCAGCGAGTACGAATGGATCGTCGACCCCCTGGACGGCACCACCAACTTCCTGCACGACATCCCCCAGTTCGCAGTCTCCATTGCCCTGCGCTATCAAGACCGCCTGGAGCAGGCCGTGGTCTACGACCCGGTCAAGGAAGAACTGTTCTCTGCCTCCCGGGGCGGCGGCGCCACCCTCAACAGCCGCCGCATCCGTGTCACGACCCTCAAGGACCTCAACGGCGCCCTGCTGGGCACCGGCATCCCCTTTCGGGAAGACCAGGACCTGGACAGCTATCTCAAGGGCATGCGCGCCCTGCTGCCCGGCACCGCCGGGGTGCGTCGCGCCGGCTCCGCGGCCCTGGATCTGGCCTACGTGGCCGCCGGACGGCTGGACGGCTTCTGGGAATACGGTCTCAAACCCTGGGACATGGCGGCCGGCGTGCTGCTGGTCCAGGAGGCCGGCGGCCTGGTGGGTGACCCCCGGGGCGGCCTGGACGCCATGAGCAGCGGCGACGTGGTGGCGGCAGGACCCAAGGTCTTCAAGAGCATGCTGCAGCGTCTTTCTCAGGCGCGCTGACCCCCTCCCCCGGCAGCGCGGAACACATATGGCTCCCAAAAGGGCGGCCCTCTGGCCGCCTTTTTTGTGCCGGGAATTCCATGAGTCAGCCCACGGATTTACCCCGCCACCCTTGCGCAACCATCAACATGTGTGAGAGATATAAAACGTTTTCGGTGAGCAAGACTTTATTCACCCGAGAGGCGCAGCATCAAAAAATCCATAAGCGCCGGACTTCGGGACACCAGAGGGAGACCAATGACTAGAGTGACCTTGAGCCTGCTGGCACCACCTTTGGCGGTTTGCCAGTTCGGCTGCGCGACCCGTTGTGCCGCCCCGATCGGGGTATTCTGGCTGGCTGGCATGGCTGGCCTGATCTACGGTGGCCTGGGGGGGCCGCTGCGTTCCGGTTCCGTGGCCTGGTGGGTCGTGGGGCTGGGCGTCATGCTCTGGGCCGTGGCCAGTGTCTGGGCCCTGCTGACCATACAGCGGGTGAACGACGACATGCCCAAACGCGGGCGCCCACGGGGTCCGCTGTGCCGCATATTACCCGTCGGCGGGAGCGCCCTGGATGAGAGCGATCCACTGAAAGAGATTGATCGGTCCCGGCGCGACGGCTAGCCAGGATCAAGTCAGGGCTGAAGCCTCGCACAAGAGGTGGGAGACCTCAGCACTTTCCAAAGCAGAGGGCTAAAGGCCCCCTGCCCCTCTACTCCAGACGGCCCATCAGGGCCGTTCTTCCTCCGGGGAATCCTCACCTTCCTTTTTCACCGGCAGCAGCGCCGTGCGATCCACGCCCATGACCAGGGCCAGGGAGGCCGCGATATAGATGGAGGAATAGGTCCCCACCAGCACACCCACAATCAGCGCCAGGGCGAAGTTGTTTATCACTGCCCCACCGAGGAAGAACAGCGCCAGCAGCACCAGCAGGGTGGTCACACCGGTCATGATGGTCCGGGAGAGTGTCTGGTTCACCGCCTTGTTCATGACCATTTCCGCATTCTCCTTGCGCAGCTTGCGGAAGTTTTCACGAATGCGGTCATAGACCACGATGGTGTCGTTGAGCGAATAACCTATCACCGCCAGCACCGCCGCCAGCACCGACAGATCGAATTCCTTCTGCAACAGCGAGAACAGGCCCAAGGTGATGATCACGTCATGGCCCAGGGCCAGCACGGCACCCACCGAGAAGCGCCATTCAAAGCGCAGCGCCACGTAGATCAGGATGCCGAACAGGGCATAGAGCATGGCCAGCCCGCCCTGCTCGCGCAGCTCCTCGCCCACCTGGGGGCCGACGAACTCCACACGGCGCATGTCCACGGTATTTTCTGATCCGGCACGCAAGACCCGAAGTACCTCGTTGGAGAGATCGGCGGTGTTCTCGCCGTCCCGGGGGGCGATACGGATGAGGATGTCCTGGGATGTCCCGAAGTACTGCACGATGGCCCGGCCATAGCCGCCGGACTCCAGCTGGGTGCGCACCTCTTCAAGGACCACCGGCTCCGGATAACCCACCTCAATGACGGTACCGCCAGTAAAGTCGATGCCGAAGTTGAGCCCGCGGGTGGCCAGCAGGGCGATGGATGCAATGATCAACAATGCCGACACGGCGAGCCACACACGGCGCTGGCCCATGAAGTTGATGTTGGCGTTAGCGAAAGTCAACATGCGATTGCGCTCCGCGCTCAGATGGACAGCGCCTTGATGCGGCGCTGACGACCATAGGTGAGATTGATGATGGCCCGGGTGACCACGATGGCCGTGAACATGGAAATCACGATGCCAATGGACAGGGTGATGGCGAAGCCCTTGATGGGGCCGGTGCCAAACATGAACAACACCAGGGATGCGATCAGGGTGGTGATGTTGGCGTCCACGATAGTGGAGAACGCCCGGTCGTAACCGGAGGCGATTGCCGCCTGGGGTGAATTGCCGTTGCGCAGCTCTTCGCGAATGCGCTCGAAGATGAGCACGTTGGCATCTACCGCCATGCCCACGGTGAGCACGATACCGGCAATGCCTGGCAGGGTGAGCGTCGCCTGGAGCATGGACAGCACCGAGACGATCAGCACCAGGTTCAGGGCCAGGGCCACGTTGGCCACGAGGCCGAAGACCTTGTAGTACAGGGCCATGAAGATCAGCACCAGGATGAAGCCGATGATCACCGAGTTGAAGCCACGCTCGATGTTGTCACGGCCCAGGCTCGGACCCACGGTGCGTTCCTCGACGATGGTCATGGGTGCGGCCAGCGCGCCGGCGCGCAGCAACAGGGCCAGGTTACGGGACTCCCGGCTGCTGTCCAGGCCGGTGATCTGGAAGCGACGGCCCAGCTGATCCTGGATACGGGCCACGTTGATGACCTCTTCGGTGCGAGTGGTGCGTCGCACCTGCTCGCCATTTTCTTCCACCGTCTCGGTCTTGGTCTCGATGAACACCGTACCCATCAGCCTGCCGATGTTCTCGCCGGTGATGCGGCTGAAGATGCGTGCGCCCTGAGCATCCAGGTTCACGATCACCGCCGGGCGGCTCTGCTCGTCGAAACCGGAGGAGGCATCGGTGATGTAATCACCGGTGAGCATCACCTGGCGGCGTAGCAGTACCGGGCTGCCATCGCGCTCCCGGTACAGACGGGAAGCCGCAGGCACGCGGCCGGTGGAGGCGGCCTCGAAGGGGTCGTTTTCCTCATCCGCCAGACGGAATTCCAGGGTGGCAGTGGCGCCCAGGATCTCCTTGGCACGGGCGGTATCCTGCACACCAGGCAACTGCACCACGATACGGTTTTCGCCCTGCTGCTGAATGATGGGCTCGGCCACCCCCAGTTCGTCCACCCGGTTGCGCAAGGTGGTGATGTTCTGCTGCAAGGCCAGGCGTCGCTGTTCGGTGAGGGTATTGTCCGTCAGGCGCGCATTGAGCAGGAACACCTCACCGGAATCCTCGATGAGAAAATCCAGGTCGCCCCGGTATTCATCACTCAGGAAATCCTCGGCCGCATCCCGTTCATCCGCGTCACGAAACCGCGCACTGACGCCATCACTGGTGCGCTCGACGGACAGGTAGCGAATCCGCTCCTCCCGCAGCAGGCTGCGAAACTCACCCACGTAGCGCTCATGGGCAGCGGTGGTGACCGCTTCCATGTCCACTTCCATGAGAAAGTGCACGCCTCCTCGCAAATCCAGGCCCAGGGACATGGGCCGGGCATTGAAGGCCCGCAGCCAATCCGGCGTGGCCGGAGCCAAGTTCAGGGCCACCACATTCTGGGTCCCCATCAGTGCGGTGCGCAACACGTCGGCGGCCTGCAGCTGATCATCGGCATTGTCAAAGCGCAACAGCACCTGCCCGCCGTCGAACTCCACGCCGGTCTTGGGTGCAAGCCCTCTTCCCGCCAGCACGGCCTCCACCTGGTTGCGGGTGGCCTGATCGATCTCGTCCGTGGCGCTGTTGGAGATCTGCACCGCCGCATCCTCGGGATAGAGGTTGGGCAGGGCATAGAGGGTGCCCACCGCCACGAATACAACGATGAGCAGATATTTCCAGAGTGGATACTGATTGAGCATGGGGCGTCCGGTGAGGCTGGTGCTTGGTCAGGGGCCTTGGGTGAAGCGGGCAGCTATCAGGCGCCCTTCATGGTGCCCTTGGGCATGGTGCCCTTGGGCATCACGGTGGCAATGGCTGTGCGCTGCACGCTGACCTGCACACCTTCCGTGAGCTCCACGCGAATGAAGCTATCGTCCATCTCCACGATGCGACCCAGCAGGCCACCGTTGGTGATCACCTCATCCCCCTTGGCCAAGGACTCCACCATGGCCTTGTGTTCCTTGGCGCGCTTGGTCTGGGGACGAATAATGAGGAAATACATGATCGCGAAGAAGATGGCGATCATGATCAGGAATTCAAAACCGCCGCCACCTGCGGACTGTCCGCTCTGGGCTGCTGCATCCGCGATGAAGAAATTCATGCCGGGACTCCTTATGTATTCGTATGTTGAGCTGGTCTGGCCCGGGCCTGGCCTCGGGCAAAGGCCGGTATTATGGCACAGACGGTACCGCTTGGGAGCGTCGTGCGTAGAAGCTCGCCACCCAGGCTTCCAGCTCCCCGGCGTCGATGGCCTGGCGCAATTCGCGCATCAGCGTCTGGTAGAAATGCAGGTTGTGGATGGTGTTGAGCCGCGCCCCCAGGATCTCGTTGCACTTGTCCAGATGCTTGAGGTAGGCACGGGAGTAGTTCTGGCAGGTGTAGCAATCGCAGGTCTCGTCAATAGGCCCGGTATCGGCGCGAAAACGACTGTTGCGAATACGCATCACTCCTTCGCGGGTATAGAGAAAGCCATTGCGGGCATTGCGGGTAGGGATCACACAATCGAACATATCCACCCCCCGGCGCACCGCCTCGACGATATCCTCCGGCTTGCCCACCCCCATCAGGTAGCGGGGCCGCTCAGCGGGCATCCGTGGCATGAGGTGATCCAGCACATGGTGGCGCTCCGCCATGCCCTCCCCCACGGACAGCCCGCCGATGGCGTAGCCGTCGAAACCCACCTCCACGAGGCCCTCCAGGGAGCGGCTGCGCAGCCCCGGGTACATGCCCCCCTGGACGATGCCGAACAGGGCCGAAGCACTATCGCCATGGGCCTGGCGTGAGCGGGCCGCCCAGCGCAGGGACAACTCCATGGACTCCCGGGCCTGATCTTCCGTTGCCGGGTAAGGGGTGCATTCATCGAAGATCATCACGATGTCCGAGCCCAGGGCCCGCTGCACCTCCATGGAACGCTCCGGGGTCAACAGGATCTCGGAGCCATCCACCGGAGACCGGAACTTGACGCCTTCCTCGGTGATCTTGCGCAGATCAGCCAGGGAAAACACCTGAAATCCACCGGAATCCGTCAGGATCGGTTTCTCCCAGTGCATGAAGTCATGGAGATCCCCATGAGCCTGGATCACCTCCGTGCCCGGGCGCAGCATGAGATGAAAGGTATTGCCCAGGATGATCTCGGCTCCGATCCCTTCAAGCTCCTCCGGGGTCATGGCCTTGACCGTGCCATAGGTCCCCACCGGCATGAACGCCGGCGTCTCCACCGTCCCCCGGGGGAAACTCAGTCGCCCCCGACGCGCCGCCCCATCCGTCTTGATCAGTTCAAATTCCACACTTCACTCCAGATCCCGTCTTTCCTTGAGACTTGCCACTAGCCACTTGCAACTGCCCTATAAACATCGCGTCCCCATAGCTGAAGAAGCGATAGCGCCCGGCCACCGCATGGGCGTACGCCTTCATGACCGGCCCGTGGCCGGCGAAAGCGGACACCAGCATCAGCAGGGTGGATTCCGGCAGATGGAAATTGGTGATCATGGCGTCCACCACCCGGAATTCGTACCCCGGGGTGATGAACAATCGGGTATCCCCGGAGAAGGGCTTCAGTTCCCCATCGGCTGCCGCGGACTCCAGGCTGCGCACCGCCGTAGTGCCCACCGCCACCACACGCCCGCCCCGGGCCCGGCACCGAGTCACCTGGTCGCAGGTCTCCTGGGTGACACGCACCCATTCCGCGTGCATCACGTGCTCGCTGAGATCCTGCACCCGCACCGGCTGGAAGGTGCCGGCGCCCACGTGCAGGGTCACCGAGACCAGCTCCACGCCACGATCCCGGATGCGCTCCATGATGGCTGTATCGAAATGCAGGCCGGCGGTGGGCGCTGCCACAGCGCCTGGCCGGCTGGCGAACACGGTCTGGTAACGGCTGCGGTCATCGGGTCCATCGGCGCGCTCGATGTAGGGCGGCAGCGGCATGTGGCCGTGGCGTTCCAGAAGGTCCAGCACGGATTCATCCCCTGCAAAGCACAGACGGAACAGATCCCCTTCGCGCTCCTCCACCACGGCCTCCAGGGCCTCCTCCAGCCAGAGCGTCACGCCTTCGCCCGGCGACTTGCTGGCACGCACATGGGCGAGCACCCGACGCTCGTCGAGCACCCGCTCCACCAGTACCTCCACCCGTCCGCCGGTATCGCGCTTGACCCCCAGCAGACGGGCCGGGATCACCCGGGTGTCGTTGAACACCAGCAGATCCCCGGGCTGAAGCAGATCCGGCAGGTCCCGGAACATGCGATCCGCAAGCCCCCCAGTCACCCGATCCAGGCACAGCAGACGGGAAGCGGAACGCTCGTCCAGGGGTCGCTGGGCGATCAGCTCGGGAGGCAAATCGTAATGAAAATCGCTCAAACGCATGGCGCGCGATGTTAACAGATGCAGGAAAATCGGGAGAGAAGAAGGCCATGGCCTTTCCCGGCCACTCGCCACTTGAGACCAGCCCACTGCCCTTAATGGTGCCGGGAGCGAGAATCGAACTCGCACTCTGTTGCCAGAACCGGATTTTGAGTCCGGCGCGTCTACCAGTTCCGCCATCCCGGCAAGGAAGGCCTGATTTCAGGAGGGCCTAGTCTAATGGAATACCATCGGGAGTAAAGCTGCATTGCATTGCCCCCGTAGGAGCGGCGACTTCGCCGCGAACAGCGCAGTGTGCCCGAACCACGCCGTTCGGCCCGGGGTCGGGCCTCCTACCATCGAAGCCCTAGGCCTCAAATCATGACCGGGGTCATGCCATAGGCAGCTTCTCCGCGCAGGGCCCGGGCCAGGCACTATGCTTAAAACCATTGCGACGCCACCTGCGCACGCCCGCGATTCTTTCGACCCAGGAGCCTCTCATGATGCCGAATACCCTGTCCCACGCCCTGCTATTCATCCTGTTGCTGGCGGGGACACTCGCCCTGACACCGGCCCTGGCCGGCGGACACGGTCAAGACCAGGGCAAGGGCGGCTACGTCTCCCTGGCAGGCCTGGAGGAATTCCGGGGGCTGGTGGATCTGAGCCACGGCGAGCCGGGCACGGTGTTGCGCTACCTGCAGCTGATTGGCGAAATGGATGAGGATCTCAAGGACATGGGGCTGGAACGGCGCATCGTGGTGGCCATGCGTGGGGGTTCGGTGCGTTACCTGCGCCGGGATCGCAGCCCCATCCCCATGGCGGACCAGATCGTCGCCGAAGATATCGCCAAGGCCGTCGCCGCCCTGCATGCCCGGGATATCCGTATCGAGGCCTGCCAGGTAGCCATGGACCGCTTCGAGGTGCCCATCGACGGGGTGCTGGATGAGGTGAACGTGGTGGCCAATACCTTCATCACCCTGATCGGCTTCCAGCAGCAGGGCTACGGGGTGGTGGCGATACCCTGAGGTGAAGTATGAAGTGTGAATTGGGAAGTCGGAACCATACCGTAGGCCCGACCCGTCTTATTCATCCTTCAACTTTCAACTTTCAACCTTCATCCTTCAACCTTACCCTTTCTTACCCTTTCCCCCGTCCATACTCCTCCAGCATCTCCCTCACCTTCTGCGCCAGACCGTCCTCGAACTGATCCCAGGAAAAGCGCCACGCCCAGTTACCCTCGGTGGTGCCGGGGACGTTCATGCGATGGCTGCCGTCCAGGGCCAGCAGGTCCTGGAGCGGCACCACGGCGAGATCGGCCACGGAAGCCAGGGCACTGCGCACCAGGGGCCAGGGCATGGGCTCCTCGGGCTGGCCCAGGTAATCCAGCACATGGGCCTGCAGCGCCTCGTCACAGGACTGGAACCAGCCCAGGGTGGTGTCGTTGTCGTGGGTGCCGGTATAGACCACGCAGTTCTCCACGTGGTTGTGGGGCAGGTAGGGGTTCTCCGGCCCGCCCTCGAAGGCGAACTGAAGGATCTTCATGCCGGGCAGGTCGAAAGCGTCCCGCAGGGCCTCCACCTCGGGGGTGATGATACCCAGGTCCTCGGCCACCACAGGCAGGCGGCCGAAGCGTTGTTTCAAGGCCTTGAACAGGGCCTCGCCCGGTGCCTCGACCCATTCGCCGTTCATGGCCGTGGGTTCATCGGCTGGGATGGACCAGTAGGCCTCAAAACCCCGGAAATGGTCGATGCGGATCAGGTCCACCAGTTCCAGTTGGGCGGCGATACGTTCGATCCACCACTCGAAACCGTCGGCCTCCATGGGCGCCCAGTCGTAGTGGGGGTTGCCCCAGCGCTGGCCGGTCGCGGAGAAATAATCCGGCGGAACACCGGCCACTGTGCGCGGCTGTCCGGCGTGATCCAGATCGAACAGGTGGCGGTGGGACCAGACATCGGCGCTGTCGTGGGCCACGAAGATGGGCATGTCACCGAACAGCTGGATGCCCCGGGCCCTGGCGGCCTCCCTGAGCATACGCCACTGTCGATAGAACACGAACTGGTCGAAACGGTACTGATCCAGCACCTCGTCCAGGCGTTCACGGGTCTGTCTGAGCACCCCCAGGTGCCGGTCGCGCAGACCTTCATCCCACTGCCACCACGCTGCCCCACCATGTTCCTGCTTAAGTGCCAGGTACAGGGCGTAGTCCTCCAGCCAGTGACCGTGCTGCTGGACGAAGTGCCGGTATTCTTCCTGTTCCTCATCCGTGGCCCGGGCCAGGAAACCCTGGCGGGCGAGGCGCAAGGGTTCGCAGTGAAACGGGTTGCGTCGCCCGCTCCCGGCCTGGACCTTGTCCAGCCATCCCCACTCCACCAGAGAACGCTGGCAGATGAGATCGATATTGCCGGCATTCACGGACATGCACTGATAGGGCGAGCCGCCGTCATGGGGCTGGGACAAGGGCAGCATCTGCCACACGCTCATGCCGCAGGCATCGAGGAACTCCAGGAAACGCAGGGCGTCCGAGCCCAGGGCACCCACATCGCCGGGGCCTGGCAGGGAGCTGGGGTGCAGCAGCACACCGGCACGGCGCGCATCTAGGGGGGAACCTGCTTCACTGGGATGACTGGACACAGATACTCCGTTCAATCGTGGCCGGCGCTGCCGTGGCGCATGGTGCCACCGGTGGCCGGCGCGCCGCCGCCATGGGTAAAGACCCTGGAAAGCGCTTCCGGTACCGGCTCGTCCATGAGTTCGTAGAGCACCGAGAGGTGATGCCGGTAGAGCCGTTCAAAGTCACTGACCGCCACCGCCGGATTGTAATCCCCGAACCACCAGCACCAGTCCGAGCCTTCGCAGATGGCCAGTTGTTCCAGGGCCAGTTCTAGACGCTCGCCGCCGAGACGGCCTTCCCGGATTGCCCTGTCGAGCCGTGTCTTGGCCTCGATGAGCATCTCCCAGCCGCGGTTCTTGTCCGCATCGCCGATCCAGGTGGAGAAGGTGCCATACACCCAGCTGCCAGCCACCAGGCGGGACAGGCTGCAAGTCTCCTGGATCTGATCGGCACAGGCGCTAAAGGTGGTCAGTTCGATCCCAGGATGGCTCGACAGGCGTTCATACAGGGCCGTGAGGAAATGATAGCCATTGGCGGGGTAGTACTCCCAGGCGTTTTCACCGTCCAGAATCACCGGCACCACAGTGTCCGCAGCCACGCCCTGTTCGGCGATCTTCTCCAGGTGGTGAATGAACTCACCCACGGCATCGTCGGCATGCCAGTCGGCATACTTGAAACCGATGGCGTCGGACAGGCCGTCGTCCCTGAAAAAGCACAAGGTCTGGGTGTCATCCAGGCGGTAGGGCCGATGCAGCCACTGGCGATCCTCGCCCTCTTCCAGGGCATCGGCCTCGCGCAGGCTGTTGGCCAGCACGGTCTCGCCGCTGGCGGTCCAACGGATGCCGAATTCTGACAGCAGACGCACGGTGGCGCTGCTCAGCCCGCCCTCCGAGGGCCAGCAACCCACGGGGCTGCGGCCGAAATGTCGTTCGAAGACCTCGAGTCCCCGCTGCAGGTGCCAGCGCACCCGTTCCTCGCCCCCCGGGTAGACCCGGGCCATAGGCAGGGGTGCCTCGGGCAAGGCCTCCCGTGCGGCGCGCAGATCCAGCAGCAGGGGCACGATGGGATGGGCGTAGGGGCTGAAGGCCAGTTCCACCCGACCTGCATCGGCCAGGGCCCGGTAACGGGGCAACACGGTCTCAAGGATCTCGCCGATGATGCCCAACAGGGTGCGCCGGTCTTGCTTGTCAAAACCCTGAGCCTTGTCCATCAGGGCCTGAACACGGGGGTCCGCGCGGCGCACCGTCTCCCCCAGCCAGGCCAGGTGATACCAGGTGAGCAGATCGGCGAAAAAACCCTCGGATTGGTAACCAAGCCCCGACGGATGCTCCCGCAACCAGTGCACCATCTGGGCCAGGGCGCGGAACGGGGGGTGGGCCTCGATCAGGTGTTTCTGGTTCGCCTTGAGGCAGGACTCGGCCAACTGCAAGCGCTGCGCAGGATCCTCTGGGAAACGCTCAGCGGCCAGGGCGGCCAGCAGTCGGTCTCGGATCTCCTCGCCCCGGTCCAGGTTCGCCCTGACCTGCCGGGCGTAGTCCTCGATCTGCTCCAGTAGCACCGGCGCGAAGTTCACCACCGCCCGGGCGGCCGGGATCGCCTCCAGGTGAGCGGCCATGTCCACGTAGTCCTTGATGGCGTGCAGGTAGGTCCAGGGCAAGGCGTAGCGACGGCTTTGCACATCCCGGTACTGTGGCTGGTGCATATGCCAGCACAACACCACCTTGAGCGGCGCGCCAGGCGCCTTGTGCGCCGAATCAGCGCACATAATGAGAAATATTGCCCAGCATCTCCGGAGTCACTACCACCACCCCACCGGGGGAGACGTAGAAACGGCGGGCATCCTCCTCGGGATTCTCGCCAATCACCGTACCCTCGGGGATACGACAACCCTTGTCGATCACCGCCTTGTGGATGCGGCAATAGCGGCCCACCTCCACATTGGGCAGCACCACCGAATTGTGCACCTCGGCATAGGAGTTCACGTACACATTGGAGAACAGCAGGGAATGCTGCACCAGTGAGCCGGAGATGATGCAGCCGCCGGAGACCATGGAATCCACCGCCATACCGCGCCGATCCTCATCGTCGAACACGAACTTCGCCGGGGGCAGTTGTTCCTGGTAGGTCCAGATGGGCCAGTCCATGTCGTAGAGATTGAGTTCCGGGGTGACGCCGATCAGTTCCAGGTTCGAGGCCCAGTAGGAGTCGATGGTCCCCACGTCCCGCCAGTAGGCCTGGGTGTTGGTCTGGGTATCCCGGAAGGGATAGGCCATCACCCGATAGCGCTGGATCACGCTGGGAATGATGTCCTTGCCAAAGTCGCGGCTGGAGCCCGGGGTATCCGCATCCTTGATGAGCTGCTCGAACAGGAACTGGGTGTTGAACACGTAGATGCCCATGGAGGCCAGCGCCCTGCCGGGCTGGCCGGGCATCGGCTCGGGGTGCTCGGGCTTCTCGGCAAACTCGCGCACACGGCCTTGTTCGTCCGCGGCCATGACGCCAAAGGCCCGGGCCTCCTCGAGACTCACCTCCAGGCAGCCGACGGTCATGTCTGCGCCGCTTTCCACGTGGTAGGCGATCATATCGCCGTAGTCCATCTTGTAGATGTGGTCACCGGCCAGCACGAGCACATAACTGGGCTCGTGCTGGCGAATGATGTCAAGGTTCTGGTACACCGCATCCGCCGTGCCCTCATACCAGGAGGTCTCGATGCGCTGCTGCGCCGGCAGCAACTCGATGAACTCGCCGAACTCACCGCGCAGGAAGCCCCAGCCGCGCTGGATGTGCTGAATCAGCGAGTGGGCCTTGTACTGGGTCAGCACCCCCACCTGGCGGATGCCGGAGTTGATGCAGTTGGAGAGCGGGAAATCGATGATGCGGAATTTGCCACCAAAGGGTACTGCGGGCTTGGCCCGCCACATGGTGAGCTGCTTGAGACGGGAGCCTCGTCCGCCTGCCAGGATCAGCGCCAGGGTATCCCGGGTGATGCGACTGACGAAACGTTGGGACTGTGCTTTCATAGGCTGTAAATACTCCTTTCAGTGATCCGGCATGCTGTCATCTTCGGCGTGTTAAGCTGCCGGGAAAAACAACGAGGCATGTCCGGTGCGTGTCTTCGCATGATGCACATCCTCGTTTACGATTCTATTACATTTAGACTGCGGTGTTAGGGTCTAATGCCTCGGGGGCGCAAGAATGGCGGTGCAGAAAGAAAACATTATCCCATCGGAGATACGTCGGATTCTTGATGCGCGTCATCATGATCCCTTCTCTGTGCTGGGCTGGCATCAGGTGAAGGGCAAGACCATCGTGCGCGCCTTCCTGCCTCAGGCCGCCGAGGCCTGCGTGGTGGAGGCGGGAGACGCCCCCATGCAGCGCCTGGAGGGGACCGACCTGTTCCAGTGGCAGGG
>JBHEOJ010000041.1:0-15325 GCA_046260855.1 Thioalkalivibrio sp.
CTCGAAACCGCTCATGTCCAGAGTCAGGCCCCGCTCACGGGCGATGTCGCCGGTGAGATCCACCGGGAAGCCGTAGGTGTCATAGAGCACGAAGATGGTCTTGCCGGGGATCTCGCTACCCTTGAGCCCGGCGATGTCCTCTTCCAGGATGCGCAGACCCTTCTCCAGGGTCTCTGCAAAGCGTTCCTCTTCCTGGCGCAGCACCCGTTCCACCATGGGCTGGGCCTTGACCAGTTCCGGATAGGCCTCGCCCATCTCAGTGACCAGCGGACCCACCAGACGGTGGAAGAAGGCATCGTTCAGGCCCAGCTTGTGACCATGACGGGCCGCACGGCGGATGATCCGTCGTAGCACGTAACCGCGGCCCTCGTTGGCAGGCATGACACCATCGGTGACCAGGAAACTGCAGGAGCGGATATGGTCGGCGATCACCCGCAGGGACGGGCTGGCGGGATCGGCACCCTTCGCCATGTCCCGGATGGCGCGAATCAGGTTCTGGAACAGGTCGATCTCGTAGTTGGCATGCACACCCTGCATGACGGCGGCCAGGCGTTCCAGCCCCATGCCGGTGTCCACGGAAGGGCTCGGCAGGGGCGTGAGATTACCGTCCTTGTCCCGGTCGTATTGCATGAACACCAGGTTCCAGATCTCGATGTAACGATCACCATCCGCCTCGGAGGTGCCGGGGGGGCCACCGGGTACCTCGGGGCCGTGATCAAAGAAGATCTCGGTGCAAGGACCGCAGGGACCGGTATCTCCCATGGACCAGAAGTTGTCGGAGGCGCCGATGCGAGAAAAGCGTGCAGGGTCGACACCGATCTCCTTGAGCCAGATATCGGCGGCCTCGTCGTCATCCTCGTACACCGTCACCCAGAGTTTGTCCTCGGGGAGTTTCAGCACCTGGGTCAGGTACTCCCAGGCGTAGCGGATGGCGTCATGCTTGAAGTAGTCACCGAAGCTGAAGTTACCCAGCATCTCGAAGAAGGTGTGATGCCGGGCGGTGTAGCCCACGTTCTCCAGGTCGTTGTGCTTGCCGCCGGCGCGCACACAACGCTGGGAGCTGGTGGCCCGCACATAGGGGCGTTGCTCGCGGCCCAGGAAGACATCCTTGAACTGCACCATGCCCGCGTTGGTGAACAACAGGGTCGGATCGTTGGCCGGGATCAGCGGGCTCGACGCCACCACCTCATGGCCCTTGGACCTGAAGTATTCGAGGAAGCTAGTGCGAAGTTCAGCGCTTTTCATAAGGGTCTGTGGTTCCGGTCCGTTGCCGCGGTCAATTCAAGAGCGTGATGTTCAATGTCTTTTCAGCACCCGTCGCACCAAGTCGGCGGGAAAGCCCCGATACTGAAGATAGCGGGCCCGTTTGGCCCATTCCCGGGCATCCTCGGCGCGTGTCTCGCCGAAACGCCGCAGTGCTGTGGCCTGGGCCAGTTCCTGCCAGTCCACTTCGGCGGCATCCAGCCCCGCCTCGGCCTCAAGCTCGTCCACACCCCGTTCGCGCAGTTCGCCTGCGATGCGTACGGGACCATAGCCCTGTTGGACCCGGTGGCGGACAAAGATCTCCACGAAACGGGTATCACTCTGCAACTTCTCGGCGGCCAGTCTATCCAGGGCCGCCTCCAGGGCGTCCCCCTCGTGTCCTTTGAGGGAGAGCTTGCGTCGCAGTTCCGTCCGGCTGTGCTCCCGGCGCACCAGCAGCCGCATGGCATCGCCATAGGGGTCGGACGGTGGTGACTCAGGCCTCGGCCGATTCCGCCTCATCCGTCTCATCCGCCTTGGCCGCCCCACGCTTGGGCAGATACTTCTCGCGGAGCTGACGTTCGATGTCATCGGCCATTTCCGGATGTTCCCTGAGGAAGGTGCGGGCGTTGTCCTTGCCCTGGCCGATGCGTTCGCCCTTGTAGCTGTACCAGGCGCCGGACTTGTCCACGAGGCCGTCCTTCACGCCCATATCGATGATCTCGCCCAGCAGGGAGATACCCTCGCCGTAGAGAATTTCGAATTCCGCCTGTTTGAAGGGCGGGGCCACCTTGTTCTTGACCACCTTCACACGGGTCTCGTTGCCGATCACCTCGTCGCCCTTCTTGATGGCGCCGATGCGGCGGATGTCCAGACGCACAGAGGCGTAGAATTTGAGCGCGTTGCCGCCGGTGGTGGTCTCCGGGTTGCCGAACATGACGCCGATCTTCATGCGGATCTGGTTGATGAAGATCACCATGGTGTTGGAACGCTTGATGTTGGCGGTGAGCTTGCGCAGGGCCTGGGACATGAGACGGGCCTGCAGGCCCACGTGGGTATCACCCATCTCACCCTCGATCTCGGCCTTTGGCGTGAGGGCAGCCACGGAGTCCACCACCACCACGTCCACGGCGCCGGAGCGCACCAGCATGTCGGTAATCTCCAGGGCCTGTTCGCCGGTGTCCGGCTGGGAGACCAGCAGGTCGTCCACGTTGACACCCAGCTTCTCGGCATAGCCCGGGTCCAGGGCGTGTTCGGCGTCCACGAAGGCCGCGGTGCCGCCCAGCTTCTGGCATTCGGCGATCACCTGCAGGGTGAGCGTGGTCTTGCCCGAGGACTCCGGCCCGTAGATTTCCACGACCCTTCCCCTGGGCAGGCCGCCGATGCCGAGCGCGATATCCAGGGCCAGGGAACCGGTGGAGATGGACTCCACGTCGCGTACCGCCGTGCTGTCGCCCATGCGCATCACGGCACCCTTGCCGAATTGACGCTCGATCTGCCCAAGTGCGGCGGACAGGGCCTTCTTGCGGTTTTCGTCCACGGTCATTCCTCGCAAAACTCAAGATGGTGTGTTGGCGGCATCGTCTCGACACCAAACCTCGGATTATCCCATAGAACCGGAGCACTCCGAAAGCGAGCTTCCGTCATGCCCACATAGGGGATAGGTCTTCAGGACCTCATAGCCCCGACCCGGCCGGGAACGCAGCAGGCAGAAGTGATCCACCCGCCAGAGAACTCCCGGCGGCGGCAGATCGCCAAGTGTGCGTTGTACACGCCGGATCAGGGTCACATGGGGTTTGAATGGACGCGGATCGGGCTTCAAGCCGCATCGCTGGAGCAGCCCGGAGAGGGAGCCGGCCAGTGCATCGAGAGGTGCCGGACAGTCTGCAGGCCCCGTCCATAGCAGTCCACCGGGGAAGACTCCGGCCCGCTCCAGGGTCAGTTCGAAGGGCACTCCATGCACATGGCTGGCCCCCTGCTCCAGGCAGATGCCTGTGGCCCCATCCACGGCACCGGCGAAGGCCAGGGTCAGGTGCAGGTCCCCACCCGACACGGGGCGCCCGCCCGGATCCGGCAGGGCCTGGCGCCAGCGCAACAGCGCCCTGCGCACGGGCTCGTCCGGCCACAGGGCGAAGAACAGGCGTTGGCTGGAAGGGGTCGGGGGGTTGTGAGCAGTCTCGTCCATGAGCCTTGAGTTGTGTCTGTTGGCCGGATTCACCGATGACGCAGATTGAGTGTCCTTGATACCGGTGAGCTTAGTGGATTTTTTTCAGCGTGCCAGTCGCTGCAGCACCCCTTCCAGGGCCGCCGCCACCGCCTGGCGACGCACCGCGTCCCGATCACCGGAGAACTGGAATCGTTCTGCACGGGTCTCACCGCCAACACCCGCCCAAGCCAGCCAGACCGTGCCCACAGGCTTGTCGGCACTGCCGCCACCAGGACCGGCAATCCCGCTGACGGCCACACTCATCTGTCCCTGACTGTGGGCCAGGGCCCCCACCGCCATAGCCCGCACAGTGGACTCACTCACCGCACCATGGCCTTCGATGAGTTCTGTCGGCACACCCAGCAGCTGGGTCTTGGAGGCATTGCTGTAGGTGACAAAACCCCGTTCGAACCAGCCTGAGCTGCCAGGCACATCCGTCAGCAATTTGGCGATCCAGCCGCCGGTACAGGACTCCGCGCTCACCAGGCTGAGCCCGGCGGCGGCCAGCCCATGGCCGACCTCCCCGGCCAGGTGCGCAAGCCGGTCATCCCCCGGGATCAAGGCCTCACTCCATCATGCGCCGGATTTGGGCACCGATCAGGTAACCCTGGCCCTCAGGCTCCACACGCACCACTTCCAGTTCTGCATGCAGTGGACGCACCAGGGCGTGCTCGGGGCTGACGACGGCCTCCAGCACCGCACCCATGGGATAGGAGCGATCGGCATAGAAGGAAAAACCCTGGGCACTCAGATCGCGCCCTTCAGCAGTGACGGACTCGCCCGTGCCCATGTCCCTGATCTGCACCGCGCAGTCGATCTGCATGCGGTGGAAATCGCGTTTTTCCTCGTAGTCACGGCTCATGAATCTTTCCCCTAGATATCCGCGCACGACGCGTCGGCTGGTATCGTGAACACTCTGCGGCATCCCGTCCGGCGGGGGAAGGCGGGACGGGATGCCTCTGGAGTCAACGTCACAGAAAATCGGGCAAATGGTTGCGAATGCTGTCGAGATCGTGGGTGGTGAGGTTCTTGTCCAGCTCACCGACGATGGATTTCTGGGTCACGCTGTTCATGCATTGGCGCATGGTACCCAGAAAGGCGGGGGCCGCCACGATGTAGAGTTTCTCAAACACGCCCTTGGCCCGGGCATTGTTCAAGCGATCACATAGGAGCTTGGCGAACCGCACGGTCTCCTGCTTCTTGGGGGGCACCTCCTTGCCCATGGCATGGCGCCCGTCCCCAGCGCTGTCGAAGCTGCGTCCGGGTCGGTCGGAGTTGATCTCATGGTCATGAAGGCGGCCCTCGGGGTGGCTGAAGTCCTCCACCTCCTGCAGAGAGCTGAAAGACTTCTCGGCGCTGAAGATGCGCGCGCGGCTGGCGTCGGCAACAATCACCCAGGTGGTCATGCATACACCTCCTTCTGTTTTTGGACACAAGAACAAAAACGACGCACCCAAAAGTGCGTCAAATCAATTGGATACCTAATAAAATCAATATAATGCGAAATTATAATCATGTATTTTCGAGATCGCGGAGCGATCCAGAGCCACGCAACGGATGTTGATAGCCGGACCCCGAAAGAAGCACGCGCAAGGACTTCATATTCTCCTGACTATAGTCCGGATCCAGGTTCTCACCAGTCACCGCCATGTGGCCTTGGCCGGGTTCAGGTGCGTAAAATCCCCGCCCATGTCCCGCACCCTTGACGCAGCCCCTGCCCCCCAGCACACGCCCATGATGCAGCAGTTCCTGCGCATCAAGGCCGAGCACCCAGACGTCCTGCTGTTCTACCGCATGGGGGATTTCTACGAGCTGTTCTACGACGACGCGGTGCGCGCCGCCCGCCTCCTGGATATCACCCTCACCCGGCGCGGCCAGTCCGGCGGCGAACCCATCCCCATGGCCGGGGTGCCGGTCCACGCGGTGGAGGCCTACCTGGGCCGGCTGATCCGCCTTGGGGAATCGGTGGCCATCTGCGAGCAGATCGGCGATCCGGCCACCAGCAAGGGGCCAGTGGAACGCAAGGTGGTGCGCATCGTCACCCCGGGCACGGTCACCGAGGAGGCCCTGCTGGAGGAACGCCGGGAGAATCTGCTGGTGGCCCTGTGCGGACGCAAGGACCGTTACGGCATCGCCGCCCTGGACGTGAGCACCGGGCGCTTTCGGCTCCAGGAGCTTGAGGGCGCGGAGGCACTGGCCGGGGAACTGGAACGCCTGAACCCCGCCGAACTGCTGTTGCCCGAAGGCCTCGTGCTCGCCGGTAACCGCCGAGCAGGGACGCGCCATCGCCCGATCTGGCATTTCGAGACCGAGGCGGCGCAAACCCTGCTGCTGCGCCATTTCGCCACCCGGGACCTGGCCGGCTTCGGCTGCGAGGGCCTGAGTCTAGGCATCGGTGCGGCCGGCGCCCTGCTGCAATACGTGCAGGACACCCAGATGAGCGCCCTGCCCCATATCAACGGTCTGGGCGTGGAACGCCGCGAGGACGGCATCATCCTGGACGCTGCCACCCGGCGTAACCTGGAGCTGACCCAGAACCTGGCCGGCGGCCGCGAACACACCCTGGCGGACGTCCTGGACGAGACCGCCACCGCCATGGGCAGCCGCCTGCTGTCACGCTGGATCCACCAGCCCCTGCGCCAACGTGAGGCGCTCAAGGCCCGCCACGGGGCCGTGGCGCAACTGCTGGACAATCGCAGCTACCGGGACCTGCACGACGGCCTGCGGCGCATCGGCGACCTGGAGCGCATCCTGTCCCGGGTGGCCTTAGGCTCTGCCCGGCCCCGGGACCTGGTCACCCTGCGCGACTCACTTGCCGCCCTGCCGGAGCTGCAGTCCCGGCTGGCGCCCCTGGCCTCGCCCCGCCTGCAGGCCCTGACCGGGGCTGCAGGCGAACACCCCGACGTGGTGGACCTGCTCACCCGGGCCGTGATCGAACAACCCCCGGTGCTGATCCGCGACGGCGGCGTCATCGCCCCGGGCTACGATCCGGAACTGGACGAGTTGCGCGCCCTGTCCGAGAACGCCGACCAGTTCCTGGTGGACCTGGAGGCCCGGGAACGGGCGCGCACCGGCATCAACCACCTCAAGGTGGCCTACAACCGGGTGCACGGCTACTACATCGAGATCAGCCGCGGCCAGGCGGACAAGGCCCCCGATGACTACACCCGGCGCCAGACCCTTAAGGGCGCCGAGCGCTTCATCACCCCTGAGCTGAAAAGCTTCGAGGACAAGGTGCTGTCCGCCCGGGAACGGGCCCTGGCGCGGGAGAAGGCCCTCTACGAGGCCCTGTTGCAGGTCCTGCTGGAACCCCTGCCCGGCCTGCAGCGCACGGCAGAGGCCCTGGCGGAACTGGACGTGCTGGCCAACTTCGCCGAACGAGCCGATACCCTGGGCTACACGGCCCCGGAGATGACTGACACCCCCGGCGTGATCATCGAGGACGGCCGACACCCGGTGGTGGAACGGGTCCTGGACGAACCCTTCGTGGCCAACGGCCTGCGCCTGGAGGATGAGCGGCGCATGCTGGTGATCACCGGCCCCAACATGGGCGGCAAGTCCACCTACATGCGCCAGGCGGCGCTCATCGTGCTCATGGCCCACCTGGGCAGTTTCGTGCCCGCGAGCCGGGCGGTGATCGGCCCCGTGGATCGTATCTTCACCCGCATCGGCGCAGCGGATGACCTGGCCTCCGGACGCTCCACCTTCATGGTGGAAATGACCGAGGCGGCCAACATCCTCAACAACGCCACCGAGCACAGCCTGGTGCTCATGGACGAGATCGGCCGGGGCACCTCCACCTTCGACGGCCTGTCCCTGGCCTGGGCCTGCGCTGAGCACCTGGCCCGGCACAACCGGGCCTTCACCCTATTCGCCACCCACTACTTCGAGCTCACCGCCCTGGCCGAGCAACATGAGACCATCGCCAACGTGCACATCGACGCGGTGGAGCACGGCAACCGGATCGTGTTCCTGCACGCGGTAAAGGAAGGCCCCGCCAACCAGAGCTACGGCCTGCACGTGGCGGCCCTGGCCGGTGTACCCGCCGCCGTGATCCGTAAGGCCCGCCAGCGCCTGGCGGAACTGGAGCGCCAGAACCTTTCCACAAACCCCCAGGAACCGCAGCTGGGCCTGTTCGCTCCCCCCGCAAGCGCGCCGGCCCCCGACCCCGCCGCCGAGGCCCTGCACGAGGCCATCGCCGATCTGGACCCGGACAGCCTCTCCCCCCGGGAGGCCCTGGAGGCCCTGTACCGCCTCAGGGCGTTGTTGCGGTAGGCCGGATAAGCGCAGCGCATCCGGCGCGCAGTGACCCGGTCACGCCGCGTCACCCTGAGCGCCCACGGGCACCCCAGATCAAGGCAATCCGTGCCCACCGTGGCCACTGCCTCAGCAGTAAACCAAGCAGAAATGCCGGATGCGCTGCGCTTATCCGGCCTACCGGCTCTTGGAAATTAAGAAGTGTGAATTGGGAAGTGGGAATTAAAGGCGCTTGCCTCCCACTTCCCAATTCACCCTTCCCACTTCTAAGGCATTCTCGAATTCAGCCGCCCATGCCGATACACTTGGCGGCATAAATACAGAAGAGGCACGCCCATGACATTCGTCGTCATCGAAAACTGCATCAAGTGCAAATATACCGACTGCGTGGAGGTCTGCCCCGTGGACTGTTTCCACGAGGGGCCCAACTTCCTGGTGATCGACCCCGAGGAATGCATTGACTGCACCCTGTGCGAGCCCGAGTGCCCTGCGGAGGCCATCGTGCCCGAGGATGACGTGCCCGAGGGCCAGGAAGACTTCCTGGAACTCAACGCGGAGCTTTCGCGCCAGTGGCCGGTAATCACCACCCGCAAGGAAGCGCCCGCCGACGCCGAGGACTGGGACGGCAAGCCGGATAAGCTCCAGTACCTGGAACGCTGAACATGGCGCCGGGACAGGACGCCCGGATCGCCGCTGCGCCGGCCGGTACGGACCCCCTGGCCTGGCTCGCCCGGCGCATCATCCGGGATCACCACGCCCGGCTCCCCGACCTAACCCACGTCAGCGTGCTGCGTCCCGGGGCCCACGGGGATGCCAGGCTGCGCCGGGAACTGCTCGCTGCCGCCCAAAGTGCGGGCTTCGAGGCCCTGCTCGGTCCGCGCCTCACCTCCCTGCGCCACTGGCTCATGGAACACCTGCCCACCGGCGAGACCCCGGTGCTCGGCGCCCATGGCCGGGAACTGCTGCTGTTCGAGGCCCTGCGGGAACATCCTGAGCTGTTCGGCCGCCATGACCCCTGGCGCCTGGTGGACACCCTGCTGGAACTCTTCCGGGAACTGACCCTGGGCGGCGCCACACCGCCACCGGAATACGAGCGCTTTGTGCAACAGTTGCGCGATGCCTACGGACTGGGCGATGACAACGCCAGCTGCCTGGAACCCCTGGGCCGGGAGGCCCGCATGGTCCATACCCTCTGGCACGCCTGGCTGGCACAACAGTATGCCGAGGGACAGGAGGATCCGGACGCCCGCTACCTGCGGGCCTTGGCGGCCCTGGCGCCTGAAAGGATCCTCCCCAACACGCTGTACGTGGCCGGCTATGACGAGGTCCTGCCCGCCGAAGCCGCCCTGCTGACAAGCCTGGCCCATGACGGCCGTGCCCTGTGGCTGGTGGACAGCCCGACACCCCCAGGCCTCCCCCAGGCAGACCCTGAAGCTCGGGATGCCGGCTCCCCCTTCGGCGATTTCCTGGACCAGGTGTTTCGCACCGATGGCCCGCCCTTACGTGAACGTGCCCTGGACTTCGCCCGGGCACACCCGGACAGCCCTGCCCGTGATCGCCTGGCGCTGCTTCCCGCCGAGGATGCCGAGGCCCAGGCCCAGGCCCTGGATATCCGCATCCGCGCCTGGCTGCTGGAAGGCCACCGGCGCATTGGCGTGATCACCGACGACCGCCGCCTGGCCAGGCGCCTGCGGGCACTGTTGGAACGGGCCGGCATCGATCTCGACGACCCGGGCGGTTGGGCACTCTCCACGACACGCGCCGCCGCCGCCCTGGAACGCTGGCTGGAGGCGCTGGAGGAGGACTTCGAGTATCAACCTCTCATGGACGTGCTCAAGTCCAGTTTCGTATTCATGGGCCAGGACCGGGATGAACGCCTGTTCGCGGTGTATCGGCTCGAACTGGATGTGATGCTGCGGGAAAACGTGCCGCGCAATCTGCAGCGCATGCGCACACACCTCAAGCAACGCGCCCAGCGTCTCGGCTCCGCCGGAGAGCGCATCAGTCTCGCCGTGGGCCGATTGCTGGACGATCTGGACAACGCCGCCGCCCCTCTGCTGCCCCTGATCACAGCCCCGGGCCGGCCGGCCCGGGAACACATCGCCGCCCTGCGGGAAAGCCTCATGCGTCTGGGCATGCTGGATGCACTGAACGGTGATCCGGCGGGACGGCGTCTGCTGGATGAACTGGGCGCCATGGAAACGGACCTGGCCGAACGTCCCCTGGTCATGGACTGGCGGGAATTTCGTACCTGGCTGGGCCGGGTGCTGGAGACCCGACACTTTCGCCCCCATCCCCGGCCGGCACCGGTGCGCCTGCTGAGCCTGGGGGAGACCGCCCTGGCCCGTTTCGATGTCCTGGTGATCGCCGCTGCCGACGGCGAACACCTGCCGGGCCATGAGCCGGTGCGCGCCCTGTTCAACGATGGGGTGCGCCACGCCCTGGGACTGGAATCCTGGCGCCAACGGGTGACCCGCCAGCGGGGCCGTTTCCGTCGACTGCTCGAGGCCGCCCCCCAGGTACTGATCACCTGGCAGCGGGAGCGCGACGGCGGCCCCCAACGACCCGCCCCCTGGGTGGAGCTGATCGACGCCTTTCACCGCCTGGCCTGGAACTGTGGGCTCGGGGCCCCGGACCTGGAGGCCTGGCTGGATCAGGAGGGTGCCATGGTGCAAAGCCCGGATACCGCTGCCCTGCCGCCACCGGAGCAACGCCCCGCGCCACCACTGCCAACGGCACGATTACCCGGCAGGCTTTCCGCCAGCGCCCACCAGGACCTGATCGACTGTCCCTACCGTTTCTATGCCGCCAGAGGGCTGGGGCTTGCGCCGCCGGAGGAGCTGGCCGAGGCCCTGAGCAAGGCCGATTACGGTGAGCGTGTGCACCTGTGTCTGCAGGCCTTCCATGGCGGCGCCCGCAAGCTGCCCGGCCCCTGGGAGGGTCCGCTGAACGCGACCAGCCGGGATGAGGCCGAAAGACTGCTGGAGACCATCAGCGAGGCGGTGTTCCACCAGGACCTGGAAGACAACTTCATGCACCGGGGCTGGCTCGCCCGCTGGCGCACGCTCATCCCAGCCTACATGGACTGGGCCGTGGAACGGGCCGCTGCCTGGCAGGTCCAGGACACCGAGCTGGCCCGGGAAGTGGCACTGTCCCCGGGCATCACCCTCAAGGGCCGGCTGGACCGGGTGGACCGTGGTGTCGACGGCCCCGGGGTGATCGACTACAAGACTGGCACGCCGCCCAAACAACAGGAGGTGGACGCCGGCGAGGCCGTGCAGTTACCCACCTATGCCCTGCTCATCGAGGACAGCCAGCGAGTGGAATACCTGCAACTGGACAAGGATCAGGTCAAACCCGGCGCGGCCCTGGAAGGCGAGGAACTTGCCCGGCTTCGTGACGCCGTGGGCGAACGCCTGCTGGGGATGGTCGAGCGGCTGCGTCAGGGCAACAGCCCCATGCCCGCCTGGGGCGATGAGAAGGCCTGCCGGCACTGCGCCATGGCAGTGTTGTGTCGCCGGGGCACCTGGGATAACCAAGACCAGGAAGTGTGATTCGGGAACCGCAAGCAGATACCGGGGATCAATATAATCTGGACACTATCCCTACCACATGTTCGCTACGGACTGGAGCCCACATGAAAACCACCCGATTCCTCATCCTGTCTCTGAGCCTTTTACTACTACCCTTCGGCCAGACCTGGGCCGACAGTTATGAAAACACCCTGCAGGTCTTCCGTGATGCCGGGGAATCCCGAGCCTTCTTCGACAACGCCTATGGCTACGCGGTGTTCCCCACCATCGGCAAGGCAGGCATCGTGCTCGGCGGCGCCTATGGCGAGGGGCGGGTCTATGAACAGGGCCGTCACGTGGGCGACACGAACATGACCCAGGTCACCATCGGCTTCCAGCTCGGCGGCCAGGCCTACAGCCAGATCATCTTCTTCGAGGACGAACGGGCCTTGAGGGAATTCACCGGTGGCAACTTCGAATTCGGCGCCCAGGCCTCTGCCGTGGCCATCACCGCTGGTGCCTCGGCTGGTGCCGGCACCAGCGGTGCCTCCGCCGGGGCGAGCGGCACCCAACGCCACGCAACCACCGTGGGCAACTACTACCGAGGCATGGCCGTATTCACCGTGGCCAAGGGCGGCCTCATGTACGAGGCAAGCATCGGCGGACAGAAGTTCAGCTATAGGCCGCGGTGATGGGTGTTTCTGAAAGGCGTTTTAGCACAGAGAACACAGAGGGAAGAAAATCATTTGTTCTCGCAAAGACGCAGAGACGCCAAGAGATTTCCGATCAACAAATTCTTTCTTTGCGTCTTGGCGTCTTTGCGAGAGACCGGTCTTTTTCTCTGTGTCCTCTGTGGCAACAAAGATCATAGGGCGGGCCGTGGACGCCGATTCGCCCCCGATCAGGCTTCGGTGGCGCCCATGGGGTGCCCTATGATGATCAGCTTTCTTTGCGTGCTTCGCGTCTTTGCGAGAGAACGCTTTTTTCTCTGTGCCCTCTGTGACCTCTGTGGTAATCAGCGCCTCTCAGCAGATCCGCGGCAACGGATCATCTTCCAGTTCATCGAGATAACGCTCACCGCCGAGTTCCGTCTCGAGGACGACCCGCGAATCGCACCCCTCCACCCTCCCGATGAGCGCCGCTTCACTGCCCTCGATGCCGCGCCAACGTGCAAGCACATCTTCCACCGCATCCTGCGCGACGACCGCAACCACGCGACCCTCGCACGCAAGATAATACGGGTCGTATCCGAGCATCTCGCACACGGCACGCACCGGGTCCTTCACTGGGATGGCGGCCTCGCGCAGACGAACGGTGAGCCCACAGGCAATGGCAATCTCGTGGGCCACGGTGGCCAGCCCACCCCGGGTGGGATCGCGCATGAATCGCAGGCCCGGCAGATCGAACAGGGCCTGTGCATAAGGCAGGACGCTCGCGGCATCCGACTGCAGATCACCGCGCAGACCAAACTGCTCTCGAGCGAGCAGCACGGCGGTGCCGTGATCGCCCACCGAACCGTTCACCAGCAATGCATCGCCAGGCCGGATGTTGCCGAGACTCAGCACGCCGGGGGTGGCACGCACGCCGATGCCGCTGGTGGCCAGATACAGGCCGCTGCACTCACCATGGGGCAGCACCTTGGTGTCCCCGGCCACTATCTGAACACCGCAGTCCCGCGCGGCCCGGGCCAGATCCGCGACGATGCGATCCAGCTGCGCGAACTCGAGCCCTTCCTCAATGAACACGTTCAGCGATAGTACCTTGGGGATGGCGCCGGCCACGGCGAGATCATTGACGGTGCCGTGTACGGCCAGGGACCCGATGCTGCCGCCGGGAAACTCCAGGGGCTTGACGGTGAAGCCATCGGTGGTGAACAGCAGGTCGCCCGAGAGATTCAGGTGGGCGGCGTCCATATGGGTGTCCAGCTGACCGTCGTTGAGATGGCGGGCGAAGGTCTCGTCGATGAGTTCCCGCATGAAGCGCCCGCCATTGCCGTGGGCCAGGGTGATGCGTCGCTGTGCCATGCCCGCCCTTACGCTTGTGTGGTGAAAACAGATTCGATGATCTGGCCGTAACTCAGGCCCGCGTCATTGTAGGGGACCTGTTCGGGCAGGTGCACGGTAAAGCCCCGTAACTCGAGCCGCTGCATCACGCGCTCCACCAGCATCCGGTTGAGAAACACCCCGCCACTCAGGCCTACCGTGAACTCGCCATGAACTTCCCGCAACTGCATCGCCTGTGCCACCAGGCTCTCCGCCAGCATGTCGTGCATCAGATGGCTGCGCTCGGCCACTGAGCGATGCCCGTCGAGCATGAGCACCACCAGGGGTGACCAGTCCATGCGCCAGAGTCCTGTGGCATCTTGTTCAAGCGGCAAGGACTGCACCTCAGACAATGACGGAGCGCCCCGGCACAAGGCCTCCCAGACCATCGGCGCCTGGGCCTCGTAGCTGGTCTGCTGCATCACACCACAAAGTGCCGCGCAGGCATCGAACACTCGGCCCACCGCCGTGCTTACCGGCGCGTTCACATGCCGCTCCCAGGCCTGGCGCGCAAGGGAGACATCCAGCCCCACCGGTTGCCAATCCCAGCCCGTCTCCCAGGCGAGCGCAGCCGCAGAACGCCAGGGCTCACGACCTGCCTTCTCTCCCCCGGGCAGCCGGAAGGGCCGCAGGCTCGCCACCCGTTGCCAGTGCCCGGGCATACCCAGCAGGGCCTCGCCGCCCCAGATCGTGCCGTCCTCGCCAAGGCCTGTGCCGTCCCAGGTGAACACCAGCCAGCGGCTGACCTGCGGGTATTCGCCGGCCAGCATCGCCGCGTGGGCGCGATGGTGAAATACCGACTGCAATTGGAGTCCGTAGCGTTCGGCATGTCGCTTCGCCCAGCGGGTGGAACCGTAGCCGGGATGGGCGTCGTGCAGCAGGCGTTCTGGCGTGACCCGGTAAAGGTCGCACAGATCGCCGATCACCTGTTCGAACACCTCAATGCTGCGCGGGCTGTCCAGTTCACCGATGTGGGGCGAGATCACCAGCCGATCCTCCCAGGCAAGGGCGATGGTGTTCTTGATGTGCCCGCCTACAGCGAGTGTTGGTCGCTCGACGCGCTGCGTTAGCTCCAGTTCCAGGGGCGCCTGGCCACGGCCGATGCGCAGGCGCCGCCCACGCCCGCCGATCATGCGCATGACGCTGTCGTCGGCGGGCCGCACGATGGGCCGGTCGTGGTGCAGGAAGGCATCGGCCACTGTGGTAAGTGTTGACTCCACGTCCAGGGCCTCGGTGAACACGGGTTCGCCGGAACGGTTCGCCGAGGTGGCCACCAAGGGGGCACCGAAGTCCTTGCTGAGCAGATGATGCAGTGGGCTGTAGGGGAGCATGGCACCCACCTCATCCAGTCCCGGCGCGATGCCCCCGGCGAGACATTGATCGGCCATGAGGCGCACCAGGACGATGGGGCGCTCGGCGCTGGTCAGTAACCGGGCCTCCTGTACCGTAGGCGCCGCATGCACTCGTACCGCTTCCAGCCCGTCATCACCCGACCAGGGGAACAGCACCGCCAGCGGCTTGTGGGGACGGTGCTTGTGTTCACGCAGGCGAGCGACCACGGTGGGATCACGGGCATCGCACAGCAGGTGGTAACCGCCCACGCCCTTCACCGCCACGATGCGACCCGCCTTCAAGGCAGAGACGCAGGCGCTCAGGGCCGCCTCGTTGCCGACGATCTCGTCATCGCCTGCCTTGAATGTCAGCGCGGGTCCGCAGACCGGACAGGCCAGGGGCTCGGCGTGGAAGCGCCGGTCCGCGGGTGACTGGTACTCCGTGCGGCAGGCCGCGCACAGCACAAACCCCACCATGGCTGTGTTGGCCCGGTCATAGGGCAGCGCCCGGATCAAGGTGTAGCGGGGGCCGCACTGTGTGCAGTTGATGAACGGATAGCGATAACGGCGAGCACCGGGATCGGCCAGTTCGCGCAGACAGTCATCGCAGGTGAAGAAATCCGGCGGGATGTGGACGCGCGGAGGCGCACCGGCATCGCTGGCAAGGATGCGGAAATCCGTCTCGGATGCCCGCGGCAGTTCCACCTGTTCAATGAGGCGTGGATGCGCCAGGGG